>JAHQYN010000015.1 GCA_024421085.1 Acidimicrobiia bacterium
ACCCCAACCACGATCACCCTGAGCCCCACAACACCGCGCACGGCCACCCCAACCACGATCACCCTGAGCCCCACAACACCGCGCACGGCCACCCCAACCACGATCACCCTGAGCCCCACAACACCGCACGCGATCATTCCGCGCGCGGTCGCTCCAAGCACACCGAGACCGGGCGCGCAACCACCGTCTCGGCACTCGCCTTCACGATCGTGCTGCTCGCCGCGGCCGCGCCAGTCAGTCAGGCAGCGGCCCAAGCCGAAGGGCGGATCGACCTTGTCTCCCAAACCGCCTTTGTGGGCGACACCCCCGCAACCATCGACCTGAGGCTCAGCGCACCAGCCGACTCCATAATCCGGGTACAGACCTTCGCAGCCCTCACCAGCCGCGAAGACGTCCGCTCCAGCTACCAGGGGCTAGGCGACCAGAAACCCTTCAGCGACTTCAGTTGCGACACCGACGAACCCCTCGAGACCGCCCCCTGCCAACTCAACAGCAGCGGCGAGATCCTCTCAATCGAGATACCCGACGAGGAAATCGGGGAGATCCTGCGAATCAACCAAGGCGCCCTGCCCGTCGTCATCACCCTCCAAGACGCCAACGGCGACGCAATCGACACGCTCGTCACCCACCTGCTCGTGCTCGACGACCAACCAGACCACACCCTTCACATCGCATTCCTCGCCGACCTCAGCGCACCACTCGCCCTCCAGCCCGACCAGACCATCGCGCTCGACACCGAAGACCTATTCGAACGCGCGCGACGAATCGCCCGACTCCGGCGGGTGCCGATCACCGTGGCGCTGCAGCCAGAGACGCTGCAATCCCTCGCCGTCAGCGAACCCGGCCGACTCGACGAGTTCATCGCACTGCTCGCCGACCGGCCCGTCCTCAACGCCCCCTGGGTCGACCTCGACGAGGATGCCTGGCGGCTCGCCGGCGACATCGAACTCATCGGTGACCAGTACAGCCACGGAGCGGCGGTCATCACTGAGATACTCGGGCGCCAGCCCTCGACGATCTCCAAGCTCGACCGCAACACCGCGCCCCAGACACTGGCTCTGCTGGCCGGCAACGGCACCGAGAGCGCCATCATCGACGCTCCGCCCGGGACTGGCGGACTCGCCCCCGTCCACCTCGACGCCAGCGGCGGCGAGACCATGAAAGCCATCGCCATAGACACCTCGCTGCGACAAGCGCTCAGCCACCCCGACCCCGAACTCGCCGGGCAGCGCGCCCTGACCGAACTCGCCATCGAGGCGGCCAACGCGAGCACCGACAGCGCCATCCTGATCGACTTCGACCGGCTCGACGCGGCCGCGCTCGACGTGCTCCTCGACGGCATCGACGCACGAAGCAGCCTGCAGACGTCGGACATCGCTAGAGCCCTGCAAGTGCCTGTCGCCCACAACGCCGACGGCACCCCGCTGCTGGCCACGTTCGGGTCGGCGCCGACACCTGACCTGTCACAGCGGTCGGCCGACATCGGCACCACCCGCGGAACCGTCGCCGCCTACGCCTCGATGATCGCCCCCGAACGAACGCCGATAACCCCGCTCGAAACGCTCATGCGAGCCGCGGCAGCGAGCGGACTGAGCAGCCAGCAGAGCGCCGCCTACACCCGCAGCGTGTTCGAGGAAGTGCTCACCGGAACAGCCGACATCACCATCGAACCGGCCGAACGCATCACCTTGACCGACCGCCAGGCAGACCTGCGGATCACCATCCGCAACGGACAGCCGCTGCCGATCACCGTCGAGTTGCTGCTCAGCGCCGAGAAACTGCGATTCGTGGACGGCGAGCGATTCACTCAGACGCTCGACCCCGGCGACAACGAGATCCTCGTGCGGGTGGAAACGCTCGCCTCCGGTGATGCCAGAGTCACCGTCAACATCACTTCGCCAACAGGACAGATCGAGCTCACCGAAGGAGTCGTCGACATCCGCTCCACAGCCATCTCCGGTCTGGGCCTGGTGATCTCGATAATCGCACTGGTCGTGCTCGGCGGATGGTGGGCCCGAACGATTCTACGGATCCGTCGCAATCGAGTTGCCGCTGCCGCCTCCGCCGCGACCGCCGCAGGCACCGTCGCTGCTACCGTCAGACACAACGCACCGGCCGACGCAGCCGATTCCGACTCACCTGAAGTCCTTTTGGATTCACCTCACTTCGAACAACCAGACCAACCAGAACCACCGAATCGCGAGCAGCGAGACCCAGATTCAGACCAGCCAAGCCCCGAACAACCCGAACGCGACCCAGACACCCACCCACACCCAGACACCCACCCGCACAGCGGACAACCCGACCAACCACAACAAGACCAGGAGGAACTGTGACCGTTCGTATCGTCACCGACAGCGCTTGCGACCTTCGCGGCGACGAAGTCGACCAGCTCGGCATCGAAGTCGTACCGCTCTCAATCCGCTTCGGCGAAACCGAGTACATCGACCGCGAAGAGCTCAACGTCGAGCAGTTCTACCGCGAGCTGGCCGCAGCCGACACGCTCCCCGAAACAGCGGCGCCCGCGCCCGGGCGATTCGACCAGGCCTTCCGGCGGCAACTCGACGCCGGCGCCTCAGGCATCGTCTGCATCAACCTCTCCGCCGCGCTGTCGGCAACAATGCAGTCCGCCAAGACCGCCGCAGCGGGCATCGACGGCGACATCCGAGTCGTCGACAGCCGCTCGATCACCGTCGGACTCGGATCGATCGTGATCGCCGCGGCCAAAATGGCCGCAAACGGAGCGACGACGGACCAGATCGAAACAGCCGTAGCCGACCTCAGCGACCGCACCCACGTCTTCGGGGCGCTCGACACACTCGAGTACCTCAAGAAGGGCGGCCGCATCGGCGGAGCACAAGCGCTGGTCGGATCGATGCTCGCGATCAAGCCGATACTCGACCTGTCGAGCGGCGAGGTCGAAGAAGCCAGCAAACAACGCACCCGCAAGAAGGCCCTCGCCTGGCTCCGCGACAAACTCGGCGAATACGACGAGCCCGAGAACCTGGCGATCATGCACGCGCAAGCACCCGACCTCGACGACTTCCTGCGGATGATCGACGGGGTCGTCGACATCAGAGAGGCACGAGTCGAAGTCATCGGCCCGGTCGTCGGAACCCACGGCGGACCCGGAGTCATCGGCTTCGCCCTGCAAAGCTGACACACCGACTCGTACTTGCCGTCAATGCCGAACGAACAGGGGCCTCAGGCGGGACTTGTTATGGAACGTGCTGTTGTGGCTTCACATGTGATATCTTGACAAGTGACTACAACCGGTCCTAATCGTGCCGCCTTGGCGGAGGGCGTGTTAGGGTCACGAAAGGACAACAATGGAGCCATCCGTGGTAGAAACGATCAGCATCTTCGGAGGAGCCGCCCTCTTGATGTTCGGCTACTTCATCAGGAGTGTGGGCACGAAGATCGACAAACTCGACGAGAAGATCGACACGAAGATTGCCCAACTCGACGAGAAGGTCAACGCCTTGACAGCGACCGTCGCGGCGATAGCGGCGACCCAAGCCGAACACGGCAAGAAACTTGAGCACATGATGGGGCACGGGGAGCGCATCAGCGCACTCGAAGGTGCCAACTTCGGTGTCACCTCCACCTAACCCGGACATTTTAGTAGCCGAGGCAAGCCCCCAAAGCCACAAACCGCACCCGACACTCGCCGACGCACAGGCTCGTACTAGGGTCGCAGTATCGCTCCCATGGACGAGACGACCCTGATCGACGCTGCGCAGAGAGGAGACCGGCAGGCTCTCGACCAACTGCTGCGCTCACACCAGAGCCGGATCCACGCAATCTGCCGCCGCATCGCAGGCAACGACGCCGACGCCCTCGACGCCACCCAGGAAGCACTCATCGCCATCGTCAAGGGGCTCCCGCGCTTCGACGGACGCTCCAAATTCTCAACCTGGGCCTACCGGATCGCCACCAACGCCTGCATCGACGAACTGCGCCGCCGCCGGCGCCAACCCGCACCGGGCCTGCCCGAACACGAACACGCCGACACCAACCCGATGGCCTCGAGCGCACCCCGAGACCCCGCCGACACCGTCAGCGCACGCATCGACATCGACCGCGGGCTCAAGCAACTCCCCGAAGAGTTCCGAACCGCGGTGGTGCTGCGTGACGTGGCCGGCCTCAACTACAACGAGATCGCCGAGGTCCTCAATATCGCGCCCGGCACGGTCCGCTCCCGAATAGCCCGCGGGCGACGCCGGCTCGTGAACGCCATGAACCCCGGTGATTCGAGGAACCAACCCCCGCTTGACAATCGTCAGAACGACTGAGCCGATGACTGACCCGACCCATCCCAACGACGAAATCGTTTCGTCCTACATCGACGGTGAAGCGACCCTCGACGAGGTTGCCCGCGTCCAGGCCTCCCCGGAACTGCTCGCTGAGGTCCGAGACTTCGAGGCCGTCGCCGAGTTGGTGTCCACGCCCGTCGCGCCGCTCGCGCAAAGCGACGTGGAAGAACTGATCGGCAGGGCCCTGGACCAGAGTGACAACAGCAGCCAAGTCATCGACCTGGCGGCGGTCCGAGCCATCCGCACTTTCAATCCCCAGCGACTGGCGACCATCGCTGCGACCCTGATAATCCTCGCCGGCGCGGTGGGCGCGGTGATCATGTTCAACTCCGCTGGCGACGACAACATGACCGCAAGCACCGCCGAGATGGCCGACGAATACTTCGCAGCCGACAGCGACGACATGGCCGACGACAGCGACGCGCCCGCCGACAGTGACACGGCCGCCGACGACGGAGACATGGCCGCCAGTGGAGACATGTCCGACGACAGCGACGCGCCCGCCGACAGTGGCATGGCCGACGACGGAGACATGGCCGAAGCGATGCCCGAAGAGTCCTTCGAGGTCGACAGCGACGCCATGGCCGCGGCTGAGGAGACGGATGCCGCCGACGACTTCGAGCTGGGCGGCACAGACGACCAAGCCGAGGCGACCACCACGGTCGCAGCTGTGACCACACACAGGGGCTACCGACTGATCCAGTTGGAAATCGCTGAGAGCTACGAAACCCTCGACGAGCTGATTGAACAGGCAACAGAACGATGGCGTGACCTGGTCGCCACAGACTTCGCCGGATCGACCGTCCCCGAAGACACCGAAGGCGATGAGCCGACCCAACAAGCTCTGGTCGCCACCCCATGCGGGGAAAGCCTCTTCGACTTCATGCACGCCATGCCCGAAATCGACGGCGCAGACACCCTCAGAGTCAGCGAAACCGCAATCGACGGCATCCCGGTCACCGTCGCCGTTCTCCCACTCACCGGCGACCACCCAGCAGACACCGCCGCACTGCTGACCGCCTCCGAACCCACCTGCACCGTCGAACAACTCACCACCCTCAGCCCCTGACCTCAACCACACGACCAACCAGCGCAACCCACACCACCTGCACCGTCGAACAACTCACCACCCTCAGCTCCTGACCCATGTGTATTCCAGACTCACCCCGGCCGGACGCAGCGGCACGGGCAAGGGAGACCACTCCCAAAAGTTAGACTTCAACACGATGGACAAGACGATCACCGAGAACCGTTTGGCCTGCTACGTCCCCGGCCTGCGCGAATACGACGACGCGTTCCGGCTGCGGGTGATCCTGCACGACTTCGGAATGGTGTGGCAGCACGCCGAGCGAGCCGAACGAATCGTCCTGGTCAGCGAAGAACCAGAACTGTTCGACGAGCGCTGGGACGGTTTCTTGGCGGCCTACGTCGAACATCTCTGCTACCACGCCCAACTGCCCGCGCCGGCATGGACACAACAGGCGAACCGCTATCTCGAACGCATGTGGTGGCCTGCCCGCTACTTCGAGTTCGAGCGCGGCTCAGTGATGATGAGCACTCCGGCGGCGTTCGAGGTACACGGCATGTGGATAGCCGAACGTGAACTGGAAGTTGTGTGACTCCCGCTTTCTCGGCATCTGAACTTCAGGAAGCACTGAGCGAGCTCGCGGTCAACCTCCAACGACGCGGCAAACGGGCGCGAATCTATGTCGCCGGCGGCGCTGCGATGATTCTGGCAAACAAGTCAGACAGGATCACCCGGGACATAGACGCCTGGATCGAAGAAGGATACTGCGCGGTCATGGACGCGGCGCAACAGATCGCCAGACAGCGCGGCTGGCCCAGCACCTGGATCAACAAGCATGCGACCACCTTCATGCCACCACCAGAGAAGCGCCGCGGAACCGTGGTGTACGACCATCCCTACCTCAAAGTGATCGCGCCAAGCAACGGTCACCTGCTGGCGATGAAAGCGAGAGCAGCACGCTCGGTCGACGAGTCAGACATCGAACAGCTGCTGCGTGAGTGCGGCTACAGCACAGTCGAGCAAGTCGAGTCACTGGTGCAGAACGTGTTCTCCGACGAAGGCCTGGGCGAGCGGCAGAAACAATGGCTTGGCGCCGTGATCGACCGGCTGACGAACCAGGGGTGCTTCGAACCTGCCGAGGAAGATCAAATTACACCGACGAAATACTAATTGAGTTATGATTTGTGTCAAAATTAGTATTCAGCGCCCAAGAATCGAGCTAGGGTTCCAGTCATGGCAAAGGTTCTCGCGCCACCAGACTGGGATGAACTGTTCAACGAAGTAGTCAAACGCGGCCCGGCGCGTCTCGGCCGCATCTTCTCAACAGCAAACCCGGTCGATCCCAAGGGCCGCTACCTGCACTGGGATGAAATGTGGCGTAGAGAACCGCCCGATGGTCTCACCCTCAAGGAGTGGTGGTTCGGAACCGTCAACAGCCGAAACGCTCTTGCCCGCAATCTGCCCCTCAAAGGTGTGAACGGCGACCCGTTCCGGTTCTCCAACGTTGACCCGGTCCAAGCCATGGTCCACCGCATCGACCAACAGGCAAGTGGTCGGATCGACACTGAAGACGCTCTCACCGCTATTCAATCGCGGGACCGCTACCTAGTGTCGTCGTTGCTCGCTGAGGAAGCGATCACCTCCAGCATGTTGGAAGGTGCGGCCACCACCAGGAGGGTGGCCCGCGAAATGCTTCAGACGGAACGGCAGCCAAGGAACCACTCCGAACGGATGATCCTCAACAACTACAGAGCGGTGTCGGCGGCCGGGCAGTTGGCCGACCAAGAAACTCCGCTGACACCAGACGACGTGTTGGAACTCCACCGAATCGTCACATCCGGAACACTGGTCGACGAAGCAGACGCCGGCCGCCTTCAAGAACCGGGCGAAGACCGGGTCATCGTCGCCGGCGATGACAACAAGGTGCTGCACATACCACCGGCAGCAGAGGAACTCCCCGAGCGGCTTGAACAACTTTGCGCATTTGCCAACGGCGAAAGTGACGAAGGTTTCCTTCACCCCGTCGTCCGAGCCATCCTCATTCATTTCTGGGTGGGTCACGACCACCCGTTCGTAGACGGCAATGGACGGACCGCGCGGGCCCTGTTCTACTGGTTGATGCTTCGGTCGGGGTACTGGCTGGCCTCGTACTTCTCAATCTCGACGATTCTGCGGGAGGCACCCGCGCAGTACATCCGGTCATACCTCCACTCCGAGACAGACGGCAACGACGCCACCTACTTCGTGATCCACCAATTGCGGGTTATCGACAAAGCGATCACGAGCCTGAACAAATACGTCGCCAAGAAGATCTCCGAGGTTGCCGAGGTCGAACGGGTCGCTCGCACGGTGCCCAGCCTGAACCGTCGCCAAGTCGCCGTAGTCAAAGAAGCCCACCGCGACCCCTACCGAATCTTCACGATCCGCGAGCACCAGTACCAAGAGCAGGTGACCTACCAGACGGCCCGAACCGACTTGTTGGGGTTGGAACAACTCGGGTTGCTTACTCGAATTCGGATGAGCAGGACGTACGAATTCCGAAGCAGCGGCGACATCCCGGCAGCGTTGCGGGCGTTGGCAGGTCAGGCGGTGTCGGTGAACTGAATGGGCAGGGTCTTCAGGCCGCTGCGCCGATCGCGGGATCAACCCGATCGGCCTCTTATGCTGGGCAGCCCAACTGAACCGGAGGAGACACCACATGTCCAAAGTGTCAATGGTCGCAACATTCACCTGCAAGGAAGGCCGCAACGACGAGATGGATGCCGCTCTGGCGGCCCAGGTCGCGGTCGCAGCCGAGATGGAGGGCGTGGAGGTCTACTCGTACCACCGCGGCGAGGGCAACAACTACTCCTACTTCGCGCTGTTCTCGTCTATGGAGGCGATCCAGTCACAAGGCCAGTCCGAAGCCCTGCAGGAGGTCATGGCAACCTTCATGGAACTGCTCGCAAGCCCCCCGCAGATGGCCACGTACTCCCCCGTCGCCGCCACCGGCCTCGACCTCTAACCGCCGTCGACCTCTTCACCGATCCTGAGCCTGTGCCCTCTGGTATTTCAGGAACCTCTCAGGCCAGTCGACAGCCAGGGCCTCCGCACGCGCACAAGCTTCCTCGAGCCTCGCTTCGAGAGTCTCCCTGCGATGATCGGCCAGATAGTCTCGGATCGCCTCTTGGGCCAGACGCGACAGGTTCAAACCGACGCTGCGGCTCAGATCATCGAGCTCTTGCGGCAAGTAGATCGTGCGGTTGGGCATACACATAAATTGGCGCCCAATATACGCATATTCAAACTGTCGTTCGCGCCCTGGACTGGCGGTAGGCTCTGGGGCCATGGCCTCTGAGACCACCCCAGCCGAGAATGACTGGATATCAGGTGTCGTCGACGCAATCGTCGACAACATCGACAAGGTCCGGACCCACGGCACCGAGAACGCGATCCGGGCAGTACGAGCCGTCGTCTACGGGCTGGTGGCGCTGGTCTTCGTGATCGCAGCACTGACCCTGCTGGTCATCATCGGAGTGCGCCTCGCCGACGCCTACCTGCCGATCGGCGCCGGAGTCGGCGACACCACCTGGGCCGCCCATCTGTTCATCGGCAGCCTCCTGGCGATCCTCGGCTTCGGCTTCTGGTTCAACCGCAAGACCGAGGGCCTGCGCTGGGTCAACCTCGCCCTGATGCTCGACGCCGCGATCATTGTCGTGATCGTCTGCTACGGCATCATCGACTCGTTCGCCTGACCGCACCATCCCGAAGCGCCCCGCTATAGGAACACCAATGCCCGAAACCTTTGAGCCCGAAACGCATCGACCCAAGAACCACGAGCCCAAAAACCACGAGCCCGAAACGCATCGACCCGAAAACCACGAGCCCAAAAACCACGAGCCCGAAACGCATCGACCCACCAACCACGGCCCCAAAACCCCCGGGCCCGAACCGCACCGACCCGCGACCCGCGAGCCCAAAAACCAGAACCCCACGGACCCAAGAACCAGGAGCCCAAAACCCACGAGCCCGAAACGCATCGACCCGAAACCCACGAGCCCGAAACGCATGGACCCGAAACCCACGACGTAGTCATCATCGGCTCGGGCCCCGCAGGGCTCACCGCGGCGCTCTACACCGCCCGGGCGAACCTCTCCCCGGTGCTGCTCGAAGGCGAACCCAGCAGCACCAGCGACCAGCCCGGCGGCCAGCTGATGCTCACCACCGACGTGGAGAACTACCCCGGATTCCCCGACGGGGTCATGGGGCCAGAGCTGATGGTCAACTTCCGGGCCCAGGCCCACCGCTTCGGGACGCGCATCGAGACTGTCAAGGCCACCAGAGTCGACCTCTCCGCGCGGCCCTTCAAAGTCTGGGTCGGCGACCCCGAAGCCTCGGAGCCGACCTATCAGGCCAACTGCCTGATCGTCTCCACCGGGGCCCAGTCGCTAATGCTCAACCTCGACCGCGAGCTCGAACTCGTCGGACACGGGCTCTCCACCTGCGCAACCTGCGACGGATTCTTTTTCCGCGACCAACAGATCGCCGTGGTCGGAGGAGGTGACTCCGCCATCGAGGAGGCCACCTTCCTAACCCGGTTCGCCAGCAAGGTCGCGATCATCCACCGACGCGACACCCTGCGCGCCTCGAAGATCATGCAGCAGCGCGCCTTTGACAACCCGAAGATCGAGTTCATCTGGGACACAGTCGTCACCGAATACCTCGGCGAAGACTCGATCAGCGGACTGCGGCTGCGCAACGTGAAGACCGGCTTGGAATCCGAGCTCGCGGTCAGCGGAGTGTTCATCGCCATCGGGCACCGGCCCAACACCGACATCTTCTCCGGCCAACTCGAAATGAAGGACAACGGCTACCTGGTCACCCAACCCGACTGCTCCCGCACCAACATCGAGGGCGTGTTCGCCTGCGGAGACGTGCAGGACGACGTCTACCGCCAGGCAGTCACCGCAGCCGGTTCAGGGTGCATGGCCGCACTCGACGCGGAGCGTTGGCTCGAGTCGCAACACAGGTAGAGTCAGCAGCAACCCGACAGAAAGAGAGCCAGACAATGGCAGGATCGCTTGGCACCCTCGATGACAGCACCTTCGACGAGGAGATCGGCAGCGCAACCACACCCGTTCTGGTCGACTTCTGGGCGGAATGGTGCGGTCCGTGCAAGATGGTCGCCCCCATCCTCGAAGAAATCGCGCAAGAGCAGGGCGACGCCCTAAAGATTCTCAAGCTCAACGTTGACGACGCCCCGCAGGTCGCCCAGCGGTTCGGTGTCATGAGCATTCCCACCCTGATCCTCTTCAAGGACGGGGAAGAAGCAAAACGCATTATCGGTGCAAAGCCCAAAGGCGCTCTTCTCAACGACGTAACCCCTTTCCTCTGAGCAGCTCCGGATGAACCCGCCCGGGCTTCCCCTGCGGCGCGGCGACACCGGTGCCGGGGTGCGGGACCTGCATCGCCGGCTGGCCGCGGCCGGGTTCACGGACTTCGGGGTGCCAGAGGTGTTCGACGAGACCACCGAGCGGGCCCTTCGTGCGTTCCAAGCTGCACGGCGGCTGGTCGAAGACGGAATCTGTGGTCGACAAACCTGGTCTGCGCTGGTAGACGCCCATTTTCGGCTCGGTGACCGGATGCTGTACCTGCGTGCCCCCATGACCCGCGGCGACGACATCGCCGATCTGCAGTTGCGGCTCGGCAATCTCGGGTTCGATGCCGGCTGGCTCGACGGAATCTTCGGGCCCGACACCGAAGCAGCCGTGCGGGACTTCCAACACAACCAGGGGCTAAACGCCGACGGCACCGTCGGGCGCGCGACCGTCGCCGCGCTCGACCGCCTCGCCGGGCGCGTCGTCGGGGCCAAGACCATCGCTGAAGTGCACCAGACAGAGGCTCTCCGCCGAAACGCCGGCGTCGAGAAAAGGCGCATCCTGCTGGGGGAGACCGGCGGCCTGCCCGCGGTGGTCAACTCGCTCGCCCGACTGCTGCAGCTCGACGGTGCAACGGTTCTCACCCTGCACCACCCCGACCTCTCCTCACACGCCCGGGTCGCCAACAGCTGGAGTGGTGACGCATACGTCGGCGTGACCCTCGCCGCCGACGACTTCCGGGTCGCCTACTTCGAGACCGAGGGCTTCACCTCCAACGGAGGCCGCCTGCTCGCCCAACGATGCACAGCAAAGATCGGTCGGGTGCTCGACCGCGACCTGCCCGCGACCGGGATGCGCCTGCCAATCCTCCGGGAGACGAGAATGACCGCGGTCTGGTGCCGGGTCGGCCCCCCACCGATGGTGGTCGAGCGAGCCGAGGCTCTCGCGACGGCGCTGCACGACGCCGTGACCGACTGGTGCGCGGACCCTCATCTGCGATGATCTCTCACACGCCAGTGCCCGCTTTCTTTTGGCAGTAGTTATGTCAATAGGTGCGCCAGCCAGTGACGACCATTCGCCTCGATGCCTCCATTAGCCGGCGATGACCCGATATATCCTCTCCAGGTCGTCTAGGTCGGCGAAATCAACCACCAGTCGACCCGGGCCCTTGCCCAGTTTAACCGCAACTCTGGTGTCGAGCAGAGTTGCGAGGAGTTCCTCGAGCTCCAGCACGCCCGAATCAGGTATTCGCGGGGCCGGCGTCTTGGCGGGAGCGCTGTCACTATCCTCGGGTTCCGCGGGGTCCCGATCACGAAGCATCTCTTCAACTTGGCGAACAGTCAATCCATCCTCGACGATCTCCGTCGCCAAGCGTTCCTGCTCTGAACGGTCCGGGGTTGCCAACAAGGCCCGCGCATGTCCAGCGCTGAGCTGCCCCTCCACCAGTAGACGCTGCACCAGCGGCGGAAGCTGCAGCAACCTTAGAGTGTTGGCAACCGCCGAGCGAGACTTCCCGACCCGCTTCGCAACCTCTTCTTGGGTCAAGCCAAACTCTTCGACAAGCTGTTGATAAGCCGCAGCCTCCTCCAGGGAGTTGAGATCCTGGCGATGAAGATTCTCCACAACGGCCGTCTCCAGCGACGCCAGGTCGTCAGAATCCCTGACGATAGCCGGTATGGAATCCCGGTTGGCGCGCTTGGCCGCTCGCCAACGTCGCTCCCCCGCCATCAATTCGTAGCGTCCGTCGTTCAATTCTCGGACCACCACCGGCTGAATGACCCCGACCTCAGATATTGACCTAGCTAACGAGGCCAAACTCTCCTCATCGAAATGCTCGCGGGGCTGGTTCGGATTCGGGACCACCTGTTCGATGTGAATCTCTTGATAGGCACCCTTCGCAGCGGTCGAGTCCGCCGGAATCAGTGAACTGAGACCTCTACCAAGGCCACTAGGTCTAGACATTGAGGACCTCCTTAGCTAGCATGCGGTAGGCAGTCGCGGCACGCGACCCGGGATCAAACACCGAGATAGGCAGACCAAAGCTCGGTGCCTCGCTCAAGCGAACCGCTCGGGGGATCACTTGGCGACAAACCTTGTCTCCAAAATGGCCCCGCACCTCGTCGGACACCTGCTTGGAGAGTTTGGTCCGCGCATCAACCATCCCAAGCACAATCGTGCTGAGATACAGGTCAGGGTTGAGGTTGCGCTTCACCAAGTCGATGTTGCGGATCAAGAGGCCGAGACCTTCAAGAGCATAGTACTCAGCCTGAACCGGGACGAGAACTTCGCTACCTGCTGTCAACCCGTTGATCGTCAACAGGCCGAGCGACGGTGGACAGTCGATGAGCACGACGTCGTAATCCTCAGCAACCGCATCGAGCGCGATCTTCAGTCTCCTCTCACGGTTCATGGCTGGCACAAGCTCAATCTCCGCACCCGCAAGATCCAGGCTGGAGGGCACAATGTAGAGGTTCTTCACCGAGGCTGGCTCAATCACATCCTCCAGAGGAACGTCCCTGAGCAGCACATCGTAGAGCGATTGATCGACCATGCGCGAATCTATGCCGAGGCCCCTCGTCGCGTTAGCTTGAGGGTCGAGATCGACAATGAGCACGCGCCGGTCAAGCTGGGCCATGCAGGCCGCGAGATTGATCGTCGTCGTAGTTTTTCCGACCCCGCCCTTCTGGTTGGCAACGGCGAAAACCCTTGTACCGGGTCGAGTCACAAAACCAACTCCCTTCTCAAGAACCCCAGTATCTTCAACCAGTCGATCGCAAAGGTCAAGCATTCCCTAGAAAAGTTTCTGTTTCACGTGAAACGCAAATCGATAGAACCCCGCGCGTTGAACGGCCCGCGCGTTTCACATGAAACATCTAGAACAACGGGTCACGACGACGGGCGGGCCCACGGCGGGGAAAATGGTCGGCAACGGTACCGCCTGTCCGCTCCGCACGAATATAGCCCCCAGAGTTCGTCGTCCAAAGTTCAACCACCGAAGCGGCCAACGGCGACAGGTCCGCGCCCAACCAGGAGTCGGCAGTCCCGTCTGACACCGACACCACCAGTGACCCGCTCACAGCTAGCAACGGGAGCCCGCACTCTGCGACATCGCTGGAGGGTCCGAGTAGGCGCGCAACAACCAGGTCGTTCGCGGCCCGCCAATCCGGGTCATGGGCAAGTGCGTCCGCGCGTCCATGGACCACATCAACCCGACCTTCCAGACCAACAGCTCGAACCGCCGAGAGTGCCAAGTCGCAACGTCTTGAACTGGAATCCACGAGCCGCCAAAATGTTTCTGGGTGCTGCATCGCGAGGAACACCCCAGGAACGCCCACCCCAGTACCCAGATCGACGCAGCAAGCACCAGACCGGAGGGACATGCTCGCCGAGACATAGCCTTGGGCGTGCACACAGAGTTCCTCGACTGACGCCGAACCAAGCGATCCCGTTGCTCGTGCCGGTGCCCAAACCGCTTCCAATGCTTGGAGCTGTGACTCAATCACGGGCTCGTTACCACCTCAGGGAGCGCACGATCGGACTGCGCGTGCGGGGTCCTAAGCGTCCACAGGAGCGATCACAACGTAACGGCGGGGATCTTCACCTTCAGAGAGAGTCTTCACGCCCTCAACTCCATCGAGCGCGTCGTGGACCAGCTTGCGATCTGCCGCATTCATCGGTTCAAGGGATCGCGGCACCCCGGAGTCGCGCGCCTCGATCGCTTGGCTGTGGGCGAAGCGAACGAGCGCGGCTCTCCTACGAGCAATGACACCGCCCACGTCCACTCGGACACGACCATTGCGCGCGCTACCCGCACGGCGCTGCAGGAACGTGCGGACAAGATCGTCGATAGCGCCCGCGGTCGTTCCACGGTGGCCGACCATCCGGCCGAGTTCCTCACCGCTGACAGTGATCCGGATTTCATCGCCGCCAACGTTCTCCCTGTGGAAGTCGACGGTCGTACCGAACCGTTCGGCGAGGCCCCTGACGAACTCTTCGGCGAGATCTGCCTGCTGGGGCAATGGCATCATTTCTTGGTGCTCGTTCACAGTTTCTACCTTTTTCTTGATTTGTGCCGCCCGGTTCTCGGGCGTCTCCGATTTGCCAGGTCTGTCGTGATTGTCGGGGATTCTCGGCTTCTGTCTGCTCTGGTCGGCCTTACGCGGAGCAGAAGGCCGGTCGTCGGAGCCGTCGTCTGGGGATGAGGACTTCCCGCCCTTGGCAGTCTGTGCTCGACCGGATTGACCGCGACTGGAGTCCGACTTTCGGCTCCCGGCGTTGCGGTTGCCCTGGTTTCCCCGACCGCGCTTGCTGCCACGGTCGCGTCGATTGCGGTTCTCTTTGGATCTCGGGGTGGTGGGACGAACTCGGGCCCTCACCCTCGCCGGTTCTTTGATCCGCCCGAACAACCCGGTCTTGACATCGTTCAGGACGTTGAACTCTGCATCATCTTCGTGAACTCCGAGCCGGTCTAACGCGTGTTCTTTTGCCAACCCGATTGAATCACCCGTGCTTTCTACCCATTCCATAATCGTTCCTTTCACGTCGTGCTGCCAAGCAGATCGAGTCTCCGCGATTGAGAGCCGAACTGCTACTTCTTTCTTTTCTTGTGTTGGGGAGAACCTCGCTCAGTGGTCCGGCCCGACCCTCCAGATCCTCGATGGTGCCGTGAAGGGGCATTGCCCGTTCGGCCTGCACCCGTGCGCGCAGACCGAGAGCCATTTGTTGCCGCCTTGTCGGACCCCTTGGCCCGAGAGCCATTCGTTGCTGGCTTGTCGGACCCCTTGGCCCGAGTTCCCTTGCCGTCTGGTTGACCACGACCTCTGCTACGCGATCTGCTCGCCGCGCTCTGCCGTGCCGCCGGCTTCTTGGCCTTCTTGTTGGCATAGCTGCCGTCGCGTTTCGGTGTCGGCACACCTTTCTTGGGGGTCGTGCGTCCGCCTGACGCGGCGTGGTCCGCCTCTTCACCCTTGACCTCTTCACGCTTCTTTGCCAACAACGCCCCGGGGCTGTCCTCTCCCCGATACAGACTCCGCGTGATGTAGGCCTGCTGACCGATCCGATAGAGGTTCGACACAACGAAATACACCACCAACGCGGCCGGCATCGTGAAGCTGAACACCGGCAGCAGGTAGGGCATGATCTTCATCAGCATCTGTGTCTGGGGAGTCATCGCCGAACCACTCCTGCTCTGGATCTGGCGTTGTTGAAAAATGCTGGACACCAGCACGATCAAGATCAGCAGCACATAAGGGAAGGCCGAGATCAGGCTCTCGCTGATCACCTCCTGAGCGCTTCTCGAAAGGTCCATCCCCCAAGACACCATCTCCGTGGGGCGCTGCTCGAACGAGACTCCATCGCCCCCCGCTAGGCGCGTGTACAAACTGCTCGATTCGGGGAGATTCTGAGGTTCGAACGGTCGGTCCCTCGAACCGAAGACCGTGCCGTCGAGTAAGACCGTGCCGTCGAGTGTCGTCAGCCCCGAAGCCGACCGGCCACTGGCCCAGCCGATCTGGTTGCCGAAGTCGGTCGCCCGGCTGGTCAGCCCCTGAACCACGCGGAACAAAACCAAAAAGAGCGGTGCCTGCACCAGTAGCGGCAGGCATCCCCCGAACATCGAGATGCCGTGCTCCTGTTGGAACGCCATCATCTCTTCGTTGAGCTTCTGGCGGTCACCGCGGTTGCGGTTCTGGATCGCCTTCAGCTCAGGCTGGTACCGCTGCATCTGCAGCATCGACTTGGTGCTCTTTAGCGTCAGCGGGGTGACGACAACCATCACCACCAGCGTGAGACCCGCAACGGCCATCCCGTACGAGGGCCACAACTCGTAGCAGAACGCCAACACCTGCCCGATCAGGTCGAAGATCACATCGAACATCTCGGCTCCTGAGGCGCAGGCACCGGGTCATAGCCCGAAGTGCCCCACCGATGACAACGACAGACCCGCCGCAGCGCCAGCCAACCACCACGAACCGCGCCGTGAGACTCGATCGCCTCGATCGCATAAGTGGAGCATCCAGGCACATGCCGACAAGGAGAGACCCGGCCCGCAGTGAGCTTCTGATACAAGCTCAGCAGCGAAACGAGCGTGCGTGCCCCCGACCCGGACCATCTAGTGCTCATCGGCCCGTGCCCGCCATCGCCGAGTCGTGCAGGAGTGCAACGAGCCTGTGCCGCAACTCTTCGGGGGACCAGTGACCGATAGGGGAGGTGACCCTGAAAAGGTAGTCGCCTCCGGGCAACAGCGAAGGGTCGTCACGGGACAATTCGTGCAGAACCGCTCGCACTCGACGGCGCATCCTGTTGCGCTCGACAGCATTGCCCACTGTGCGTGAGATTGCGAACCCTATCCGCGCGCTCTGCGTGGGGTCATGCACAGACGCGTGCCGTGAGAGCAGTCGAAGCCGACCTCGACCGTGACGCACACCCTCCGCCTTCAGACGTTCGAAGGAGCGACGACCAGAAAGCGCTTCAATCACGCCGAGAGCCGCGTCCGCTTCTTGTGGCGGCGACGGGTGAGCACTGTGCGCCCGCCACGAGTGCCCATGCGCGCACGGAAACCGTGCTTGACTTTTCGCTTGCGCACATTCGGTTGATAGGTCCGCTTCATTGTTCCTCCACAAGAGCACCGAAAAATACCGCAGTGCAAGGCCCGGTCCACACGAACCCGACAGTTCTGCGATCACAGTAGGGTGGCAAGGCTACCGCGACAACCGCGCAATCGGCGCGCCCAGCCCCGCGCCCCGCGCCGCGCCGCACCCCAGCGGGCTGACCCGCAACCCTCGCCGGCCACGAGCTGCCGCACGCGGATTCGAGCCTCAACAAATGTAACACAACTGTCATTTGACTTCAAAACCGCCCTTGAACAGGCACTATGAAAAGACTGCCGACGCCAAGTTGCAGAGACCGACGAGGTTGCTAAGTTCACCCACCTACCACGGTCAGGTTGCCTCACCGACAAGCGACGCACTCGCAGGTCACTGTTGTCACCTTCGCCAAAACCTTATGGATCAGTCATCCACACCTGTGGAAAAACCTGTGGAGTGTCAATTGAACAACAACGAGAAAGACCTAGCTGCCGGCTTGTGGAGTTCCTGTGCAGAGAGCATCCGCGCCCAAGTGAGCGATGCCGTCTGGCACACCACCTTCAGCGGCGCCCGAGCCGCCGCGTTCGACGCGGGGGAGCTGGTCATCGTCGTCCCCAACGGACTGCAAAAGGAGAGAATCGAGGGCAGGTACCTCGGGCTCGTGCAGCACGCAATCGACAACACCCGCTCCGACGCAACCGTGCGCGTCGAGGTCGACAGCCCGGCTACCGGTGCCGACCTGGGCGTCCCGTTCGCCGACCTGACCACCGCGAACGGGTATCGCGCCGCCCCGGAGGCGGTTGCCGAGACGATCCCCGACCAGCCGCCCGAGCCGAGAACCGAACTTGAGGAAAAATACACCTTCGAGCACTTCGTCATCGGCCCCTCGAACCATTTCGCGCATGCCGCCGCGCTGGCGGTCGCGGAGACGCCGGCAGCCGGATACAACCCGCTGTTCATCCACGGTGACTCGGGGCTCGGCAAGACCCACCTGCTGCGCGGCATCGCCCACTACGTGCGCAACCACTACCCGCACCACGAAGTCCGCTACGTCTCGACCGAGACGTTCCTCAACGAGTTCGTCCAGGCGATCCGCACCAACACCCAGCCCGAGTTCAAGCGGCGCTACCGCGACAACGACGTGCTGCTCATCGACGACATCCAGTTCATGGAAGGCAAAGAGGGCCTCCAAGAAGAGTTCTTCCACACGTTCAACGAACTGCACCAGAACAACAAGCAGATCGTGCTCTCGTCGGACCGCACGCCCGATGCCATGCCCACCCTCGAGGAACGCCTCCGCAACCGCTTCAAGTCGGGACTCACCACAGACATACAACGACCCAACCTAGAGACACGCCTTGCCATCCTCCGCAAGAAGGCCGAGTCGCGGACGATCGAGATCCCCAACGAAGTCTTCACTTTCATCGCCGAGAACATCACCCAGTCAATCCGCGAGCTCGAGGGCGCGCTCATCAAAGTCACCGCCTACACCAGCCTCACCGGGCAACCGCTCGACATACGGCTCGCCGGCTTCGTGCTCGCCGACCAGATCAACAACTCCCAGAAACCGCCGGTCACCGCGGACCGCATTATCGAGCTCACATCTGAGACCTTCAACTTCGACATCGAACAGATCACCGGCGGCAGCAGGCGCCGGCCGCTCGTGGACGCACGCCAGGTCGCCATGTACGTCGTGCGCAACATGACCGACCTCAGCTACCCCGACATCGGCCGCGCCTTCGGCAACCGCGACCACACCACCGTCATGCACGCCGTGCGGAAGGTCGAAGCCAGGATGGGCGAGCGCCAACAGATATTCGACAAGGTCACCGAACTCCAGCGGCGGCTGAACGACGGACTATGAGACCCGCCCGAACCCGACGGGAGCGACCCGCGCCAACGCAGAAGACCCCGCGACGCGATGCTCAACCCGAATTGCGATCCAGCGCGACCCGCGCCCACAGCGAAGAACCCACCAGGTCCTCGAACTCTGCGATTACAACGCGGCGCGACCCGCGCCCACAGCGAAGATCCTGTAGACGACCTGTGCATCGGCAGTGGGCAGCACCTGCACAACCGCCGCGAAACTCACAGCCCACAAGCCGCAACCAGCCGGGCTGTGAAACCCCGCGTATATGCTGTGTACGCGAAAACCGCTGCCGCACAGGGCAGACTGATGCCCGTCCACAATCCACAGCCCCTATGGACTCCTACCATTTCGTATATCCATACAACCCAGGAGAGGTAACCGCACAATGAGCATGAAGTTCAGATGCGAGAGAGACGTGCTCTCAGAAGCCCTCGGCACGGCCGGACGCGGCGTGGCCGCGCGCGCGGGAGCAGCAATGATCGGCGGAGTCAGACTCGAGCTCGCAGGCGACCAGCTGACCGCGACAGGCAGTGACGGTGACCTCACGATCTCGGTGACGGTCACAGTCAGCGGGTCAGGCGACGGCAGCACGGTCATGCGCTCGAAACTGATGGGCGACGTTGTCCGCTCCCTGCGTCCGGGCGCAGTCGACGTGCTGATCGAGGGAGAGGACGCCCGCATCGTCGCCAACCCGTCGGAGTTCTCGATCAGGGTGGCCGCGGTCGACGAGTTCCCCGAAATCCCCGAACCCTCGGGCGATGTGGTGACACTCGACGCGGCGATGTTCAGAGCCGCCATCGACCAGGTCAGCAAAGCCGCGTCTACCGACGACGCAAGGCCGATACTGACCGGGGTGCTGATGGCCGCAGAGTCCGACGGGTTGAGGCTCGTGTCGACCGACTCGTACCGCCTCGCCATGTGCGACATCGCCGGTTTGGCTGTGCTCGGCGAAGGACAGAAGGTGCTGGTGCCGAGCCGCGCGCTCAAAGAGCTCGCCCGTGTGGTCGGAGACGAAAAGGAGATCACGCTGTCGCTGGGGGAGCACAACGCCTGCTTCTCAGTGGGACGCGCCACCGTCACGACCAGGCTGATAGAAGGCGACTTCCCCAACTACAGCCGGCTGATACCCGACACCCACGAGAACCGGCTCACCATCGACCGCGAGAAGTTGCTCGACTCCCTGCGCCGAGTGCGCCTGCTCGCCCAGGAATCGACGCCGATACGCATCGCCATGTCGGCCGACGGGCTCGAGGTTGCCGCGGTGGCACAGGAGGTGGGCGAAGCACGCGAGTCCCTCGAGGCCCATTATGAGGGCGACGACCTCATGGTCGCGTTCAATCCCGAATACCTGATCGACGGGATCGAAGTCTCCCCTGGATCACAGGTCGTGCTGGAAACCATAGGCGAGCTGAAACCGGCCCTGCTCAAGTCTTCTGAAGACCCCAACTTCCTGTATCTGCTGATGCCGGTGCGCGTCAGTTAGCGGCCCGCAGCCGCGGCCGCAGCTGATGGCAGTCCACCGGAACTCATGACAATCCACAGGTTGGAGCTCCTTGACTTCCGGATCTACCGCGAGGCTGCGGTCGATTTCGGCCCCGGGCTCACAGTCATCCTCGGTGAGAACGGCCAAGGCAAGACCAGCCTGCTCGAAGCTGTCAGTTGGGCCACCGGTCTCGGATCGTTCCGCGGGGCGGCCGACGAGACGCTGATCCGAACCGGCGCCGAGTCCGCAGTCATCCGAGCCGAGGCGACCGGACGCGACGGCCGCAGACAACTCGTCGAAGCTGAACTGCCGCGGGCAGGTAGGAACCGAGTGAAGCTCAACCGGCAGCCTCTGCGCCGTCGCAGCGACCTGATCGGGGCTGTTCCCGCGACCGTGTTCACACCCGAGGACCTCGACCTGGTCAAAGGCGGTCCCGCCAGCCGGCGCCGCTGGCTCGACTCAGCCGCGGCGAGCCTCCAGCCGAGCCACGCGGTGCATTGCAACGACCTCGAGAGGATCGTCAAGCAGCGCAACGCCCTGCTCCGCTCAGCTGGCGGGCGCCTCGACACCGACGCGGCGTTCACGCTCGACGTCTGGGATGCCAAGCTCGCTGAGACCGGAACGGCGCTGCGAAGCACCCGCGAAGCGCTGCTCGAAGAAGTCGAGCCGCGACTCTGTGCGGCCTACGAGGCGGTCGCGGCAGAGTCTACCAGGATCAGCGCGCGCTACGCCGCGAGCTGGCAGGCGGACCTGGCCTCGGCGCTGGCGCAGAGCCGCACGATCGACCTGAGGCGGGGAGTCTCAACCGTCGGACCGCACCGTGACGAGATCAGCCTGCAGATCGGCGGCGCCGCGGCGCGCACACACGGATCACAGGGCGAACAAAGGTCGCTGGTGCTGGCGATGCGCCTCGCCGTTGACTCGCTGATCCGCCAAGGCGGCGGCGCCCAACCGGTGCTGCTGCTCGACGACGTGTTTTCCGAACTCGACTACCGCCGGGCACAGGCGCTCCGCGAAGCGCTGCCGGAAGGTCAAACGCTGCTCACCACAGCCACCTGGGCGCCCCCCGGCGCGGCCCCGGACCGGGTGCTGGAAGTCACCTCCGGTACCGTGCTGGAGAAGCAGCCGTGAACATCGGTGCCGACGGGCCGAGAAGGCTCGGGTCGACCTTCGACCGACTGCTGGCGCACATCGAGGCACCCAGCGTCGACGTGCTCAAAGCGGTGTTCGTCCAATGGTCCGAGATCGTCGGACCAGACGTGGCCGCGCACGCCCGGCCCACCGCCATCGACGGCGAGGTGCTTGTGGTAGTCGCCGACGACACGACCTGGGCGAGCCAACTCCGCTGGCTCGAACCCCAGCTGATCGAGAAGATCCGAGAGGTCTCCGGATCCGATCGGATCAAGGCCGTCAAACTCAGGGTCGCGCCGCAAGGTTCGAGCCCCTCGGACTGGTAGGCTCCAACCCAGTGAATGGGCCTTGCTACCAGCGTCTCGAAGGTGCCGCAGCACCACCCGGATCCCGCAGTTCGCTTGTGATGCGGGAATCACCCGGGTCAATCCGGTGAGCCCCTACAACAAGCCTGAGGTCCTGATGAAGTCCCGACCCGATCACCGCAACACCGCGCACAGTGTCCATGAACAGGTCAACAGGCCAACGAACAGCCCACCGAAGAAGAGGGTGATCGGGCGGCGGGCAGGCGTGCCGGGGCCGCGAAGCTCTCACCAACCGACCAACTGAGGCAAAGATGACACAAGACACGGTCACTGCCGCCGAATCCTCCTACGGGGCCCAAGACATCACCATCCTCGAAGGGCTCGAAGCCGTGCGCACCAGGCCCGGCATGTACATCGGCTCCACCGGGCCCACCGGTCTGCACCACCTCGTCTGGGAAGTCGTCGACAACTCGGTGGACGAGGCGATGGCTGGCCACTGCACCCGCATCGACGTCACCCTCACCGCCGAGGGCGCCTGCGAAGTCTCCGACAACGGCCGGGGCATCCCCGTGGAGAACCACCCCAACTACACAGACCTGACCGCGGCCGAAGTCGTGATGACCGTCCTGCACGCCGGCGCCAAGTTCGGCGGCGATGGCTACAAGGTCTCAGGAGGCCTGCACGGAGTCGGAGTCTCGGTGGTCAACGCCCTGTCGAGCCGGGTCGAGGTCGAGATCGACCGCCACGGCGAACGCTACGCCATGCTGTTTTGCAATGGCGGTGAACTGATCCAGAGGCTCAAGCCGGTCGGCACCTCCGATGTTGTCGAACTGTCCGACGGCAGGACCCGACCCCGGACCGGGACCACTGTGCGCTTCTGGCCCGACCAGGAGATCTTCGACGAGATCGAGTTCCGGTTCCAGACCCTGCTCGAACGCTTCCAGATGATGGCCTTCCTCAACCGCGGCCTGGAGATCCGAGTCCGCGACCAACGAAAGAACACGGCGAACGACAACTGGGTCTCGTTCCAGTACGACGGCGGGATCATCGACTTCGTCAGCCACATCAACGCCTCCAAAGAAGCACTCTTCGACACCGTCGGATACTTCGTCGGTGCCGAAGACATCGCCGGAAACCCCCACGAGGTCGAGATCGCCTTCCAATGGAACACCGGATTCAACGCAGACGGAATCCACAGCTTCGCCAACGGCATCGCCACCATCGAGGGCGGCATGCACGAACAGGGCTTCCGCTCGGCGGTCACCCGCACCGTCAACAGCTACGCACGCAGCAAGGGTCTGCTCAAAGACAAGGACGACAACCTCACCGGCGAGGACATCCGCGAGGGCCTCACCGCGATCATCTCGGCGCGCATCGGCGAACCCCAGTTCGAGGGCCAGACCAAGTCGAAACTCGGCAACGTCTCCATGCGCTCACTGGTCGAGCGGGTGACCAACGAACGCATGGCCGACTGGCTCGAGGAACACCCCGGCGAAGCCAAAGCCACGATCACCAAGGCCACCAACGCAGCCCGGGCCCGGGTCGCAGCATCCGACGCCCGCAAGGCCATCCGCTCCAAGTCGCTGCTCGACGGCGCCGGGATGCCCGACAAGCTCAAGGACTGCTCGGCGAAAGACCCGGCCGCACGCGAGCTGTTCATCGTCGAGGGCGACTCCGCCGGCGGTTCAGCAGTGCGGGCCCGAGACCCCCGGACCCAGGCGATCCTGCCGATCCGCGGGAAGATCCTCAACGTCGAGCGGGCCCGTATCGACAAGATGCTCCGCAACGCCGAAGTCAAGACGCTCATCACCGCGATCGGGGCAGGCTTCGCCGACGAGTTCGACATCGAAGCGGCCCGCTACCACAAGATCATCCTGCTCGCCGACGCCGACGTCGACGGCAGCCACATCCGCACTCTGCTGCTCACCTTCTTCTTCCGGCAGATGCGGCCGCTCGTGGAAGCCGGATACGTCTACATCGCCCAGCCGCCGCTGTACTCGACGAAAGTCTCCAACACCCAGACCGTCTACCTCAAAGACGACACCGCCAAAGACGAGTTCCTCGCCGGCCGCCCCAACTACACCAAGGACTTCCAGCGGTTGAAGGGCCTCGGCGAGATGGACTGGGACGAACTCCGCAGCACCACCATGGACAGCGCCTCGCGGTCGCTGCTGCAGGTCTCAGTCGAACAGGTGGCCATCGCCGACGACGTGACCTCGGTCCTCATGGGCGACGACGTCGAACAGCGCAAGAACTTCATTGTCACCAACGCACGCGAAGTGCGGAACCTGGACTTCTGAAGGGCCTCAAATGAGCGACACACCGACCCTTGGCCTCGACGACCCAGAAGGGCCCGACGAGATCACCGCCATCGAGATCCAAGAGGAGATGGAGAGCTCGTTCCTCGACTACGCCATGTCGGTCATCATCAGCCGGGCCCTCCCCGACGCCCGAGACGGCCTCAAGCCGGTGCACCGGCGGATTCTCTGGTCGATGTTCGACCAGGGCTTCAGGCCCGACCGGGCGCATGTGAAATGCGCCCGCGTCACCGGCGACGTCATGGCCCGCTTCCACCCCCACGGCGACAGCGCCATCTACGACGCGCTCGCCCGCATGGCCCAGCCGTTCTCGCTGCGACACCCGCTGATCGACTTCCACGGCAACTACGGATCACCCGAGGACCCGCCGGCCGCAGCCCGCTACACGGAATCGCGGCTCCACCCCCTCGCCATGCGCATGCTCGCCGGGATCGACGAGAACACCGTCGATTTCGTCGACAACTACTCCGGCGACTTCAGCGAGCCAGCAGTCCTGCCGTCGCGCCTGCCCAACCTGCTCGTCAACGGCAGCCAGGGCATCGCCGTGGGGATGGCCACCAACATCCCGCCGCACAACCTCAACGAAGTGTGCGACGCAGTGATCCACCTGCTGCGCGATCCCGAGGCCGGCGTCGAAGAGCTGATGGAGCACGTCAAGGGCCCCGACTTCCCGACCGGCGGCCAGATACTCGGGCGCAACGGCATCGAGGCGGCCTACCGGGAGGGCCGCGGCTCGGTCAAGACCCGGGCCACGATCGAGATCACCGAGATCAAGGGCCGCCAAGCACTCGTCGTCACCGCATTGCCCTACCAGGTCTCAGCCGGGGCGGTGGCCCGCAAGATCGCCCACCTCGTTGACAGCCGCGAGCTCGAGGGGATCTCCGATGTCAACGACGAGTCGTCAGGCGACGACACCCGGTTCGTCATCTCACTCAAACGCGATGCCAACCCGGAGGTCGTGCTCAACAACCTCTGGAAGAGCACGCCGCTGCAGACGAGCTTCGGAGTCAACATGGTCGCGCTGGTAGGCGGGGTGCCGCGCACGCTCAACTTGCGCGACGCGCTCGTCGCCTACGTCGACCACCAGATCGAGGTCATCACCCGGCGCTCGCAGTTCCGCCTCGACGCCGCCGAGAAGCGGCTGCACATCGTCGAGGGGCTGATCCGCTGCCTCGACCTGATCGACGAGATCATCGCCACGATCCGCGCCAGCGAGGACCGCAACGCAGCCCGCGAGGCGCTGATGGCGGACCCGTTCGCGTTCTCCGAGGTCCAGGCCAACCACATCCTCGACATGCAGCTCGCCAGACTCACCCGGCTGGGCCGCTCAGACCTCCAAGAAGAAGCCGCGCAGCTGGGCCAGAGGATCGCAGAACTCCAAGCGATCCTGGCAGACGACCAGAAGCTCCGCGGCGTGATCATCGAAGAGCTCAGCGAGATCCGCAGCAAGTTCGGGGAGCCGCGCCGTTCGACTCTCGAGATAGACCCGGGCGAGTTCGACATCGAGGACCTGATCGACGACGACCCGCTGGTGGTCACCATGAGCGCGGCTGGCTATGTGAAGACCGTCCCGGCCGGGGAGTTCAAGACCCAGGGCCGCGGCGGCCGCGGCGTGGCTGGCACCAAGCTCAAAGACGAGGACACCCTCATCCACCTGATCTGGACCACCGCCCACGCCTACCTGCTGTTCTTCTCCACCCGGGGCCGGGTCTACCGGCTGCGCGCCCACGAGATACCAGTGGCATCACGCACCGCGCGCGGCACCGCCATCGTCAACCTGCTGCCGCTGGAGGACGGCGAACGGATACAGGCCGTCATCGACACCCGCAACTACGAGACGCACCGCTACCTGTTCTTCGCCACGGCCAGGGGCCGGGTGAAGAAGACCCGCTTCAACGCCTACGACTCCTCGAGACGGGCCGGGCTCATCGCCATCCGCCTCAACGACGACGACGAGCTCGCCGAGGTCGTCCCCACCAACGGGCTCGACGACATTCTGCTGTCGTCGCGGCTCGGCCAGACGATCCGCTTCAGCGAGTCCAGGGTCCGGGAGATGGGACGGGCCGCGGCAGGCGTCATCGGCTTGAAGTTCAAGAAGCCCGGCGACGAAGTGGTGGCCTGCAGCACCGCCGCGGGGAGCGGGCTGCTCCATGTCACCGCTGGCGGCTTCGGAAAGCGGACTCCGCTGGAGGAGTACCCCACCCGCAACCGCGGCGGACAGGGGGTCATCGGCATCAAGCTCACCGACGACAAAGGTGCAGTCGCCGGCGCGCTGGTGGTCGAGGAGCACGACGAGATCCTGGCGGTGACCGTCAACGGCGTGGTGATCCGCACCGCGGTCGCGGCGATCTCCTCGCAGAGCCGCTACGGCAGCGGCGTGAAGGTGATGAGCCCCGACCCCGGCGATGTCGTCGCATCGGTAGTGCTGGTGACTCCAGGCGCCGACGACGACCTCGACGACGACCTCGACGACGACCCCGACACGGCGGAGGGCAGCAGCGGGGGCGATTCTGTCGGCGGCGCTGGCGGGGGACAGGACCAACAGCTTCTTTCGGCAGACTAAAACCCGACGCGAAGGGCGGTACAAGGGCGTGCAGACCTGCCACAAGGCCAAACGAAACGAGGCGCGGCACTCTCAGCGGGGTGGGTGCTCATGCCGGGACCTGCCACACCACGACAAGGCCAGACGAAACGAGGCACGGCACTCTCAGCGGGGTCAGGCCGTGCCCATGATGGTGCTGGTGTTGGCGGCCGCAGCGGTCGTGGTGATCACCATCGCCCGCCTCGGTACAGCCGCCGACGAGTCCGCACAGGCGCGGACCGCGGCGGACGCGGCAGCCCTGGCGGGCGCCGCGCAGGGACTCGCGGCCGCGACCGAGCTCGCCGAAGCCAACGGCGCCGTCCTCGTGGACTACGCCGCGTTCGGCAACCAAGTCGAGGTCCGCGTCCAGGTGGGCTCGGCAGTCGCGGTCGCCCGAGCCGAGCGCAGCGTCGTCTGGGAACGTCCCGATCCGCGCACCCCCTGATCCCCCTACACTTGGCCCGTGCCCGAACGACACTGCGCGCCCCGACACTTTTGGCAGAGGCCCGCCGAGGCGCAGACTCCATGAGTGAACCCTCCGAACCTCAACCAGGCAGGTCGAACCGTCGCCCCCGGCGCTCCCGGCAGCCGCTGGCGGTGCTTCTTCAACAACGCGCCGCACGCCGGCTGCGCGCCCGCAGAGTGCGGCGGCTGGTACGCCATGTGGAGCCGTGGTCGGTGCTCAAGATGTCGCTCATCTTCTACTTCTGCCTCTGGGCGATCCTGTTGACCGCCGGCGTCATCCTCTGGAGCTTCGCGGTCACCGCAGGCACCGTCGACAATCTCGAGAACTTCATCGAGGAGTTGTTCGCGTTGGAGCAGTTCACCTTCAACGCCGAGCAGATATTCAGAGTCAGCGCACTCGGCGGTCTGGTCATGGTGGTGGCCGGGTCGGGTTTCACGGTGCTGATGGCGGTGCTGTTCAACCTGATCAGCGACCTGACCGGCGGAGTGCGGATGACCGTGGTAGAAGAGGAGACCGCTCGACCCCGTCCGAAACGCACACGCCCCCGCCATCGGGGCCGGTCTGGGGCCGGTCCGCCGCGCAGCGAGGCCGGGAGCGGACACGCCCGGAGCAGCGAGGCCCCAAGCAGCCAGGCCGGGCCAGTTCTTCGAACCGAACAAGCACCTTCGGCAACGCCTCGACTCAGTGCCGCACCAGCCGACGAGACGCCGTTCTGGCCAGAAAAGAGGCTGAAGAAGCCGCGGCGCGGCTCCAGGAGCGCCCGCGGCTAGCCGACAGTGCGCCGAGCGGCGCTCAGCGTCACGCCGCCATCCGCCCGCCATCCATGTCGAAACTGCCGCCGACCCGCTAGCGTGGTCGCCTCGCGGGGCTATAGCTCAGTCGGTTAGAGCGCACCCCTGATAAGGGTGAGGTCGCAGGTTCGACTCCTGCTAGCCCCACGTCCAGCGCCGCCGACCCAGGGGAGGAACTGATGGGCAGGAGCGGATTGTTCACGCTCATCCGCAGAGCACTGGTTGCGGTCGGGGCCGGGATCGCGGTAGCGGCGGCGATCCGAGGGCGGGGCAGCGGCGGCACGCCGCCCCGGCAAGGAGGCTGGCGGGAGCTCCACGGCGACGACCTGCGCTGATGTCGCACATTGTGGTGTTCGGGGCGGGCGCGACGGGAACACGGATCGCGCAGCAACTGCTTGCCGACGGCCGAGCAACCAACGTCGAAGTCCGCGACACCCGCAGAGAACTGCCGCGGCAGCTCGTGACTCGCCCCCGTCGCCTGGTCGACAACCGCGAGGGCAGACCCGAACCCGTCCGCGGCCACCATCTCGATACCTCCGTCGACCTAGCGGTGCTAGCCACGCCGGCAACGAACCAGGCCGCCATCGCCCGCCGGGCGGTACACCAGGGCGTGCCCGTCGTCGCCACCTCGAACCATCTGTCGGAGGTGCGGCGACTGCTGGGGCTGCACCAGGAAGCGCTGCACAATCAAGTCCCGGTAGTCGTCGGGGCAACCTTCATGCCGGGGCTCAGCTGCCTGTTCGCCCGCCACGGAGCGACCGAATTCGATCAGGTCGACGAGATCCATGTCGCCAAGGTCGGAACCGGAGGGCCGGCATGCGCCAGGCAACACCACGCGGCCCTGTCGTCGGTGGGGCTGGACTGGCGCGACGGCCGCTGGACGACGCGTGCGCCGGGCTCGGGACGAGAGCTCGCCTACTTCCCCGACCCGATCGGCGGTCGGGACTGCTATCGGGGCGCCCTGCCGGACGCGCTGCTGCTGGTGCCCGAATTCCAAGGAGTGCAGAGAGTGACCGCGCGGATGGCCGCAACCCGCCGAGACCGGTTGACCTCCCCGCTGCCGATGCTGCGCCGACCGCACCCCGAGGGAGGGTTGGGAGCGATAAGGGTCGAGCTGCGGGGCCGTGTCGATGGCGAGAGCCGGATCCGCGTGTTCGGCGCCGTGGAGCGGCCAGCGCCAGCCGCCGCCGCGGTGGCTGTCAGCGCTGGCCTCGCGGTTCTCAAGGGAGGCTTTTGCGCCGGGGCCTACGGCTTGGCAGGGGTCGCGGATCCGCTGGCGCTGCTCAACGACATCGCCGCACGGGGTATCCGTCCGCTGTGCTTTGAAGGCGCGTCCATGTACGGCGCAGGACCGTAGAGTGGTGAAATGAGTTTCGGGCTCAAGGCTGCTTTGCTGGTGGTGCTGTCTGCGGTCGCGGTGAGCGCCTGTGGAGCCGCGGGCCCAGCCGCTGAAACCGGGCCGGCCAACGAGCCCGTAGCGCCCGGCGAGCCCGCAGCGCCCGGCGAGCCCGCAGCGCCCGTTGAGTCCGCGGCGCCCGCGGCGTCCGATAGTCCCGCGGCGCCCCTCGAACCGCCAGTTTCCGACACCCCGGAGATATGTCCCGACGCGCAGAACGCTGCGCCTGAGCGGCTTGTTGTGGGCCGAGTCCTAGAACTGCCCGACAACGGAAAGGACCATGTGCTATGTGCCGACTACGGGCGCACGCCGCCGGCCAGCGGAGCGCACTTCCCTGCCTGGCAGACCTGCGGCATCTACAGTAGACCGGTCCAGAACCAGACGGCCGTCCACTCCCTCGAGCACGGCGCGGTCTGGGTTTCCTACCAGCCAGAAATCGAACCGGCAGTGGTGCAGACGATCGCCGCCCGGCTCGAAGCGGAGCCCTTCGCGCTGGTAGCGCCCTACCCGGGCCTGCAGAACCGGATCGTGCTCACGGCCTGGAGGCGGCAACTGGCAGTTGACGACTGGTCGGACCCCGCGGTTGCCGACTTCCTCGACACCTACCTGGGAAGATACTCACCGTTGGCACCCGAGGCGGGAGCGTCTTGTGGGCGGGCCGTCGGTTCGGCCCCCGATGCCCCGAACCTGGACTATGAGAGGATCCTCGAGCAGGTGAGCTGACAGTCCTCAGCGGTCGAGCACGGCGCGCAGTTCCTGCCCTATCCGGCTGTTGGTGGCAACAGCGGAACCCGAGCGCCACACCTCGGGCCCGGTCCGGCCGTCCAAGGTGCTGAAAGTTCCGCCCGCCTCAGAGATGATGACAGCGATCGGGGCGAGATCCCACGGGAAGGCCTCCGGGTCGATCATGGCCTCGGCCCGGCCCGTGGCAACCAGTGCGTATCCATAGGCATCGCCCCAGGTGCGCAGTCTGACCGGGGATTCGAGCAGCGCCGACAGCGCCGCGTCCGGCCAGTAGCCGAACCCGCTGGTACACACGTAGGCGCCGGTCAGGCCTTCGTGGTCGTTGACCCGGCACGGCTCACCGTTGAAGAAGGCGCCGTGGCCGCGCCCCGCACAGACTGTCTCACCCAATACCGGCAGGTGTATCACGCCCACAGCGGGGCCGTGCTCGTCGACTAGGGCCAAGAGGCTGCTGAACAGAGGCACCCCCCTGGTGAACGCCTTGGTGCCGTCGATCGGATCGATCACCCAGGTCCGGCCCGAAGTGCCCGACGTGTCGGGCTGCTCCTCGCCTAGCACGGAGTCGTCGGGGAAGGCGGCGCTGAGGCGTTCACGCATCAACGTCTCTGCGGCGAGGTCGGCGGACGTCACCGGCGAACCGTCAAGCTTGTGCTCCACCGACAGATTGGCTTCCCGGTATGACTCGAGCGTCAACCGTCCGGCCTCCTCGGCGATCACCACACAGGCGTCGAGATCCGTGAGGTCGGCCGGGGCCGGGTGGTCGAGGGCGGGTTTTGGCACCCTTAGAAGCTAGTTGTTCACGGGTGTGCGAACTCGGCGAGCCCGGGTCAATTCATGTCCCTTGTTATAGCGTGTCGTGTCAATATCTGATATACCAGACAAATCCATCTCGACGGGGCTCACCCATATCGACAGGGCCCACCCATCTCGACAAAGGTCCACAATGCCCGAATCCGACATAGACGAACCCGCTCGGCTGCTGGTCATAGCAGACCGGTACTTCGCGCAGGCCTCAACCGCCCGAGAAATCGCCGCGGCCATCGACCAACGGCGACTGTCGCTCGCCAACCGGCTCGAACCCTGCATCCGGCGCCACCAGCGCGAAGTCTGGTCGTCCAACGCAGCAGAGGTCAGTCGAGTGAAGCTCACCAGAATGATAGCCAGAGACGTCTGGACAGCGGGGGAGCAACTGCTCGAAACCCGCAGCGAGTTGATCAGGCGGGCCGAGCAGCTCGACAGCCAAGCCTTCGCCCTGACGAGCCAGGCAGCCGAACTCAGCGAAGCCGCCGCAGTGCAGGGCCCCAAGACCACCCGCGACCAGCTTGCATAGTTGGTAAACACAAGCAGCGCTCCGTAGTCTGCGCTAACGACGAAAGGCTCGGCAGTGCAACAACTCAGCGCCCAGGACGCGAGCTTCCTGCACCTCGAATCGCAGAGGACGCCGATGCACATCGGGTCGGTGGCCATCTACGACCAGAGCAGCGTCGAAGGAGGACTGGTCACCTTCAAATCCATTCTGGCGATGCTGTCCGAACGCCTGGGCATGGCCCGATCCTTCACCGAACGGCTCGTGCATGTTCCCATGCGAGTCGACTACCCCTACTGGGTGTCGGACCCCGACTTCGACCTCGAATACCATGTCCGCCACATCGCGCTGCCCAAACCCGGCGACTGGCGCCAACTGTGGATACAGGCGGCCCGCCTCGTCTCACGCCCGCTCGACCTGTCACGGCCGCTCTGGGAGTTCACCGTCGTTGAAGGTCTCGACAACCTCGAGGGCATCCCCACCGGGTCCTACGCGATCGTCTCGAAGATCCACCATTGCGCCATCGACGGCGTGTCCGGCCAAGAGATCACCGCGGCCATCCACGACCTGGAGCCCGACGCGCCGCCGATCGACAGGCCGTTGGTGCATACCGACGTCGAGCCGAGCCGGATCGAACTGCTCGGCAGGGCCGCGGTCAACAGCGTTCGCCAGCCGCTGCGCGTACCGGGCCTGATCCGCGAGACGCTGCCCGCCATCGGCCGGCTGGTGAAGACGGCCGGCCAAGACGACATCCGCCTGCCGGCAGTGCCCGGACGGGTACCCGCCACCCGCTTCAACCAGAGAGTCTCACCGAACCGGGTGATCTCAGGCAGCCGATTCGACCTCGACGAGGTCAAGGCGATCAAGAACTCCGTTCCAGGAGCGACCGTCAACGACGCGGTCCTCACAATCTGCGCCGGAGGCATACGGCGCTACCTCGAGCACCACGGCGAACTCCCCGAAGAGAGCCTCACCGCGATGGCACCGATCTCGGTGCGCTCAGACAGCGAACAGACCGACGCCGGCAACCACGTGTCGGCGATGGTCGTGCGGCTGCGCACCGACATAGCAGACGACACCGAACGGCTGTCAGCCATCCGCGACGCCACCAGAGAATCGAAAGAGCTCACCAACGCGGTCGGGGCCAGACTCATGACCGACTACACCGAGTTCATTCCCGCGGCGACCGCGGCGCTGGCCAGCCGCCTAGCCACACGGCTCGCAGCCAACTCTGCCCGGCCCGCCATGAACTGTGTGATCAGCAACGTTGTTGGGCCGCAGGTTCCCCTCTACGCGGCGTCGGCCCGGCTGGTCGACATGTATGGGTTCGGCCCGCTGGTCGACGGTCTGACGCTGTTCATCGCGGTGCTCAGCTACTGCGGCGGGATCACCATCAGCGTCACCTCATGCCGTGAGATCATGCCCGACCCGGAGCGGTTCATGGACGCCGTCAACGAGACCTTCGAGGGGCTCAAAGTCGGCCTGGCGACCTAGCGGCGGAGGGCCCGGCGGCCCGGCGGCCCGGCGCGGTTGTCAAGCGGCGTGCTGAGACGGGTCGTAGACCTCCGCCTCCGGGAACAGAGCCCGCAGCGGCAGCGCGCCAGGAGGCTTGAACGGGCGCCACTGCGAACCCTGTTGAGCCAGGCGGTCAGCGACCACCGCGATCGCCGCTGGATTGTGGCCGAGCCCGCAGTGGCTGCCGCGCACCTCGACGTTCTCGGTATGGGGGAAGTCGCGGTTCAGGCACTGGTCCCAGCGAACGATGCCGTCGCCGCGGGTGTAGATCGAAGTGGCCGAGACCGGGATCGGCTCGCGGGCCCAACTGGGTATGCGAGGAATCATCACCCGGTCCGAGTGGAACTTCTTGAAGGAATTGAACGCCGCGCCGACGGTCGAGTCCTGTTCGCCGACAATCTGGAACGGACTTCCCAGCGTGATCACCTGGCGGACAGCCGACGGTGCCAGCCGAGCCATCTCACGGGCGTAGAGGCCACCGAGGCTCCAACCCACAATGTCGACGGATGCGCCCTCGGAGCTGTGGTCCTCGAGTAGGTGCATCAAGCCGTCGAGGATCTCATCGGTCGGTCCGATGTTGCGGCCGAGCCCCCAGCCGTGAGCGTCATGGCCCAGCGAGCGAAGCAGCACTCGCATCGGCTTGGTGCTCGGGTCGTCGGCCAAGAACCCCGGGAGCACCAAGACCGGGCGCCCCACGCCGCGCGGCAGCACCCGGGCCAACACCGGTGAGATCGTTACGAAGGTCGCCAGCTCCGCCAGAGCACGAACCTCCAACATGACTCGCAGAGAGCCGAGCCGACTATGCACGAGCCAATCGTGCCAGCTTCAACTCACGTCGGCAAGCGTCGGTTCCGTCAGGCCTGGGATGGACCATGAAAGGATTGCTGCCAGCGAGAGTAGGCGCGGGCCAGCACGTGAGTGCCATCATGTGACTGGTTGAACAACAGCGCGACCGAACCGAGGAGAGGCCACGATGCCCCAACATGACCTGATCATCAGAGGCGGCACCGTCATCGACGGCAGCGGCGCAGCCAGACGCACCGCGGACATTGCCGTGAACGACGGTGTCATCAGCGCCCTGGGCCGAATCAGCGGATCGACACGGCGCGAGATCGACGCGGACGGAGCGCTGGTAGCACCGGGCTTCGTCGACATCCACGCCCACTACGACGGGCAGGCGACCTGGGACGAACGGATGCAACCGTCGAGCTGGCACGGCGTCACAACCGTCGTGTTCGGCAACTGTGGGGTCGGTTTTGCGCCGGTACACGACCAGGACCACGACAGACTCGTCGAGCTCATGGAAGGCGTCGAGGACATCCCCGGAGCGGCGCTGCACGAAGGACTGGAGTGGGGCTGGAACTCCTTTGGCGAGTACCTCGACGCGCTCGAAGGCCCCAAAGACATGAACATCGCCGCCCAAGTGCCCCACGGCGCCCTTCGCCTGCATGTGATGGGGGAGCGCGGCGCCAACCGGGAAGACGCCACCGACACCGATATCGCCGCGATGGGCCGTCTCGCCACTGAAGGGATCGCCGCAGGCGCGCTGGGGTTCACCACCAGCCGCACCACCAACCACAAGACCTCCACCGGCGACTTCACGCCGACCCTCACCGCGGCCGCCGAAGAACTGGTCGGAATCGCCGAAGCCGTCGGTCGCGGCAACACCGGGGTGTTCCAGTTGGTGAGCGATTTCCGCGACCGCGACGCCGAGTTCCAGATCCTCCGCGACATGTGCGCCGTGTCGGGCCGACCACTGTCGTTCACTCTCGTTGAGAGTCCCCGCTCAGAAGAGTTCCACCACGACCTCCTCAACCGGATCGAAACCGCCCGTGCAGAAGGGCTGGAGATCACCGGACAATGCCCGGTCCGGCCCATAGGCATCCTCTTGGGCTTCGAATGCACACTCAACCCGTTCATGCGCAACCCGGTATGGCAGGAGGTTGCAGACATGACGGCGGCGCAGCGAGTCGCCGCACTGCAAGACCCCGATCGACGCCGCCGCCTGCTCCAAGCCAGCGGCGGCACCGAACACAACCTCGTCGGCGGACGCATCATCGAGGACTTCCACAACATGTTCGAGTTGGGTGAGTGGCCCTACTACGAACCCCCCGCAGACCAGACAGTCACCCGCCGTGCAGAAGCCGCCCACAAGAACCCCGTCGAATTCACCCTCGACCTGCTGTTGAAGAACGGCGGGACCAACATGCTGTGGCTGCCTCTGACCAACTACGGCTTCATGCACCTCGACGGCACCCGAGAACTGCTCACGCATGAGTACACCGTGCCCGCGCTGGGTGACGGGGGGGCACACGTCGGTACAATCTGCGACGGTTCGTTCCCCACCACGCTGCTTCAGCACTGGGGACGGGACCGGCCCGACAACCGGATTGAGCTGGAATTCCTGGTGCAACGCCAAGCCCGCGACACCGCCCGCGCCGTCGGCCTGTGCGACCGCGGAGTCCTCAAGCAGGGGTACCGCGCCGACGTCAACGTCATCGACTTCGACAACCTGCGGGTACGAGGCCCGGAGCTGGCCTACGACCTCCCCGCTAGCGGCCGCCGCGTACTGCAGCGAGCCGATGGCTATCTGCACACCATCGTCGGCGGCGAAGAAACCTACGCCTCAGGAGAAGCCACCGGTGCCCTGCCCGGCCGCCTAGTGCGAGGCGCGCAGCCTGCGCCGGTGACGAACGGCGCTTCGAACGGGGCTTCGAGCGTCACTGTTCGATGAGCGCCCTCGGATCCGTCGAAGAAACATCGGCCCGGCCGCTCGGAGACGATGGGGGCCTCACGACTGGTATCTTCGGCTGTGGGAAGGAGTACCCATGGCGGACACGAACGCAAACGCCGGGACTGAGACCGCCGGAGTCCGAGTATCAAGCGTCGTGGTTCGCGACTTCCGCTGCGTCCGTGAGGTTCAACTTGATCTGGCGCCGGGCACGACGTATCTGGTGGGAGAAAACAACTCTGGCAAGACGTCGATCCTGCTGGCGCTATGGTCCGCCCTCGGAAGTCGCAGACCCCTCGACGACGATTTGCGCCGAAAGCGTGACGACGCTCTGGCAGACGAGGCTACGGTGGACCTGCTGATTGTTCCCGCGACCGGAAGTAGGTTCTCGCCCCGGACGGCACAGGAGTTTCTCCTCGTGCAGCGTGACCCGTCCAACGGCACAGAAACGGTGGGAATCCGAACGAAGTTCTTGCCCAGCCGCGAGGGCCGCTGGTTGACGACTCGTCGCATGTTCCTCCAGCCCGATGCCGCCGGACGCTGGCAGCCCGTCGACGCTCCGGCCCTGCCACCGGCGCTGATGTCGCGCATTGAGGCACACATGTTGGACGCCTCACGGGACTTGGTGTCAGAACTCGGCAACCGCACGAGTGTGTGGGGTCGGGTGCTGTCGGACCTCCAGATCGAGGAGGAACCCAGCGGGAGTGACGGGCGGGCCGACCTTGAAGGGGCTCTGGAAGATGTAGCCAGACGGATCCGCGAGGCGAGCCCCGTTCTGAGCAACCTGCAGTCAGACCTTGCCCGTCTGTCCGATGCTCAATCCAGCGTAGGCACGGTCGAGTTGCAGCCGATGCCGCTGCGACTCGAAGAATTGGCGCGAGCGGCCGAAGTCGTGCTGCACCAGCACGGCGAGCCGGCTTTGCCTCTGCGACTTAACGGGCTCGGCAGTCGAAGCCTGGCGACCCTGCTAGTCTTTCAGACCCTTGCCAAGCTCCGGTTGGGCGCCGACCGGGAGGAACCGCCGCATTTGCTGACATTGCTGGAGGAACCGGAAGCGCACCTTCATCCCCAGGCGACCTCTGCGCTCCCAACGTTACTGAACCGCTTGCCGGGGCAGCGTGTGGTCACGACGCACTCCCCTCAACTCGTGGCTCAGGTCGACCCGCAGGATGTTAGAATTATTCGGCGCTCCGGCACAGGTGTCGAAGTACTCGGTTTGCCTCCCGAGACTGCCAAACGCGCCGCCCAGTTCCGCCGATATGTGGAACGGCCATTCGGTGAGATCATGTTCGCCCGTGCAATCGTGCTGTGCGACGGTACGTCGGAGCGATGTGCGCTGCCGATCCTGCTGTCCGCCTATTTTGATTGCCATCCCGGCGGGCTGGGCGTCTCCTTCATTGACTGCGAGTCAATGAACCATCCACATACAAATACGGTCGTTCAAGCCGCACACGACCTCAAGTTGCCATGGCTGCTCTTTACGGACCACGACGGATCCGGGGAAACAGCGCTTAGTAAAGTTGTGCATCCGGAAACCTCCGAACGCCTGACTCCAGATTCTCCCGAGGTGATCATGAGCGGCGAGAAGCAGATCGAGCAACTGCTCATCGATGCCGGCTACATCAACGAGATTGAGCAGGTAGCGGCCGATAGCGGGATTGAGATTGGTTCAGGCAAGAAGCCACACTTGAAGTTCCTCACAGACAACAAGGCATGGGCAGCCGAGCAGGTTGCCGCCAAGGCGATGGAGACGGGACAGGAGCTTCCAGATTGCATCGAACAACTCGGGCAGAAGCTCAAAGAGATGTTGGAGCGCGAAGGGGGCACCCCTCGCGAAACGGAGACCGAATGAGTCGGCGTGTCCCCCGATCCCTCACACCGGACCAGGAACGCGCTGTCGCCGCTGAAGGCCCGGAAGTGCTCGTCGTCGCGCCCGCCGGCAGCGGCAAGACGGAGGTTCTGATCCAGCGTGTCATTCGAACGCTCGAACGCAGCGTGGGCGAGTCGTTCCGCCTGCTCGTTGTAACGTTCACTGTCAAGGCGGCTGAAGAGTTGCGGCGGCGGGCACGCGACGCGGTCGCGGAGCAGTTGTGGCGCATCGACGCCGACACGATTCACGGTTTCGCGCTCGATTGGCTGCGACGCTACGGCAAGGATGTTGGCGTCGGTACCGACGTTGTGGTCCTCAGCGACGATGTCGATCGCGCTGCTGTCGTCGGCGCGTACCTTCAATCCTTGGGACGCGCCACGAGTGTCGGCGGCGGTTTGGACCCTGACATGAAATCGCTGCTGAGTGCCATCGACTCCCATCGACTCGACCACGTCGCGACGGACTGTGGATGCGGTCCGATCCGAAGCAACTTCGGAGTCGCGCTAGACGAATTGACTAAGGCTTACGAGGCTTCCCTCATGAACCGAGGAGCCATCGACTTCCCTGCGATGTTGCTCGGCCTTCGTCAACTCCTAGAAACGGATGAATGGGTGCTCGGCCATTTTCGCAACCTGTATCGAGAGATACTCGTCGACGAGGGCCAAGACCTGACAGAAGTCCAAGCGAGCCTTCTGCGACAGCTTGCCGGCGACAGCGTCGGTCGCTTTGTCGTAGCGGACGACAAGCAGTCAATTCGGGGATATGCCGGTGGTGCGTTCGAGAATGCCAAGAGGCTCGTTCCTCAGGCGGTGGAGGCTCCGATCACTCTTCGCCATAACTTTCGCTGTGCAAGAAACATCTTGTGTGTTGCCGAATCCGTATTGCGGGCGCTGCCCGAAGATCAGTGCGAGGTTCACTCTCCAGAGAACATGCCGCCGGGCAAGGTCAGCACTATCGCTATGCGATCGCCTGAGGCTGAGGCCGAACATGTCGCCTCGTGGGCATACCGACTCATCAAGCATGGGCTGGACGATGCAACGACTTCTGAGGGGGAGGACACTTCAGTCACTCCCGAGGACATCGCCATACTTGGAAGAACCAGATGGACTCTCGCTCCGATAGTAGATTCACTGAAGGATCGAGGCCTTGAACTGACCATACAAACGGAATCTGGAGTGTTCCTGAAGGAACCGGAAGCCCGACTGTTCATTGATTGTCTCGCCTATGGCCTGAACAACAATGATGCGCCTGCCAAACGTCGTGCGCTCGGCGAGTATCGGGAACTGATGCCTCACCAGCACTGCGACGATCCTCTTCAGGCTCTGAGCGCCGCCGACGACGGACACTTGAGGGCCTTGGGGGACCTGATCGCATGCTTTGTGAAGGGGCGAAGCGAATTTTCGACAATGATGGATGCGCTGGTCGACCACGGACAGGAGCACGATTGGCCGCACGGAGCCCGGGCCCTGAGCGACGTATGGAAGGACTACCGATCAAGGACATCGGTGCAGGACCGATCCCCCGAAGGCTACCTTGCGCATCTTGGGAGGACGCAACGTACCCGCCCCACCGACCCGGGGGTACGACTGCTGACCATTGATCGTGCCAAGGGGCTGGAATTCAAGGCTGTCGCGCTGATCGGCGTCCGCGACGGGTTGCTGCCGCACTACCGAGTCGATTCGCCACAGGAACGGGAAGAAGACCGTCGCAGGCTCTACGTGGCCATGACCCGGTCGTCTCGGGAACTGCTGATTTCATGGCCGGAGACAACCCGTGACCGCTACGGCCGATCCCATGCGCAGACTCCCTCTTCTTTCCTGGTCGAAGCGGGACTCGCGACCGGGGCCCCTTAACTGACAGATTGGCTGACAAGTGGTGCGGGCGCGCGTTGGTGCTTGGTGTTCGGTGGAGAGTTCGTCATGGCCGGATGTGTGGCGGGGCGTGCGGCGCAGTATGTTACGGACTTCATGAGATACGCAGCTCCCACAACTGTGGATGAGGCTCTTGAACTGGTGCAAAGCGAACCCGACTCCCGGGTGTTCGCTGGCGCGACCGACCTCATCCCCCAAATCCGGGCCGGCCGTCCCGAGCCGGCACTGCTCATAGACCTGAAACGCATCGAACGACTCGTTGCAGTCAGTCACAACAACGGCACCTGGACCGTCGGCGCGGCAACGCCCACCTCGGCGCTCACCGCCAACACCGAGTTCAGCTCCATGTTCCCGGGCCTGTCCGAAGCAAGCGGGTTGATCGGCTCGGACCAGATACAGAACCGGTCGAGCTGGGGCGGCAACCTCTGCAACGCCTCACCGGCAGCCGACTCGGTCCCGGCGCTGATCGTCAACGACGCCACCGCAGTGATCGCCTCAAACTCGGGCGAACGGACCGCCAGTGTGGCCGAAGTGGTGACCGGGCCGGGCCAGACCTCGCTGAGCGACGGCGAGTTCATCATCGAGTTCCAGCTCGACGACCCGCCCGCCAACAGCGGCGACGCCTACCTTCGGCTCATTCCCCGCACCGAGATGGACATCGCCGTGGTCGGCGCGGCAGTGCAACTCACGATGGACGGCGACACCGTCGCATCAGCGCGAGTCGCACTGGGGGCCGTGGCCCCGACCATCGTGCGAGTCCCAGACGCCGAAGCCGCTCTCGTCGGCTCCAGGCTCAACAATGGCACCCTCGACGATGGCACCCTCGCTGCGGTCGCTGCCGCGGCCTCGGCGGACGCCAGCCCCATCGACGACAAACGAGGAACCGTCCAATACCGCCGCCAAGTTGCGGGCGTGCTGGCCAAACGGGCCGCGCAGACAGCCGCGCAACGAGCGCAAGGAGCGAGCTGATGCCCCGAACCCATGTGAACTGCACCGTCAACGGCGACGAGGTCGACTTCCTGTCAGCCGACGACACCTCCCTGCTCAACGCCCTGCGCGACGAGCTGGGTCTCATCGGCGCCAAGGAAGGCTGCGGAACCGGCGACTGCGGCACCTGCACGATCCTGGTCGACGGCAGAGTCAACTGTGCCTGCCTGATGTTCGCCCCAGAAGCCGAGGGGACCACGATCACCACTGTCGAAGGCATCGCCCAGGGCGACCGCCTGCACCCGTTGCAACAGGCGTTCCTCGAAGGCGCGGCGCTGCAGTGCGGCGTATGCACTCCGGGATTCCTGGTGGCCGCCAAGGCTCTGCTCGACAAGAACTCCGACCCGACCGAAACCGAGATCCGCTATGCCCTCGCCGGCAACCTCTGCCGCTGCACCGGCTACGACAAGATCATCCGAGCCGTGCAAGAGGCGGCCGTCGAGGTGAATGGAGCCCCCAAGTGACCGTCACAGAGAACCCCCGAACCACCGAGCACCCCCGAACGTACAAGTATGTCGGCACCCGACCGGTGCGTCACGACGGGCTCGACAAAGTAACCGGCAAAGCCCGCTTCGCGGCGGACCTCGACATGACCGGGCAACTCAGAGGAGCGTTCGTGCGCTCACCGCACGCACACGCCCGCATCGTCTCGATCGACACCAGCAGAGCCGAAGCGATGCCAGGAGTGAAAGCCGTCGTCACCGGCGACGACTTCGCCGAACTCGACCCCACTCACCCCGAATTCGACACGGCGGTCAACCTGATGGCGCGCACAGAATCGCTCTACAGCGGCCATGTCGTCGCCGCAGTGGCCGCGGTCACTGCCTCCCAAGCTGCTGCTGCTGCCGCCGCAGTCGAAGTCGAATACGAGCCGCTGCCCGCGGTGCTCACCATCGACGAAGCAATCGCCGAGGGCGCCCCTATCGCCAACCCCACCAACCGCACCCTGTTCTCAGGTGACACCGAACCGTCGAACCTCGCCTCAGTCAACGAATTCGGCCGCGGCGACGTGGAGGCCGGCTTCGAAGCAGCAGACATCGTCATCGAACGGGAGTTCCGGACCGTCGCAGTGCACCAGGGCTACATCGAGCCCCACGCCTGTGTCGCCGACTGCGGCCAGGACGGCAAAGCCACAATCTGGGCCTCCTCGCAGGGCCATTTCGCGGTGCGGGCCAAGACCGCCGCGGCGCTCGGTTGGAGCACCGACCGGATCAAGGTCATCCCCGCAGAGATCGGCGGAGGGTTCGGAGGCAAGACCACCATCTACCTCGAACCGGTAGCGGTGCTGCTGTCACAGAAGGCCGCCCGCCCAGTGAAGATCGTGATGTCACGCGAAGAGGTGCTGCGGGCGACCGGGCCCGCGCCCGCCACCAAGATCACAGCCAAGATCGGCGCTACCAACGACGGCGAGATCACCACCCTGCAGTCCACGATGCACTTCGACAACGGGTCGACGAAAGGATTCAGCGCGCTCACCGGAGCCATGTCGGTCGCCTCCTACAAGCTGCCCAACCTCCAACTCAAAGCGATCGGCACCGTCACCAACACGGCGCGCTCAGCCGCCTACCGTGCGCCGTCGGCCCCCCAGGCGGCATTCGCCGTCGAAACGCTGATCGACGAGCTCGCCCAGCGCCTCGACATGGACCCGATCGACATCCGCTTGCAGAACGCGGTCGTCGAGGGCGACGCCACCGCAATGGGCGCACCACACCCCAAGATCGGCTTCGTCGAGACCCTCGAAGCGATAAAGAACTCTGAGCACTACAACTCACCAGTCCCGCAAGGCGCTGGGAGGGGAGTGGCGACCGGGTTCTGGTTCAACATCGGCGAACAGTCGTCGGCCACGGTCAACCTCAACGAGGACGGCACCGCCACGGTGATCACCGGCAGCCCCGACATCGGGGGCAGCCGTGCCTCGATGGCGCTGATGGCCGCCGAGGAGCTCGGCTTGGCCGTCGACCGGATCACCCCGGTCGTGGCCGACACCGAATCAGTCGGCTTCACCGACATCACCGAGGGCAGCCGGGCCACGTTCGCCACCGGCATGGCCGTGGTCAACGCCTGCCGGGAGCTCATCGAGGAGCTGAAGCAGCGAGCCGCCACCATCAAGGGCGTCGACGTCGCAGAGGTCGACTGGGTCGACGGTGCCGCGGTCATCGAAGGCCAAGACCCGCTCACGATCCCCGAGATCACCGCGAAGGCGAAGAACAGCGGAGGGCCGCTCACCGCCACCGCCTCGCTCAACGCCGCCGGGGCCGGACCGTCGTTCGCAGTGCATGTCGCCGACGTGGCCGTTGACGAAGAGACTGGGCAGACGACGATCCTGCGCTACACGGCAGCCCAAGATGCCGGAACCGCCATCCACCCCTCCTACGTGGAGGGCCAGATTCAGGGCGGGTCGGTGCAGGGCATCGGCTGGGCGCTCAACGAGGAGTACATCTACGATCCCGACGGAGTCATGGAGAACGCCAGCTTCCTCGACTACCGGATGCCGGTCGCCTCTGATCTGCCGATGATCGACGCGATCATCGTCGAGGTCCCCAACCCCAGCCACCCCTACGGCGTGCGCGGCGTCGGGGAGACAGGCATCGTGCCCCCCATCCCGACCCTCGCCAACGCTATCGCTGCCGCGACCGGTGTGCGCATGACCTCGCTGCCGATGTCACCGCCGAGGCTGCTGGCCGCGATCAGCGAGAACGCCGGCGGCTGAGCACCCCGGCGAGTGCCAGTGGCCACTGTCCATCTCCAAGCCGATCACCGTCGATTCACCGGCGGTGAGAAGGTCTTGGCAGTCAACGGCGACACCGTCGGCGACCTGATCAGAGAACTGGAACGCCGATACCCGGGCCTCGGCCCGTTGTTGACCGACGGTGCCAGCGTGGCCATCAATGGCGAGTTGATCTCCAACGGAGTCTTCGAGAAGGTCGACGAGTCCACAGAGGTCTACTTCGTGGCACCTATCTCGGGCGGTTGACACGCAACCGTCGGGCGGGCGTTTGGGCGGGGTCGCGGGCGGGCGTTTGGGTGCTTGTCGCAGCGGGGATGTAGAGTCGGGTCCGACTTCGAGACCAAGGGAGACCGATGGCACACTTTCACGGGTTTGAAATGACATCACTGGAAGGTGAACGGGTGGCGCTCGCGACGTTCGCCGACGGGGCCTGCCTAGTCGTCAACGTCGCCTCCGCTTGAGGCCTCACGAAACAGTACGCAGGTCTGCGTACGCTCCACAACGGAGGCCACGGTGTCTACGTTCTGGGCTTCCCGTGCAACCAGTTCGCGGGCCAGGAATCGGGCAGCGCCGAAGAGATCCGAGCCTTCGTCGATGAGAACTACAACGTCAACTTCCCGATGTTCGCCAAGATCGATGTCAACGGCGATGACGCTGCCGACCTCTACAAATGGCTCAAGGCTCAACACCCCGGCGACGGGGACTCACCGGACATCCAATGGAATTTCGAGAAGTTTCTCGTCAACTCCGACGGAGAAGTGGTCGCACGGTTCGCGCCCGGGGTCACCCCCGAAGAAGTCACCGAACAGTTGCCCAACCTGCTGAAATAGAGGCACGCACGATGACCCCACAAGACCTCGTTGAGATTGAGCAGATCAAACGACTCAAATACAAGTACCTGCGCCTGCTCGACCAGCACCTGTTTCAAGAGATGCGGTCGGTTCTCAGCGACGATGTGACCGTCCGCTACAGCGACGGGAAATACTCCTACGACGGAATCGAAGCCGTGATCGGCTTCCTGACAGACTCGATGGGATCAGAGAACTTCCTGTCGAGCCATTCCTGCCACCATCCTGAGATCACCCTCAACGGCGACGGCACCGCCACCGGAATCTGGAAGCTCGAAGACCAGGTGATCATCGGCGAGCACAACATCACCGTGCGCGGCGCGGCGTTCTACTACGACGAATACGTCAAGACCGCGGCGGGTTGGCGGATCAGGACCACCGGCTACCGCCGGATCTTTGAGGAGATGCATCCCCGCTCCGCCATCGAGGGGCTCAACCTGGTAGCCACCTGGTTCGGCGGCGAAGCCTAGTAAGCCGGCGCCGGCCACATCAAGGCAACCAAGCATGCGCACACCTATCAAGGTTGCACTCCGCATGATCGGCAATCTCGGTGCTGGGAAGCTACGGGGTGATTGCTACCGTTGCGTCGATCTCGACCAGCATTTCAGCTTGGGGTAGTCCGGTTTCAACTGTGGTGCGCGCTGGGTAGGGGGCCTTGAAGTACCCGGCATACACGTCGTTCATTCCCTCGAAGTTCTCCATCGTTGTGAGGTAGACGCGGACCTGCACAGCATCGTTCAATTGACATCCCGCGGCCCGAGCTACCGCGGCGAGGTTGTCGAGCGTTTGTCTGGTCTGTGATTGGATGTCGGAACCAGCTAAGGTGCCGTTCTTGTCATAAGGGCCTTGGCCGGAGAGAAAGGCCAAGCCATTGTATTTGATGGCCGATGAGTATGGCCCGGCGGCGGGAGGCACATCCGTAGCTGTGACGGCTTGTCGAGTCATGGGGTTTTCCTTTCCTAGGTGGGCGGCCTCCATCGGTGGTTGCGACAAGTCGGCCATAATGGCCGGTGAAGAATCAACAACCGAACCGATGGAGGTTTCTAGTATGGCACAGCGTCTGCGTTGTTGGTAACTGCCCTTGTCGGCGATCGTGCTGTGGTCGAAGACGACGATATCCGCGTATGTCCCCAACTGAATTCGACCGCGTCCTGATAAGTGCTGTCAGTTTCCCCGCGATAATTTGTCCAAATTCAGTGGGTTCATCATATTGGGGAGACACGGCGGTGATACTGAAACCCGAGATCCACGGCATCTCGTCTGGTGTTTCTTCAAGCCAAATTTGCTCGTTCAGACGACATTGACGGTTCTCGGTTACTGAATCAGCGCACGACACGACCAGGGCAGTCGCCACAGAGGCAAGGAGAACGAGTCGACTAATTGACTGATGCAATGTCAAGAATCCGCTCATACCGATCAAGAAGGTCTGAGTTTGTGTCACTCCAGTCGGGTATGAACTCAGTCAAGAGAAGGTACCGGTTGGACGTCGCTATCGTCGGGTCTGTGGCGGGGGCCGCCTCGGTTTCCGGGCCAGCGGCTGCCGCCGCGGTGCTGGTCGCTCTTGTTCGCTTTGCTCACGGGCCGCTTGGCCCTGGCGTCGGCGCGGGTTTGGTGGGCTCAGGTGTGGCGGGGGCCGCCTCGGTGTCCGGGCCAGCGGCTGCCGCCGCGGTGCTGGTCGCTCTTGTTCGCTTTGCTCACGGGCCGCTTGGCCCTGGTGTCGGCGCGGGTTTGGTGGGCTCAGGTGTGGCGGGGGCCGCCTCGGTCTCCGGGCCAGCGGCTGCCGCCGATGACGTCTGCGTGGGGCCAGAAGGTGTCGGGGT
>JAHQYN010000141.1 GCA_024421085.1 Acidimicrobiia bacterium
TAGGACGACTCTGGCCCCGCAACGAACGCGAACGCAAGCTCGCCGACGAGACCGGCCATGACCTGACTCGGGTGCTCTCCGCCGACGACCTCGTCCAGACCGACAACTGCTACTTCGCGGCCACCGGAATCACAGACGGGGCTCTGCTGCGCGGCGTGCGCTTCGACAGCTCTGGATGCCACACCGATTCGCTGGTGATGCGCTCCCGTTCCGGCACAGTGAGAAAAGTCGAAGCCCACCATCAGATCGGCAAACTCGCCGAGTTCTCCAGCATCGACTACCAGTAGCGCGACGGTGCCCGCTCGCTGCCACGGATTGCGCGCCAAGAATCGCTAGGTATCATACGGCGTGCTGCATGATTACGCGGTCCCGCCATGCCGACACCCTCCAAAAGCGACTGAGGTTCCCTCCATGAGATTTGTTTCCGACACAGAATCGTTGCCCTACGTCTCGCGCAGCACAGTGTTCCGACCGAGCGCACGACATCTCGCGTCGCCTGCGGCCCCCCCCCCCCCCCCCCCCCCCCCCCCCCCCGCCCCGCGCCCGGCGGCCGGGGGGGGCGCGGCGCCGCGCGTGCCCCCCCCCCCCCCCCCCCCCCCCCCGCAGTCTTCGTTCGAGGCGGGGCGGGGCATGATGAGACGGCTCGGGGTGCAGCCGGGGGATTGCCAGCGCTGGTCTTGGCGTTGGCAACGGTGATCGGGGCGGTGCTGTCGGCTTCTCCTGTGGGGGCGGGCTACGGTGTCGGGCTGGTCTCCAACATCGGCCAAACCTCCACTCTTGATCGGTCTTTCAATAAATTCAGTTGGGGTCAGGGGTTCACGACGGGCAACAGTCCCTACGGCTATGCACTGTCGAGCATCGACTTCGTGCTGAAGGGCACATCGAGCGCTGCGGGTGTGAAGAGAACAGTTCGCGTCGAGTTGTGGAGCAGTACCCAGCAGGCGTCGTCGGTGGTGCCTGATGTGAAGATCGCTGACTTCGTCGTTCCGGAGCATCAGGTCTCAGGCCCGACGCGGGTTCGATTCCCGGCGTCGTCCAACATCGTGCTGGCTACGAACACCACCTACTTTGCGGTGATCTATCGGAATGTCGGCGGCGAGGCGATTACTCTCGCCTCCACGAACGCAGACCAAGAGGACTCGACAAGCTCGGCTGGCTGGACTATCGCCGACAGCAGTCGCATCCAGAATGCCGAGACACCTGTGAGCGCCGGCGGTTGGAGAACCGATTCGGTCAAGCTGAAGATGTCGGTGAACGGTATTGCGTTGAACCAGACTGCTCTGGCGAACCTGGTCCCGACCGACAGCATCGAGCAGTTGACGACATCGCCACAGAAGGTCCGACTCAGTTCTGTCGAAGATGTCGAAGCGTTCGCTGAGGGCGCCAAACGCTATGCTTTTTCGGCCAGTGCAAGCTACGGCCCCCATCTGCTCGACGTCACCGACCCGACCGACATCTCCCACGTCGACAGCGTCTGGGCCGATCGCGATGCTGGCTTCGCAGACGTTGCGGTGTATCCGGGCAGCGGCGGCAAGACCAACATGTTGGGTGTCTGGCGCAGTGACAACATGCTTTTGGCGTACGGGATCAACAGCTCAGGGCAGATCGCGTCTTTGGGCACCCTGCAGGACACCTCCGGGCTTGCCGACCCGAATGCCGTTGCGGTGTATTCGACCGGCAACAAGCACTACGCGGTGGTCACTTTGGGCAGCGCCAACAGCGTGCGGATCGTCGACGTGGCAGACCCGGCCGCAATGGTTCTCAAAGGCGTGATCGCAGACACCGACAGTCGGGCGTTGGCGTCGCCGAAACAGGTTGCCGTCTATGAGGTCGGCGGCATGCAGTACGCAGTGGTGGTGTCGGGCACCGAGGGGATGCAGGTCATCGACATCTCAGACCCCGACAGCCCCAGCGCAGCCGGCATGGTCTCCTACGACGACGGTCTCATCCAAGGCACCTCGGGGGTGACCGTCTACTCTGCGGTGTCCAAGCGTTACGCGATCGCGGGTTCAGCGGACTCAGGCACCGGGATCCAGTTCGTCGACGTGACCGACCCCGCCAGCCCCGCCATCGTCGGCAGGCTCAAGCCCGACACTGCCGCGGAGAACCGTTTCGCGAGCGACCCGGACGTCGTGATGCATTTCGCACCCGACACCGCGACGTTCGCTTTCGGCGGCCGGGTCTGGGCTCTGGTGCCCGCGACCGGCCCGACCGGGGCTATGGGCAAACAGAGCGAGGTTGTGCCACCGCACCAACAGGCGAAGTACCGGGGCAATGGTGTCCAGTTAGTCGACGTCACCGACCCGCAGTCTGCATTCCCGGTCGCCAACCTGTCATATTTCAGAGACGGCAGCGACCGCAGTGGCGACGGCGCCTACGACCTGGAACTGTACGGTGCATACTCTGCCTCGTCGTTCTCTTTGGGCGGCAGGCATTACGGGGTTGTGGCCGCGCGCGACGACTCCGGCGTGCAGGTGTTCGAGATGGTCTTCGTGACCGCGGACGCAGGCACAGACCAGACCGCGCTCCCAGGTTCGACGGTCACCCTCGACGCTTCGGGGTCGGCTACGAACACCGGCGCGGTTCTCAGCTACGAATGGATCCAGGTCAGCGGGCCGACGGTTGCGGTGACCCCGGTGCCGAACCGAGCGCACCAAGCGACGTTCAAGATGCCGCACGACACAACAGAGGTCACATTCCAGCTAGTGGTCAGTGGCAACGCGCGCCTCGGTGTCGCTGCTGGCCGCGGCCGTCTCGGCCTTGCCGCAGACCGTACGACAGTGACCGCGCTGGCGGCCGGCGACGGCGACTTGGACACCGGCTTCGGGGTCAACGGCTTGCTGAAGAGGAGTTTCAACACGCTCACGAGCGAAGTCAACGCGCTGGCCGAGCAGTCGGACGGCAAGGTGGTGGCGGTTGGGTTTGTGCAGAACGCCACGAAGGATTTTGCGCTGGTGCGTTATAACCGGGATGGTTCGTTGGATACCTCGTTTGGTACTGGTGGTCGGGTGGTGACTGATGCTTCTGGTGGTAGTAGGGATGATGAGGCGCGCGCTGTGGTGATGCAGGAAGACGGCAAGATCTTGGTGGCCGGTTACTCGACGAACAGTGCTGGGAACAAGGATTTCTCGATGGCGCGTTATCGCACCGATGGCAGTTTGGACACTGGGTTCGGTAACATTGTGGGTGTTAATCGTACTGGTATCGGGACCTACAACTTTGGTGGTTCTGTTGATGAGGTTGCGTATGCGGTGGCGATCCAGGACGACGGCAAGATCGTGCTGGCGGGTCAGGCCGGTGCCGACTTCGGAGTGTTGCGCACGCATGCCCAGGGAGATCCCGACGGGGCCTCTCCAGGCAACGAGGATTTCGGCGGTAACGGCAGGGTGACGACCTCGTTCAAAGACCTCGTGGGCGGCGACGCGGTTGCTCAGGCGATGATCATCACTGATGGCGGCAAGATTCTTGTGGCCGGCTACGTCAACAACACCGCCCTGAACACCGACCCCACCGACGACCAGATCGACTACGCCTTGGCGCAGTACAGAACCAACGGCAGCCTCGACCCAGGCTTCAGCGGCGACTTCGACGGCAGGCGGGCATTCGGCAACGCCACCGTCGACGAGAGGTACTACGCGTTGGCCCGCGATCCCACCTCGAGGGGCAAATTCGTGGCGGTGGGTTCGCGAGGCAACAACCCGGTGTTTGCGCGCCACTTGGCCAACGGCAACGCCGACAGCACGTTCATCGGCGGCGGCACCGGTTTTGTGCGTAGTGTCGCCGGCGCGTTCCGTGACGTGAAAGTTTACAGCGGCGGCGCGATTCTAGCTGCGGGATTCGCTGACGATTCGGCTCTGCTCTACTACTTCGGCGCCGACGGCCAGCCGCAGCAATCCCTCCGCACCAACTTCGGAACGACGACCAACCTCAGCCTCCATTTCGCCGGTACCAGAGATGATTCGAGGGCGCGGGCGATCCTCTTGCGTGACGACCACAAGATCGTGCTCGGCGGTTACAGCCACAACGGGGCAACCAACACTTTCAGCGTGTTGCGCACCCAAGCCAGCGGCCTGTTAGACACGCAGTTCGGCATCGACGGCCGGGTGGTCACAGGGTTCGCGTCCCGCTCCTATTCAGCGGAGGCGACGGCGGTGCAGCAGTCCGACGGCAAGATCGTGGTGGTCGGCAGTTACCACAACGGCACAGACGACGACTTCTTGGTGAATAGATACCTGCCCAACGGGGGTATCGACAGACCGTTCGGCACCGAGGGCACGGTGAAGATCGACTTCGGCTCCGGCAACGACGGGGCGCTGGCGGTAGCCATCGACGGCGACGGCAAGATCGTGGTGGCGGGTTACGCGTCGGACGGCACCAACGACGACATCGCAGTGGCCCGTTTGAACTCCGACGGCGGAATCGACACCGACTTCGACACCGACGCGAGGGTGACTGTCGATGGCGGGCTCGGCGCCAGAGCGAACGCGGTGGCCATCGACGGCGACGGCAAGATCGTGGTGGCAGGGTACGCCACCGACAACAACAACACCCCCAGCGTCACCACCGACGACCACAAGAACTTCACGATCGTGCGTCTGAACACCGACGGCTCCCAAGATGTCAGCGTCACCCCCGATCTGGGGGCAGGCGCTGCCGACGAAGCATTCGCCGTGGCCATCGACTCCAACGGAAAGATCGTTACGGCTGGCTACCTCCACAACGGCACCGACGACGACTTCGCGGTCTATCGAGTCAACAGCACCGACCTCAGCGCCGACACCGCTTTCGGAGACACGATGGACATCAACGGTGTGATGACCGGCACCGGACTGGTAACCACCGGTCTCGGAGCCAAAAGCGTGGACCGGGCCTTAGCGTTGGCGGTGCAGTCCGACAACAGGATCATCGTGGTCGGATCAGCCAGCCAGCAGACCACGGCGCCGGTGGTCCGCTACACCGACGCCGGAGTCATCGACGCGACCTTCAGCAGCGACGGCTTGGCGCCGGTACAGTTCCCTGGGGCCCGCAACGCGGTGTTCAATGCGGTGACGGTGCAGTCCAACAACAAGATCATCGCAGCCGGATACGCGGTGACGCGCGACTCCGGCCCGCGTATCAGCGACATCGCCGTGGCCCGTCTCAGCGCCAACGGCAACTTGGACACACAGTTCGGCGGTTCGGGTATGGTCCGCACCAACGCGACGGGCGGTGCCGACCAGGCCCTGGCGGTCGGGCTCGACTCCCGCAACAAGATCATCGTGGCTGGCACGGCCGACAACGCCTGGGATTCCAAGAACAGCGCAACACCCAACAACAAGGAATACCTGCTGGCCCGCTACCTGGGGCAGGGGCCAGCATCAGCAGAGCTGAGCGGCTTGACGCTGCAAACAAGCAGCAACGGGTCGACCTTCGCAGGCACGGTGGCGCTGTCGCCGGCGTTCCTGCTCTCAACCACCGCCTACACGGCGACGCTCGACGGCGCGGTCACGCATGTGAAGTTCACCCCGACCGCAGTCGACGGCCTGGCCGCGACCGTGACGGTGACGCCCACGAGCGGCGCCGCACAGACCGTGACCAGCGGCTCGGCAAGCACCGCCGTAGACGTGTCTGCGGTGACCCCCTCGGCAAGCCTCGCAGTGGCGGTGACCGTCACCGGTTCCGACGGCAGCACCATGACCTACACGGTGACCTTGATGCGCCTCCCGCCGGTGCTGACACTGACCACGGACGCGCCCATGGACACCATTGGCGAAGGCGGCGGCACGGTGACCGTGACCGCGACGCTGGACCGGGTGCTGATGTCTGACGTGTCAGTGCAGTTGAGCGCCACCAGTGCCAGTTCAGCGACCGCAACGTCTGACTACACGTTGCCGGGTGCGTTCACGATCCCCGCGGGCCAGACCTCGGCAACCGGCACGGTGACCATCGTCAGCGACGACGACGCCGAAGGCCAAGAGCCGGAGACAGTCGTGCTCACCACCACAGTCACCGACGTGACGGTGGTGCCCGTGACGTTGAACATCCGCGACGACGACGTCGCGGGGATACGTGTGAGCAGACAGACGCTGACCGTGTTCGAGAACCTCACCACCACCTACACGGTGAGGCTCAACACCGCGCCCAGCGCTGATGTGATCATCACCGTTACGAGCGGCACGCCAGCCACAGCCACGGTATCGCCGGCGATGCTGACGTTCACATCAGCGGACTGGCAGGCGCTGCAGACGGTGACCGTCACCGGTGTGGATGCCGGTGTCTCGACGGTCACCCACGCCGCGTCGGGCAGCGACACCGACTACCCCGCGACCCTGTCGTTGGACTCGGTGACAGTGACCGTGAGCGAGTCCACCAAGACGTATCTTATCGATCCCTCGTGGACGGTTTCAGAAGCCACGAGAGGGTCGGTGGCGAGGCTGCAGCTGACGCTGGGTCAGCCCGCGCCCGCAGGCGGCCTGACCCTGAAACTGGCCTACGGGTTCGACGACCCCAATTTTGTTCCCGGCCCCGGCCTGGCCTCCGCAGCGGACCTGCGCATGCTGCCGCGGACACTGAAAGTCGCCGAGGGCGACAACACGGCAACCCAGCAGATAGAGATCAACATCGACGAATTTGTGGAGGGCGACGAAACCTTCACCGTGACAGTCTCCAGCGATGCCGTCGGCTGGGCCGCGGTGCTCGGCCAAGACACCGCCACTGTGACCATCGCCGACGACGACACCGCCGCTGCCAAGATCGCCTTCCAGAGCGACGAACGCGAGACGCTCTACACCCGCACCGCGTCCGGCGGCGGCTAC
>JAHQYN010000016.1 GCA_024421085.1 Acidimicrobiia bacterium
CCCCCGATTCGCAGCAGGCGCCGTCCTCCACACCGGCCGCAACAAATACCACCTCACAGACCAAATCGAAGCCATCCCCATCAACGCCCTCTGGTCCTGACACACCAATCCGCGATTGCGAGAAGATCGCGACAGTTCGACTCAACCTCCTCAACCGAGCCTGACCGCGAGCGAGCCCACTTGACAAATCCGCGGTTGTCGCGTAGTTACATGTGGGCCGCTCAACGCGGTGCCGAACAGACGACCGAGGGCGACGCTGAGCATTGACGACGACACGTAGGGCCGATCGTTCACGTAGGGTGCAAGACCCTGGGGTTGACGTGCTTTGGACCCCCGCGCCAGGTCGATCGGGTTGACCTCCACGAACAGCGTCGCCGTGCAGCGCTGAGGCGTCGCCTCGGGATAGAAGACATCGGCGCGTCCGAAGCCGACATCCACCGACCGCACCCGGTCAGGGTGCTCGTGCAGCAGGAACCCCAGATCGGATGCCTCAGGGGCCGTCGATGTGAGCGACACGAGCATGAACCGTCGATTCAACCCGATCATGCGCGGTCGTGGCACCCAATTTCCGTCTTGCTGCTGACGCGTCGAGTGGATCGAGTGAGTCGAAGCCGCGTTCGACGGCTACTTGAGTATGTCCAGCACGGATTCGGCTATGGCTTGGCCCAGCAGTGGCGGTACAGCGTTGCCGATCTGCTTCGCGATCTGTGTGCGTGTGCCGGAGAACACGAAGTCGTCGTCAAACGACTGCAGCCTTGCTCCCTCGCGCAGGGTGAGCGCACGGTCCTGGAAAGGGTGGATGCACTTGTTCGAAGCTGGGTGTACGAAGTTGACGGTCAGCGTCACCGCAGGTTCATCGGGATCGAGCCGCGAATAGCACGACGAGAATCCCGATGTGATCAGGTGTTGCGGTACGGAACTGATGTTCGAACCGGAATGGCGGATAATCTTGAGCATGCGTTCGGTGTGGCCCGTCGCCACATGGAGGTCAAGGTGGTTTGCACGCTGGCGCCGTGCCGCCTGATAGTCGTTCTGTGGGAGAAGGTCGTACTCGTTCGCGGCTTCGCCTGCGGCAACCGGGGGAAGATCCCCTATCGCCTCCATGGTGGTCAGCGCGGAGGGCAGTTTCGACTCTTCGTCGATTGCGAACAGTTCTGGTTGATCGGGAAGTGGTGGTGGTAGGAGCCGCCGTGCAGGGTCGCGAACGCCGATTGTGCGGAACTCGCCTGCGTGAGTTGGCGAGGGGAACCGGGGTTTGCTTCCATGTTGAACGCCGACCATCACGAGGCGCTCCCGCTTCTGAGGAACGCCGAAATGGGCCGCGTTGAGAATTCGCCAGTCCGACGTGTAGCCGAGCATGTCGAAGCGGTCCTGCATCTGTTCGATTGATGTCCCGCGGTTGTGGGTAGCCAGGCCCACAACGTTCTCCATCACGAACACGGGCGGTCTGAAGTAGCTGACGTATCCAGCGAACTCTTCAAAAAGCGAGTTCCGCGGGTCGTCCTCGACAGCGGACCGAAATGGGCGGATCGACGAGAAGCCCTGGCAAGGAGGCCCTCCCACGATAACGTCCACTTCGCCCTGCTTCAGCTTGGCTCGGTGCGACACGTGCTCAAGTGGTACTTTCCGTATGTCCTCGTTGAGCGCGATCGCGGCTGAGTGGTTGAGGCGAAAGGTCTCAATAGCGGCAGGCAGCACATCGATGCCGAACACGACGGAGAAGACACCTGTGTTCTCGAACCCTTTCGAGAACCCGCCCGTGCCACAGAACAGGTCCATCACTTTCAGTTGGGCCATTCCGCTCCACCTCCATTACTTGGAAGAGTACGACTCTATGAGACTATAGTCTCATAGACGTGTCTCTCGCTGGTCATACGATTGTAAACCATGGGTACGACACCTCTCGAGGATCATGCAGACGACGCGGCAAGAACGTTGGCTCGAGCCGTGGGCGCGATTGTCGCCAGACTCCGCGGTGAACGCAATTGGTCATTAGAGGACCTCGCAGATGAAGCTGGTCGCCATCGCACTCACATCGGACTTGTTGAGAGAGGCGAGCGACACCTCAGTGTTGCGGCAGCATTTCGTCTCGCCCAAGCGCTGGGCCTGCCACTCTCTGATCTCATCAAGCTTGCAGAAGCCCAGGTGGCGGGGACGAACGCCCCGGTCCACTATCCGCCGCGGGTATCCCCGACTGGTGCAAGCCGTGGCATCACAGCCACACGTTCCGTCACCGGATTGGATGAGGAATGGATCCCCTCCGCCATCGAGTCCACCTACGCGACACTGGATCGGATCGATGAGCAGCTCGTCAATACAGGAACACGACCCCTCGCCGAGGTGGTAGAGCTGGCCAATCTGTCTGCGATCATAGGCAACCTCCTGAGATCGGCCCTGCATGGGAACTCCGGTGGTGTCTACGAGAGCAACGCTCCCCACCAGTTCCCCGACCTTGTGTCTCGGCGTGGAACCTCCCAGAATCTGGAGATCAAGGTTGCGCTTGAAGGCAACATGCCGAAGGGGCACCTGCCGAAACCTGGAGCGCACCTGCTCTGCCGCTACGTTCTTGCCGATCGTGACGGCAGCTACACACGCGGTGAAAGGGGCAACGTCGTCTGGATTTGGGAAGTCCGACTTGGAGAGTTGTTTGAGGACGACTTCAACGTGTCGAACACCCCGGGGGATTCGGGCAAGACCGCAGTCATCGGTGCTGCGGCTTTCTATCGACTGACCTGCGTCTACTACGACGAACGGTTTCGCCCCATCGCCAAGCCTCGCGCCGGTCACAACTAATGGTCGGCAAGCGAGGGGGAAGACCGTCTACGGGGAGGGTTGCAACGCGGCGAAGTACCCGCGCCGATTCACCGCCAGACGTTGCGGTACCACCGTGGGTCTGATGGAGTGGCGAAGGCGCTCCGGAAAAAAATCTGGCGGAGGGTGTGGGATTTGAACCCACGGAGGCTTGCACCTCACACGCTTTCCAAGCGTGCCCATTCGGCCGCTCTGGCAACCCTCCGGGTACACCCGTGGTGCGGGCATCGGCTCAACACGATAGCATGGAATCACCGTTCCCGTTTCGGGGTGTGGCGGTCGGGTCCTGTGCAACAGGCGTCCGTGAACCGGGTCAGGGCCGGAAGGCAGCAGCTCTCAGCGGCGCCGCCTGTGTGCCGCAGACAGCCTGGCCGTCACTCCCGGAAACGGGAACCTGCGTTTTGAGTGGCAAGGGTCTGGCAGCCCTGTCACAGGCGCACAGTAGGATTGGCCCCGCATGGCCTATCAGTCCCTCTACCGCCGCTACCGACCGCAGAAATTCTCCGAGATACGCGGCCAAGCCCACATCGTTGCCGCCCTGCGCAACGCCGTAGCGACAGACCAGGTCGGCCACGCCTACCTGTTCCACGGCCCGCGAGGCACCGGCAAGACCAGTTCAGCCCGGGTACTCGCCAAAGCGCTCAACTGCGAGAACCTCGGCGAAGACTCCGAACCGTGCGGCACCTGCGAAAGCTGCGTGGCCATCGAGCAGGGTCGTTCCTTTGACCTGCACGAACTCGACGCGGCGAGCAACAACGGCGTCGAGGACATGCGCGACCTGTTGAGCAAGGTCAACCTCGGCAACCCGGGCCAGATGAAGGTCTACATCCTCGACGAGGTCCACATGTTGACCAGGGGGGCAGAGAACTCCCTGTTGAAGACGCTCGAGGAGCCGCCCGGCCATGTTGTCTGGGTGCTTGCCACAACCGAGCCGCACAAGGTCGTCGACACGATTCGGAGCCGTTGCCAGGTGTTCGGGCTCGGACTTCTCGGTGCACAGGAGATGACCGCCCATGTCCGCTGGGTCATCGAGGACGCCGGGCTCGACGTAGGCGACGATGCGGTCGACTACGTGGTGTCGGTTGGCGGCGGATCGGTCCGCGACACGCTGAGTGCGCTGGATCGGGTGGTGGCCGCAGGCGGCGCGGTCGAGATCGACCAGACGACCGACCAACTGCTGCAAGCGCTCGCTGCCAAGAGCACCGCGGAGGCGCGCACCGCGGAGGCGCTCACCGCGGTGGGCGAGGCGACGGGCCGCGGCCGTGATCCCCGGACCATCGGTGAGATGCTGCTCGCGGGGCTGCGGGACGCGTTCTTGACCCTCATGGGGTCTCCCCCGCCGCGGATCACCGCCGCCGAACAGGAACGCGCCTCGGGGATCGCCGAACAGATGTCTGCGCTGCAACTCACGCGGGCTCTGGAGACTCTGGGGACCGCGCTCGTGGAGATGCGTCAGGCGCCCGATCCGCGGGTCCACCTCGAAGTGGCGCTGGTGCGGCTCTGCCGACCTGCAGGCGACGGTTCGGTCGACTCGCTGCTCGAGCGCATCGAACGACTGGAGTCCCGTCTCGCTTCCGGTGCTCCGGCTGCACCGGCCGCAGCTGCCCCGACCCCAACCGCACCGGCACCGGCCGCCCCGGCCGCGGGGTCCTCTGCCGAGTCTCCCCCGGTTCCGGCTGCTCAGGCGTCGCCGGTCGTGGATGCGCGGGCCGAGGCTGCGACCGTGTCGACAGTCCCTCCCGCGTCGGAGGTTGGGCGAGAGACGGCTGAGCCTCGGCAGGTACAAGCACCCCGCAGAACACCTGAACTGCCGCCCCCACAGCGGCTGAATGGTCTCGCCGACGCGGCCGGACAACAAGACATCCGGTCACTGCAACCCGATTCTCCGAGAGAAGTGGTCGCGTTGGCCGAACAGCATCTTGCGCTGGGACGCGACCTGGTGGTCGCAAGGGCCAACAGCCTGCTCGGCCCCGACAGGCCGCGCCCCCCCGAGGCGCTGCAGCGACTCTGGCAGGCCCTAGTCGATGAGTTCGGCCCCGATTCGGCACCCGAAGTCCCAGCTCTCGCCGATGAGGAACCCGAGAATGGCTCTGCTGAAACCCGAGCCGTCACCCGCCGTTCCCCCGTCGAAGCCGAACCCGTCGAAGCCGAACCCGTCGCAACCGAACCCCGCGCAGCCAAACCAATTGAAGCCCACCCTGCGCACCCCCGCCGCCCCCCCCCCCCGTCCCCCCGCCGAACCCAAACCCGCCGAAGCCAACCCCGTCGCACCCGAGCCCGTCGAAGCCAAACCTGTTGAAGCCGCCCCTGTCGAAGCCGCCCCTGTCGAAGCCGCCCCTGTCGAAGCTGCACCCGTCGATCTGCCCGCGGTTCCCGCAGATGATGCAACCAACGACCCCGAACCGAGCGGCGGCGCAACAGGCTTCGATGAGACCGCGGGGGCCGACCCGGTGGACTCCGACGGGCTTGACCTCGACGAGCTCATTGATGCGTCTTCGCACACCGACCAGGTGGTCGAGCTTCTCAACGAGGCATTCCCGGGTGCCGAGATCGACGCTCCCGCCGAATCCAGGGCGGGCCGGTGAGCTACTCCAATTCAGTGCAGGAGTTGATCGACCAGCTCGGTCGGCTACCGGGGATCGGCCCCAAATCGGCGCAACGGGTTGCGTTCTACCTGCTCAAGGTGCCGCGCGAGGATGCCCTGCTGCTCTCTCGGGCGATCATCGAAGCCAAGGAGCGGGTGTCGTTCTGCCAACGCTGCTTCAACCTCTCCGAATCAGGAGACGAATGCTCGATATGTCGCAATCCGCGCCGCCACGACGGGCTACTCTGCGTGGTCGAGGACAGCCAGGACATCGTTGCGATAGAGCGCACGCAGGAGTTTCGGGGCCGCTACCACGTATTGGGAGGTGCGTTCAGCCCGATCGACGGTGTCGGCGTGGAGCAACTGCGGGTCAAGGAGTTGCTGAGACGGGTCGCTGACGAAGACGTTACCGAGGTGATCGTTGCGACCAACCCCAACCTCGAAGGTGAAGCCACCGCGGCGCTGCTCGTGAAGTACCTCAAGCCGATGGGGGTGCGGGTCACCCGGATCGCCATGGGCCTGCCGGTGGGCGGCGATCTCGAATACGCCGACGAGCTCACGCTCGGCCGCGCCCTCGAGGGTCGCAAGATTATTGACGACGGCGAGACCTCAGCGGCAGCGGGCGCCGCGCAGGCCGGTACTCTCTAACGCGTGCAACTCACAGAAATCGACCACATCGCCATCGCCGTCAACGACCTCGATGCCGCGGTCGCCTACTACCGCGAGGCTTTCGGCGCCGGGGTCCACCACCGCGAGACCGTCGACTCAGACGGTGTCGAAGAAGCTCTGATCAAGGTCGCCGACAGCTACATCCAGCTTACCGCGGCGACCCGGCCCGACTCCCCTATTGCCAAGTTCCTCGAGAAGAGAGGCGAGGGGCTGCACCATGTCGGCTACCGAGTCGACGACTGCGCCGAAGCGCTCGCGCAGATGGTCGCGGCGGGCGCCACTCCCATAGACAAGGTGCCGCGGCCCGGTTCGAGGGGCACCACGGTGGCTTTCGTCCACCCCAAGGGATCCCTGGGCACGCTGATCGAGTTAGTGCAGGAGTGACCCCGATGGAAGGCTCAGCAGATGTTCGTTCATCTTGTTGACGGGACCTACGAACTGTTCCGCTTTCACTACGCCCCGTCCAACCGCGATCCCCGTCTCGGTGCGCAGCGTGGTGTGCTCAACACTGTGCTCGACCTCGTGGCTGACGGTGCCACCCACATCGGAATCGCCACCGACCAAGTGATCGAGTCGTTTCGCAATGACCTCTACGTCGGTTACAAGGACGGCAGCGGGGTTGAGCCCGACCTGATGGCGCAGTTCCCCGAAGTGGAGGAACTGTTGGCGTTGGCCGGGTTCGCGGTGTGGCCCCAGATCACCAATGAGGCCGACGACGGGTTGGCGGCCGGTGCAGCAATGGCAGCCGCTGATCCGAGGGTCGAACAGGTCATCATCTGCACGCCCGACAAAGACCTCGCCCAATGCGTGACCGCCGACGGGCGAGTCGTGCAACTGGATCGCCGCCGCGGCATCACCTACGACCGCCAGGGCGTGATCGAGAAGTTCGGCGTGCCGCCAGAGTCGATTCCCGACTATCTCGGAGTGGTCGGTGACTCCGCGGACGGGTTCCCGGGGCTTGCAGGGTGGGGCGCGAAGTCTGCAGCCAAGATCCTGTCGAAGTTCGGGCACATCGACCGGGTTCCGTTCGACGCAGCCGAATGGGACCTCGATGTCCGTGGTGGCGCCAAACTGGCCCTCACACTCAGTGAGCACTTCGAGGAAGCGCTGCTGTTCCGGCGAATCGCCACGGTCGATCTCGACGCTCCGGTGAGCGCATCGGTCGACGAGATGCTCTGGGCCGGTCCCGGATCCGGATTCGATCAACGCTGTTCAGCCATCCGCGCCGAACCGATCGCGCAGCGCGCCCACCGGCTGTTCGCCGAGTTCAACGCGAGGGCTTGACCTTCGAGCATCAAGCCATGAGGGGCGTGCGCGGGTCTTTCGGATCAGGTTTGGGAGCGACCGGCTCTAGAACGGGAGCGGTCATGTTGTGGTCTCGACCAGCCGAGCGCGGGATGCGGACTGGAGTCTTTCGACTGCCAAGTCAGCGAAGTGCTCGACCAGTTCCGCGGCGTATCCATCGCGCCCGGACTCCGTAGCAGCGACGATGCCGCTGCACAGTCCGCCGAACGGCTCCCACACGACATCGCCGGGACGTGTGGATGCTGTGACGATACGACGCATGAACTCCAGCGGTTTCTGGTTGAGATGAACGGCGGCGTTGCGGCCCGGACGATGCACCCGCGGCGCCGAGCGGACTCGGTTGCCCTTGAAGCGCTCACTGCCATTGAGAGGTGGCGCCGCCCACACATTGGTGATTCCGTGGGTGTGGCTCCAGACATCCCGCAGCGAACCCCATTCCTCCGCGCTGACCGGAGCCTTGCCGTCCAGTGAAAAGTACGGGGAGCCGCCGCGTAGGCCGTGCTGGTTGGCGTAGCTAACGAGCCGGTGCATCATTTCAGGTGGAGGGAAGTACCAGAGCCAATCCTGTGTCAGGTACTTGCGCGTGGCCGCGTTCGCCACCCCACAAGCGACGACCTTGTTCGTGAAGACGACCTTGTTGGCGAGGAACCCGGCAATGGCTCGTCTGCCCTTCGTGATCAGCCGTGGGCGTTCAGCACCTCGCTGATGCCCATCGGTGCCGCTCGCTCGAGTTGGCTGTAGCTGCACGATGCGGCTTCACGGTCGGGGCGCCAGCGAACGAAACGGGTCGTGCCACGGAACCTCCCGTTGAGCACTGCCTCGTACTTCACCTCGGCCACCAATTCACAGTCAAGCGGAGTCCAGTCCTGAGCGGGCTTGCCGCTGGTCCATCGCGAGGGGGCGCCAGGCATGAGGCCTCCCTGGTGGGCTTGCGGATCCATCCACTCCGACCAGGGATGGTCCGCGAAATCCTCGATGATGTTGGGCGCCAGAGTGTCTACGAACTCGGCGCGCAGGCCGGCCTTGAAACTGGAGGCGACGCCCAGGTGATGCAGTCGCCGGTCTTCGTCGTGCAGACCTACCAGCAGGGAACCCACACCCTCGCCGTCCTTGTGCATCCGGTATCCGGCGACGACCACGTCGGCGGTGCGAGTGTGTTTGACCTTGTACTGCGCCCGCTTGTTGGGCAGGTACGCACCGTCGCGGGGCTTGGCGATCAGTCCGTCGAGCCCGGCGCCCTCAAAGCTCCGGTACCAGTGCTCTGCGACCTTCCGGTCAAGCGTGGAGGGAACCAGATGAATCGGCGGTTCGAAACCCGACGAGATCGCCTCGAGGATCCGGCGGCGATCCCGGAACGGCTCGTCGGTCAAGGCGGTGTCGTCGACAGCGAGCACGTCGAAAGCCACGAACTCAGCAGGAGTCTGTTGCGACAGCCGCTCCACCCGTGACGCAGCCGGGTGGATCCGCTGCTGGAGAGCGTCGAAACCGAGGTGGTCGTCGACGGCCACGATGATCTCCCCGTCGACGACGCAGCGCGCAGGCAGACACTCACGCAGAGGCTCGAGGAGTTCGGGGAAGTAGCGGGTCAGCGGCTTCTCGTTGCGCGAGCCCAGGTGCAGGTCGTCGCCGTCACGAAAGACGATGCAGCGGAATCCGTCCCATTTGGGTTCGAAGGCGAGATCACCAACCTCGGGGATCCCGTCGATCGCCTTGGCCAGCATCGGTTTTACCGGCGGCTTGACGGGCAAGTCCATGAGTTACCCCGTCACCGACCCAAGACGCAGCATCGGTTTCACCGGCGGCTTGACGGGCAGGTCCATGAGTCTTGAGCCTACGCGGGTTTGCTGTCGGCGTCCGTACCTAGCACGATGCGGATATGAGCGACGACATCCGGCCCTTCACAATCGACATACCCGACTCGGCAATCGACGATCTGCGCGAGCGCTTGGCACGCACCCGCTGGCCCGAAGCCGAGACGGTCGACGACTGGTCACAGGGCATTCCCCTCACCTACACCCAGACGCTGTGCGAATACTGGGCGACCGAGTACGACTGGCGACGCTTCGAGCGCCAGATCAACTCCTATGACAACTGCCTGACCGAGATCGACGGACTCGACATCCATTTTCTCCATGTCCGCTCGCCCCATGACGACGCCACCCCGATGGTCCTGACGCACGGCTGGCCGGGGTCGGTGGCAGAGTTCATGGCCGTCATCAAGCCGCTCACCGATCCGACCAACCACGGCGGCTCAGCCGCAGACGCATTCCATCTGGTCATCCCGTCGCTCCCCGGCTACGGCTGGAGCGCCAAACCGTCGAGGCCCGGGATGGGTGTGCCGTGGATCGCCACCGCCTGGAACACCTTGATGGTCCGGCTCGGCTACGAGTCCTACGTCGCCCAGGGAGGCGACTGGGGCAGTGCGGTCACGACCACAATCGGATCACAGAATCTGGGCAACGTCCGGGCGATCCACACCAACATGCCGGTAGCGGGACCGACGCCGGAGTCGCTGGCCGACCCGACCCCGCAGGAGCAGGCGGCGCTGGAGTCTCTGGGCCATTACGACCGCTGGGATTCGGGCTATTCCAAACAGCAGTCGACCCGGCCCCAGAGTCTCGGATACGGGCTCGTCGACTCCCCCGCCGGTCAGTGCGGCTGGATCGCCGAGAAGATGTGGGCGTGGACCGACAACGACGGCGACCCCGCCAGCGCGCTCTCCTTCGATCAGATGCTCGACAACATCTCCATCTACTGGTTCACCGCCACCGGCGCCTCCTCGGCCCGCCTGTATTGGGAGAGCTTCGCCCAGTTCGGCGACGACAGCGTTGAGGTCCCCACGGGCTGCAGCGTCTTCCCCAAGGAGATCATCCGCGCCAGCAGGCGCTGGGCCGACAAGCGCTACACCAACATCGGCTATTGGAACGAACTGGAAGTCGGCGGCCATTTCGCCGCATGGGAACAACCCGACCTGTTCGTCGCCGAGATGCGCGCCGCCTTCAGCGTCCTGTAACCCCGGCGCGCCGTTCGTGCCGCTCACCGGCCAGGTTCGGCAGCTTTGGCGACCGACGATCGGTTCGGTGCCAGTGGCTGGTGAGGGTGCCGGTGTGCAGACAGGGCAGCTTTGGCGACCGACGATCGGTTCGGTGCCAGTGGCTGGTGAGGGTGCCGGTGTGCAGACAGGGCAGCTTTGGCGACCGACGATCGGTTCGGTGCCAGTGGCGGAGGTGGACGGGAATCGAACCCGCCGGACGGGGATCACCCGTCCCACCCGCTTTGAAGGCGGGGGAGCCCACCAGGCGCTCAGACACCTCCACACCAGACGTTACCGCCGAACAGGAGACTGTTGACGGTGTGGGATCGGTCGCGGCGCTGTAACCTCACCTGCATGTCGAAGAACCGCTTGCTTCTAGGTGTCGTGCTGATCGTGTTGCTGGTGCTGCTGGGCCGCAAGATAAAAAAAGTCTGATTCGCGGCAATCGGCGGTTGACACCGCCAGCTCACCGGCTATGGTGTGACATGCACCGGCATGGTGTGAAATATCACTTCCCCCATAACAACGACTTCCCCCGTCAAAAATCAAACTCTGGGAGTTGTCGTGTTTTTTGTTTGCTGGTCGCCCAAGGGCGGATCAGGTACCTCAGTCACAGCCGCCGCGTTGGGCCTGACGATTGCGTCGTCGGGCCGCGAAACTTTGCTAGTCGACACTGTCGGCGACCTGCCGATGGTGCTCGGGTTGCCGCCCGGCACAGGCGACGGGCTGTCTGACTGGCTGCTGGCGCCGTCCGACGTGTCCGCCGACGCGTTGTCTCTGCTCGAGGTGCCTGCAGGCGAACGCCTGCAGCTGCTCGGTGCGGGCAACGCAACACAGTCGGCGATAGATCCCGAGCGGGCCGTGCTGGCCGCGGAGCTGCTGTCGCGGTCTGCCCGCTGGGTCGTGGTCGATGCGGGCAGCACGGGCCCTCCTGACCGGTGGCTGGTGCATGGCGCACGACCGGTGATGGTGATTCGGGCCTGTTACCTGGGCATTCAAGCTGCCCTCTCCCGGCCCTTGGCGCTTGGAACCTCGGTCGTCGTGGTGGAAGAACCCGGCAGGGCTCTGCGACTGTCTGACGTAACCGCGGTGTTCAACGGACACAGGGTCATTGCCGTGCCGTGGGACCCGGCGGTCTCTCGGGCGGTCGACTCGGGCCTGCTCGCGCACCGGATGCCGCGTTCGCTGAACCGCCTGAGCGAGGTGCTCGGTGACTGAAGCGCTGATGGTCGATCTCGCCGCGACGGTCCACGGCGACCTCTTGGACCAGGGCGGCGGCGCCGCGGAGATCTTCCCCGCCATCTCCCGCCACGCCCCATTGCTCGGCGCTCGTGAACGGGAGTCGCTGCACCGTCAGGTCTCGGCCCGTCTGGCCGGCCTCGGACCGATCGAACCGCTGCTCGTAGACCGGGAGATCAGCGAGATCATGATCAACGGACCCGGCGTGGTCTGGTACGAACGCCACGGGCGGGTCGAGTCCAGCGGAGTGGTGCTGACCGCCGCTGAACTTGAGTTGCTCGTCGAACGGATCGTGGCGCCGATCGGCCGGATCGTGGACCCGCGAAAGCCCTGGGTCGACGGGCGCCTCGCCGACGGCAGCCGAGTCAACATAGTGGCCGCACCCGTCGCCATCGACGGCCCCTACGTCACCATCCGGCGGTTCGTGTTGCGAGCCGAGGACGTGGCCGATTTCGGACCGCCGACCGTCGCCTCGATGCTCGCGGAACTGGTTACAAAACGGCGCAGCATCATCGTCAGCGGCGGCACCGGCGCAGGCAAGACCTCGCTGCTCAACGCGCTGGCCGCGCACATCGCGACCGAATCTCGGGTGATCACCATCGAGGATGCCGCTGAGCTTCGGCTCCGCCATCCCCATGTGGTGCGCCTCGAGGCCCGAACCGACGGCATCGAAGCGGTCGGCGCCGTGGAGATCCGCGACCTGCTGCGCAACGCGCTGCGGATGCGCCCCGACCGCATCGTGCTCGGCGAGGTCCGCGGCCCCGAAGCGCTCGATCTGGTCCAGGCGCTCAACACCGGGCATTCGGGGTGCCTGTCGACGATCCATGCGAACTCCCCGACCGATGCCCTGCGCAGGCTGGCATCGCTGGTGATGTCGGCCGGAACCGGGCTGCCCCACGACGTGGTCCGCACCCAGATCGGTTCTGCGCTTGACGTTGTTGTGCAGGTCGAACGCACGCCGTCGGGGGCACGTGAAGTGGCCGCGGTAGTCGAAGTGGTCGACGGGGAGACAGTGCGCCCCCTGTGGTGCGGAGAGTGACGGCGAACATGCAACCCAGTGAAAGCGCACCCCCGTCGACGCCGCGACCGACCGCAGCACGAAGCGCGAACACGCCACCGAGTGACAGCGCACCCCCCTTCGCGCCTCGACCGAATGCCACGCAGGGATCGACCGCGCCTCAACCGAATGCCACGCAGGGATCGACCGCGCCTCAACCGAATGCCACGCAGGGATCGACCGCGCCTCGACCGAATGCCACGCAGGGATCGACCGCGCCTCGACCGAATGCCACGCAGGGATCGACCGCGCCTCGACCGAATGCCACGCAGGGATCGACCGCGCCTCGACCGAATGCCACGCAGGGATCAACCGCGCCTCGACCGAATGCCACGCAGGGATCAACCGCGCCTCGACCGAATGCCACGCAGGGATCAACCGCGCCTCGACCGAATGCCACGCAGGGATTGACCGCGGTGCGCAGGGTCGACGCGGCTCGTGCCCGAAGGCGTCGGCGGCTCGCGGCGATCGCTCAACTTCCGGAGATGCTCGACGTGTTGGCGCGTGAGTTGCGAGGCGGACGCAACCTGCACGAAGCGATCCAGGCGGCGTCGTCGCTGCCGTCGCTGCAGGGCCTCGGTCTCGACACCCTGGTTGCCCGCTTCGCATCCGGTGAACGCCTCGTGGAGGCCCTCGACCGCTGGGCCGGGGAACTCGACCACCCCGACGGCGACCTGGTTCGAGCCGTTGTGAGCCTCGGCTCGGTCACAGGCGGCGCGCTGGCCGGTTCGATGGAACGCGCCGCGTTGACTCTGCGAGAACGCGCTGGGCTGGTCGACGAGGTACGGGTGTTGACCGCACAGACCAGGGCCTCGGCGATGGTGCTGTTCGCAGCGCCGATCGGGTTCTTGGTGCTGCTGTTGACTCTTGATCCTTCAAGCAGCGCGGCAGTCTTCACCACCGGTACAGGCCAGGTCTGCGTGGCTGCGGGTCTGCTACTCGATGCCGTCGGTTTCGCCTGGATGCGACGACTCGCCGCCTCGGTGACCCGATGACCGGCGATGCGCTGCCAACCAGCGGCGACCCGATGACCAGCGGTGCGCTGCCAACCAGCGGCGACCAGCCGAACAGCGGTGACCAGTCGAACGGTGGTGCGCTGTGAGGGTTGTGCTGGTCGTCGGTTGCTGTGTGCTCAGTGCGGTCTGGTTCCGCCCCTGGCGGGTGCGGCCGCGGCCGCTGGTCGACACCCCCGCGGCCCGCCAGAGCGTCGCCGCGGGCTCGTCGCGGGGTTCGGCCAGACAGCGGGCGCTGCTCGGCGTGGTGGTCCTCGGTGCGCTGATCGTGGGGTGGACACAACCAGTGTTGATCGTTCCGTTGGTCTTCGTCTACGCGGTCATAGTGATGCGGGGCCGCCGAGCCTCCACCGACGACGATGCCGTGGCCAAGACGTTGCCCGAGGTCGTTGATCTGCTGTTGGTCGGCGTGGGCGCCGGCCTGACCCCCAGAGAGACGTTGCAGCGCTGCCAAGCCTGGTTGCCAGACCCGTTCGCAGCGGCCGTACAGCGGGCGCTCGCCAGAGCATCGGCAGGGGCCGCTTTCGCCGACGCGCTCGACCGGGCGATGACGCCTCTGGGGGATCAGGTGCGTCCACTCGTGGCCGCACTCAACGCCGGTGAACGCGACGGCTCTTTGCTGGCCGGCAGCCTGCTGCGGGTGAGCGACGAGGCTCGTCGCCTGCGGCGGGTGGCAGCGCAGCAACGTGCGCGCCGTGTGCCCGTCGCCATGCTCGGACCGCTGTTGCTGTGCGTTCTGCCCTCGTTCGCGCTGCTGACCCTGGTTCCGTTGGTGCTCGGCTCGCTCAGCGATCTCGGTGTGGCCGTCTGAGCAGACCCCGAAGAGCCTGGCTTGTTCGAGAGACCAAACACCGAACCCAAGAAAATACTGGAAAACACCAAAGAACACAGGAGGAAAACAATGTTGTTGCGTCAATGGCTGGTATTCGAGGCGGCGGTCTGCACGGCCGTCGCCCAGGTGAGATCACGGCTCACCGAGGACCGTGGTCAGGCTACTGCCGAGTATGCGCTGGTGGTGCTCGGCGCGGCCACGGTGGCGATGATCCTGATCGCCTGGGCCACGTCCACAGGAAAGATCTCGTGGCTGCTCAACAAGGTGGTCGACTCGATAGCAGATCGGGTCTCGTGAGACGACGCTGTCTCGTGAGACGACGCTGTCGCGAGAGCCGCGGTCAGGCGACCGTCGAGTTCGCCCTGCTGCTACCGGTGGCGGTGGTTGCGCTGCTCGTGGTCGCCCAGATCGGTCTGGTGGTTCGTGCCCGGGTCATGCTCACCCATGCCGCTCGGGAGGGGGCCCGAGTCGCGGCCGTCGGCGGATCCGACGCCGAGGTCACCGCCGCGGTCGTCGATGCGGGTTCGCTGGACCCCGCACAGCTCACGGTTGCCGTGACCCGCGACGCCACGGTGGTCAGGGTGCTGCTCGTCTACGTGATGCGAACCGACGTCTCAGTCGTCGGCGCGCTCCTCGACGACCCCGAGATGTCGTCAGTCGCGGCCATGTACCGAGAACAGTGAGCGCCGGGAACCACGGCGGGTGTCGAGCCGAGCGTGCTGGTCGCTACCGTTTCAGGATGCATCTTGTCGAGACGTTCGAGGTGGGGCCATGGTCGGTCACCGCAGTCGCAGGGGAGCTCGACGTCGTCGGCGGGCCGGAGTTGCGACAGCATGTGATGGCACAACTCAGCGAGGGCAGCAGTCATCTGGTGCTCGACCTCAGCGGAGTCGACTTCATCGACTCGTTCGGGCTCGGCGTCGTCGTCGGCGCGCTGAAGCGCACCAGGCTCCTCGACGGAGACCTGCGGGTGGTTGTACCTGCGCCGCGGATTCGTAGAGTCTTTGAGGTGTGCGACCTCGACCGAGTGTTCAAGCTTCACAAGACAGTGCAAGAAGCGGTCTCGACCGCATGACCGCATGACCCGATGACCCCAGGCCGAGACCTCCCGGCGGCGACCCGCCGCAAGAGCCCCGACTCTGCCGCTGCCTACACCGGCGAGGTGGTTCTCGAGATCCCGGCGCAGATGGAGTTGGTGTCGCTGGTGCGCTCGGTGGTGTCCGGAGCGGCCCAGTTGCACCCCTGCTTCGAGCCCGAACGCGTCGAGGACCTCCGGGTCGCTGTCTCGGAGGCGACAACCAATGCCATCCAGTCCCACCAGGGGGTCGATTCCGCCGCACAGATCCGACTCACCTGCAACGTCACCGAAGAGCAGATCGAGGTGACGATCCGCGATCACGGCAAAGGGTTCGACCCCGACGCACTGCCGCGCCTCCCTGACCCGGACTCCCCCGAACGGCTGCTGCATGAGTCCGGGATGGGGCTGCGGCTCATGCGGATGCTGGCAGACGAGACCGAGATCCGGCCGTCCTCATCGGGGACGTCTGTGCGCCTGGTTTTCTGCGGATCGAAGCGCAGTCGGGCCGCAGTGGGCCGGTAGCGTCGCGCATGATCATGTCTGAGGAATCGCCACCAAGATCGTCCCCCAAGCGACGACGCCGCGAATTCAGGTTCGTTGAGGCGCTGGGTCGCCCGCTGCGCAGGTTCCTGCACATCCAGGCCGCGGGCGGCATCCTGCTGCTCGGCGCCACGGTCATCGCCCTGATCTGGGCCAATTCGGCTTACAGCGACACGTACCACGAGCTTCTCGAGACGCACATCTCCATTGAGATCGGATCCCACGTCCTGTTGGACCTCGCCCTCGAAGCCTGGATCAACGATGCCCTGATGGCCATCTTCTTCTTCGTCGTCGGCCTGGAGATCAAGCGGGAGTTCGTCGTCGGGACGCTCCGAGACCCGCGTGCGGCCGCCCTTCCGGCGATCGCCGCCATCGGCGGTATGGTCCTGCCGGCCGCGATCTACTTCTCCTTCAACCCCAGCGGCATGGGCGCCGACGGCTGGGGCATTCCCATGGCCACCGACATCGCCTTCGCCGTCGGTGTGGTGTCGCTGCTCGGCAACCGCGTGCCGAGCGTCATGAAGGTGTTCCTGTTGACCCTTGCCATCGTCGACGACATCGGCGCGATCGCGGTCATTGCGATCTTCTATACGAGCAATCTCTCCGGCTGGTGGCTGCTGGCCGCGGTCGGGGCGATCCTCGCGGTGGTCGGCATGCGTCGAGCCGCGGTCGGCTGGACTCCCGCTTACGTGGTCGTGGGGTTCTTCTTGTGGTTCGCGGTGCATGAATCGGGGATCCACGCCACGATCGCCGGGGTCATCCTCGGTCTGCTCACGCCGGCTGTTCCGCTCAACGAGGTGAATCCCGACGAGGAGCCGGTCCTGAGCGCGCTGCGCGGCAATGCCAACGCCATGGTCGTCCGCCGTGCGAACTTCGACTTGAAGGACCAGGTCTCGGTCGTGGAACGGCTCGAGGACCTGCTCCATCCAGTCTCGAGTTTCCTGATCATCCCGGTCTTCGCCTTGGCCAACGCCGGGATCGACCTGTCGACCGAGACCATCGTCGACGCCGCCACCAGCCCGGTCACGCTCGGCATCGCTGCGGGCCTCGTCTTCGGCAAGACCATCGGCGTCACGCTCGCCACTTGGCTCAGCGTCAAGTCGGGCCTGACGTCGCTGCCGGAGTCGGCCACCTGGACCCACGTCGTCGGGTTGGCGGCCACCGCCGGTATCGGCTTCACGGTGTCGCTGTTCATCGCTGGCCTGGCCTTCAGCGACCCGCTGTTGACCGAAGCGAAGATCGGCATATTCGGCGCCTCGGTCGTCGCCGCGGTCATCGGAGCCCTGATCCTGCTGCGCACAAAACCGGTCGAGGAGATCGAGACGGACGACCCCATGCTGGTGGGAACCTCCAGCCCCTGATGTTGCGTGACTGCATTCGAGGGCTACATTTCCCGATTGCCCGACAAGTTTTCTCTGTTTGGATTGACCGTTCCCCGTGACCAACGCACTCGTTATCGTCGAATCGCCTGCCAAGGCCAAGAAGATCGCGGAGTTCCTCGGCGCCGGCTACACCGTGGAGTCGTCGATCGGCCACGTCCGCGACCTTCCGCGCAACGCCGCTGAGGTGCCCAAGGCCTACAAGAACGAGCCCTGGGCCCGCACCGGCATCAACGTCGACGACGGGTTCAAGCCGCTCTACGTGGAGAGCGCCGACAAACGGTCCCATATTCGTCTGCTCAAGCAGTTGGTGAAGGACAGCGACGAGCTGTATCTGGCGACCGACGAGGACCGCGAGGGCGAGGCGATCGCCTGGCACCTCATCGAGGTGCTCAACCCGCAGGTCCCGGTCAAGCGGATGGTGTTCCACGAGATCACGCCCGCGGCGATCGCCGCGGCGGTGGCCTCGCCGCGCGAACTCGACCGCAAGATGGTCGACTCTCAAGAGGCGCGCCGCATCCTCGACCGGCTCTACGGCTACGAAGTGTCGCCGGTGCTCTGGAAGAAGGTGCTGCCGCAGCTGTCCGCGGGGCGGGTGCAGAGCGTCGCCACCCGGATCGTGGTCCAACGCGAGCGCGAGAGGATGGAGTTCCGCGCTGCGAGCTACTGGAGCGTGAGCGGCACTTTCGCCGCAGTCGAGGGCGACACGAGGGAGTTCTCGGCGTTGCTGTCGTCAATCGACGGGGTGAGGCCAGCTGGCGGCCGAGACTTCGGCGACGACGGACGACTCGCCCGCGACGACGTGACCGTGCTCGACGGCGCCGCGGCGTCGGCACTCGTCGGCGACCTGGAGGGTGTGTCCTATGTGGTTCGGTCCCGTGAGTCAAAGCCCTACCGCCGCCGACCCGCAGCGCCGTTCATCACCTCTACCTATCAGCAGGAGGCGGGCCGCAAGCTGAAGATGTCTGCCCAGATGGCTATGCGCGCCGCGCAGGGGCTCTATGAGAAGGGCTACATCACCTATATGCGAACCGACAGCACGACGCTGTCGGAGACCGCGCTGCAAGCCGCCCGCGCCACGGTCAAGAACCGCTACGGCACGCAGTACCTGCCGGACGCCCCCCGGCGCTACACCAAGAAGTCCAAGAACGCCCAGGAGGCGCACGAAGCGATCCGCCCCGCCGGTGAATCGTTCCGGTCCCCTGAAGAGGTCGCCAGAGAGGTTCCCCGCTCCGAGGCGCGGGCCTATGAGCTGATCTGGAAACGGACCGTCGCCTCCCAGATGACCGACTGCACCGGCGAGACCGTGCAGCTCCGGCTCGGGGCCACGAGCCGCAGCGGCAGAGACGTGGTGTTCAGTGCCAGCGGCACAGTGATCTCGCACCGCGGCTTCCGCGAGGTCTACGAGGAGACTTCCGACGGGGCCGGCGATGAGAACGAGGAGCGGCGCCTGCCCGCGATCGACGGGGGCGACGAGGCCCGTGCGACCGCCCCGCTCAAGCCCGAGGGGCACGAGACCAGCCCACCGGCGCGCTACACCGAAGCTTCGCTTGTGAAACGGCTCGAGGAGCTCGGCGTTGGTCGTCCCTCCACCTATGCGTCGATCATCGGCACCATCCTCGACCGCGGCTACGTCTGGAAGAAGGGATCGGCACTGGTTCCCACGTTCACCGCGTTCGCGGTGGTCAACCTGATGGAGCGGCACTTCCCCAACCTCGTCGACTATCGCTTCACCGCCCAGATGGAGGACGACCTCGACAAGATCGCCAGGGGCGCAGAGGAGTCCGAACCCTGGCTGACACGCTTCTATTTCGGCGGGGGCGAGGGCACTGAGCCCGGCCTGAAGGAGAAGGTGTCGACCCGTCTTGCCGACATCGATGCCCGCGCCGTCAACACGATTCCGTTGGGGATGACCGACGACGGTCAGCCGATCGCCGTGCGGGTCGGCCGCTACGGCCCCTATGTGCAGCGCGGCGAGGCCGATGAGAACGGCGCCGGCAACAGCAGCACCGCCTCGATCCCCGACGACCTCCCCCCCGATGAGCTGACCCTCGACAAGGCGCTGGAGTACTTGGAGACGCCCAGGGAGGGGCGCGTGCTGGGCGCCGATCCCGAGACCGGCATGAACATCTATGCCAGAGCCGGCCGGTTCGGCCCCTACGTGCAGGTCGGCAACAGCGACGAGCAGGACCAGAAGCCGCGCTCGGCGTCGCTGTTCGCCACGATGACCCTGGAACGGGTCACCCTCGACGATGCTCTGCGGCTGCTGTCGCTGCCGCGCACCGTCGGTGCCGACCCCGCGGACGGCGAGGCGATCACCGCCCAGAACGGACGGTACGGCCCCTACGTCAGCAAGGGCTCGGACAGTCGCAGCCTCGACAACGAGGAACAGCTCTTCACGGTGACGCTCGAGGAGTGCTTGGCGCTGTTCGCGCAGCCCAGACGACGCCGCGGGCAGGCACCCAAACCGCCGCTGCGCGAGCTGGGGGAGGATCCCGACACCGGCAGGGCGATGGTTGTCAAGGACGGTCGTTTCGGCCCCTACGTCACCGACGGCGAGCACAACGCATCGCTTCGCAAGGGCGACACGGTCGAGGAGCTGACGGTCGAACGGGCCGCGGAGCTGCTGGCGGAGCGGCGCCTGCGGGGCCCCGCCAAGAAAGCCGCCAAACGGGCCCCGAGCCGCCAGAGGAACGCCAAGAAGACCGCAAAACGCCCCCGGAACGCCAAGACGACCGCCAAGAAGCGGGCCCCGACCGCCAAGAAGACCGCGAAGAAGACCGCCAAGAAGCGGGCAACCTGACGGTCTGGGCGCATTCGGGCTCTCACGGTCTAGTCTCGCGCGGTGGACGAACAGATCCCTTCGAGCGGTGCCGCCCGGTTGGGGGAGGCGCTCAGAGCGTCCCGCGGTCCGGGTCCCATCGAGACGATGTTCGGTTCGAGGGAGTTCTTCCGGCTGTGGATCGCACAGGTCATCTCCGCCACCGGCGACTGGCTGGGATTCATCGCGACCGTCGCGTTGGCCGGTCGACTCAGCAAGGGTTCCGAGGGCACGGCCATCGCTCTGGTACTCGCGGCGCGGGTAGCACCGGGGTTCTTTTTGGCAACCGCCGCGGGGGTTCTCGTCGACCGACTCGACCGCAAGCGGGTGATGCTGGTCTGTGACGTGTCTCGGGCCTTGGTGCTCTTCGCGTTGCCGTTCGTCGACAACCTCGCGGGTCTGATCGTTGCCTCGTTCATTCTGGAGATCTGCACGATGATGTGGTCGCCGGCCAAGGAGGCGGTGGTTCCCAACATCGTCCCCACCGAGAAGCTCACAACCGCCAACTCGCTGAACGTCGCGGCCGCCTACGGCATGTTTCCGGTTGCCACCGGGATCGCCGCGCTGTTGGCCAAACTCGCCGAGTCTTTCAGCGACGAGGGTTGGGTCAACACTCTCAGGCTGAATCAGGAGGGACTGGCGTTCTATGTCGACGGCCTCTCGTTTCTGGCGACCGCGCTGATCGTCTCGACCATCTCCTTTCCGCGCCGCAGTCGTGAGGAGCGGAAAGGCACCGAGAGGGGGAACTGGGAGATCGGCGGCGCGGTGCGCGAGTTGCGTGAGGGCTGGCAGTTCATTGCTGTCAACCCGATAGTGCGGACGGTCAACGTCGGTCTGGCGGTCGGGATGATCGGCGGGGGGATGCTGATTCCACTCGGCAAGCTGTTCGTCACCGACGTGATTGCGGGCGACGATGCCGATTACAGTCTCATTCTCTTCTCACTCGGGTTGGGCATGGCGCTCGGCGTGATCACCGCCTCCGCGCTGCAGAATCGCATCAACCGCTCGGCGGTGTTCCCGATGGTGCTGATCCTGGCGGGTATCGCCCTGTTCGTCTCGGGATCATCCTCACTGCTCGGGATTGTGGTTCCGGTGATCGGGGTTGCGGGGTTCGCCGCGGGGCCGATCTATGTTCTGGGTTTCACGCTGTTGCATGAACATGTTGAAGACGAGTTGCGGGGACGGATCTTTGCCGCATTGGTGGTGCTCGTGCGGTTCTGCCTGCTTATTGCACTTGGGCTGGCACCGTTGTTGGCCGACGGCTTCGATGTGCTCTCGGATCGTTGGTGGGACTCCGATTGGGACTTCTTCGGCGTGACCATTGCCGTGCCCGGTGTCCGTCTCACTCTGTGGCTCTCAGCGATCACGGTTGTTGCGGCCGGAGCGCTCGCGTCCTGGAGCCTCCGTGCCAGCGGTTCTGAGTCGGAGTCACCCGAACCGGCAGCGCCGCGCGGAGACAGCCGATGAGCGGCCGTCTGATCGTGTTGGAGGGGATCGACGGATCAGGCAAGTCCACCCAGGTCCGCAGGTTAGCCCAGGGTCACGATTTCGATGTCACCTTCCAGTTCGGGGCGACGGAAGTGGGCAGTGCCATCCGATCGATCCTCCTTGACCCGAGCAACCGCCGACTCGATGATCGCACCGAGGCCATGTTGATCATCGCCGACAAGGCCCAGCATGTGCGTGAGATCGTGCGCCCCGCCCTCGACAGCGGACGCACCGTCGTCTCGGACCGCTACTGTGCCTCGACCCTGGCCTACCAGGGTTACGGTCGCGGCCTCGACCGGCGACTCCTCGACGAGATGATGCAGTTCGCCACGCAGGGATTGGCGCCGGACCTCACAGTGCTGCTCGATATCGACATCGCCGCGGCGCGCGGGCGGCTGGGTGATCAGCGCGACCGCATCGAGCGTGCGGGAATCGAGTTCTATCAGCGGGTAAGAGACGGCTACCTCAAGCTCGCCGCGCAACACCCCGACTCCTGGGTCGTCATCGACGCGGCAGGCTCTGTCGATGAAGTAGCCGCCCGGGTTGCGTCGGTGGTCGATGACTGGCTGCGTGAGAACCCATGACGGCTGATCCGTGGGAGTCGCTGATCGGCCAGCCGGAGGCGACGCGTCGCCTGCGCGCCGCGGTGGCGTCGCCGGTCCATGCCTACCTGTTCGTCGGTCCCGCAGGTGTCGGCAAGCGCTTGGCCGCGCAGATCTTCGCCGGCGAACTGCTCGCCGAGGCCGACCCCGCCGGTGCGGGCCGGCACCGGCGCCTGGCGCTCGACTCGACACATGCCGACGTGGTCGTCTTCGCCCCGAAGGGCAACAACCTGCGCCTCGGTTCGCGCAGTGACCCGGGCGAGATCCCGGCGATCATCGGCGAGGCATCGCGCTCACCGACCGAGGGCTCACGCAAGGTGGTCGTCGTCGAGGAGTTCCAGTCGGCGGACGCCCCGGCCTCCTCGGCGCTGCTGAAACTGGTGGAGGAACCGCCGCTGACGACGATCTTCGTGCTGCTGGCAAGCGACGTGCCGCCGCATCAGGCGACGATCGAGTCGCGCTGTTTGAGGGTCGATTTCCCTCCCGTGCCCGCCGAAGCCATCGCCGAGACGCTGGTCGCCGAAAATCTGGCCGATTCAGAACGTGCGCAAGTCGTGGCCGCGGCCGCCAACGGCAGCGTCGACCGGGCCCGTCTGCTGGCGAGCGATGAACGACTGGCCATCCGCCGCGATGCTTGGTGGTCGGTCCCGGACCGTCTCCACGGCTCCGGTGCCGCGGTCGCGGAACTGGTCGAGGAACTCAGGGGGCTGATCGAAGACGCGGCGGCGGTCAAGGAGGCCCAGCATCAGCGGGAGCTGGAGGAATTGGCCCAGCGCGAGGAGCAGATGGGCACCCGCGGTTCGGGTCGCCGCACCCTCGAGACCCAGCAGCGGCGCGAGCTCCGCCAGTTCCGCACCGAGGAGCTCCGGTTCGGTTTCGCCACGCTGGCGTCGCGCTACCGCGAGACAATCCTGTCCGGCGAGGGTGGCGAGGCGGCTCTCGAAGCGGTGGACCACCTGGCCCGAAGCACCGACGCGTTGATCCGCAACCCCAACGAGTCCCTGCTGCTGCAGGCACTGCTGCTGAGACTGTCTCCCATCGACATGTAGGCCGTGACAGGTAGGCCGTGACAGGTATTGCGGCATTCCGCCATTGAAGGGCTGCGGTAGGCTGGTACCTTTCGATGTCTTGCCCGAGTAGCTCAGTCGGCAGAGCGACGCTCTCGTAAAGCGTAGGTCAGGAGTTCAATCCTCCTCTCGGGCTCGTTCTCCACCCGGCGCACCCCCTTTGCATACAATGGCTTCGCGAACAATGGCTTCGGGAACAATGGCTTCGGGAACAACGGCTCCGGGAACAACGGCTTTGGGCTCACAAACCGCAGACATGGGGCCTACACTGGCGCACATGACTCTCGCAGTTGTCTGGCACTTCTGGATCGCAGTCCCGCTCGCCTTCGGGGCCGTCGTGGCGGTGATCGCTACCATCGTGGGCTACCTCAACAAGGTCACCTCCACCCGTTACCCCCGAGACTGAACAGGACCGCCCAGTGCCAACCGATCCCGTCGACTGGGACATCGCCAAGAACGTCGCCTACAAGACGGCGGGCCGAGACCCGTATCAGGCGGGGTATTTTCACGCAGGCCTCGAGGAGGACTTCGACCGTTTCACCGCCCAAGCCGAGGAGCTCGTTGCACAATGCACCGGCCTGCGTTCGCTCAGCGGCAGTGCCCGTGGTCGGGTGACAGACCGCAAAGGCTGGATCGACGCTAATCTGGCATCGTTCCAGAGGCTCCTGCGCCCGATCGTCACCAAGCTCGGAGAACAGCTCGACGAGGGCGCGGTGCGGGGGTTGGGCGGCAAGATCGCCGGTGCGGAGCTCGGGGTGATGCTCGGCTGGATGTCGAAGCGGGTGCTCGGCCAGTACGACTTGCTGGTGATCGAGGACGAGAACCCCGATGAGCAGGACATCGTCTATTACGTGGCACCCAACGTGCTGTCGCTGGAACGCCGCTACGCCTTTCCGCCCCAGGAGTTCCGACTGTGGCTGGCGTTGCACGAGGTGACCCATCGGGCGCAGTTCACGGGGGTGCCGTGGATGCGACAGCACTTCTTGGGGCTGGTCGAATCGACGATGGACAGCCTTGACCCCGACCCCAAGCGGGTGGTGGAGGCCGTCTCCCGGCTGCTTGAAGCGCGCCGGCGCGGCAACGACGTCATGGGCCAGGGCGGGGTCATGGGCCTGTTCGCCTCCGAGGAGCAGCTCGTGGTGATCAACGAGGTCGCGGGCCTGATGAGCCTCCTCGAGGGCCACGGCGATGTGACGATGGACCGGGCGGGTCTGGGCCTGGTCCCCTCCGCTCCCCGTTTCGCCCGGGTGCTCCGCAACCGGCGCCAGAATGTGCGGGGCTTCGCCAGGGTGTTCCAGAGGCTCTCGGGGCTCGAGGCAAAGATGAAGCAGTACGCCGAGGGAGAGCACTTCATTGCGGTGGTCGAGGGCCGCGGAGGGGCTGAACTGCTTGATCGGGCCTGGGCTGAGCCGGCCAACGTCCCCTCGATCGCCGAGATCCGCGACCCGGAACTGTGGATCGCGCGGGTGTCTCCGCTCAATGCTGCGGCTTGAGCTGTGGACACCGCAGCGCTGCTGGCTCGCTGTGACTTCGGGACCGCCTGTGATTTCGGTGGGAACCGTGAGCTTGCGTTGGCGGTGAGCGGCGGCGCCGACAGCACCGCCATGGCTGTGCTCGCGGCGCGAGCGGGCCGCTCGTTCACGATCTGGCATGTGGACCACGGTATTCGCGGCGCTGGTGCCGCTGAGGCCGAGGTCGTGGAGAAGTTGGCGTCGTCGCTGGGTGCGCCGTTCGAGCTGCGGCGGCTCAACCTGAGTGACGGCCCGGATCTGGAGGCTCGGGCACGGGAGGCCCGATACCGGGCGCTGCCGACCGATGTGTGCGTGGCGCACACGGCCGACGACCGGGCCGAGACGATACTGCTCAACCTGCTGCGCGGCGCTGGTCTGGCCGGGGTGGCTGCGCCGTTCTCCCGTGTGCGTCGCCCGATCATCGGCCTGCGCCGGGCCGAGACCCGCGCCGTGTGCGAGTCAGCAGGCGTCGAGGTGGTCGACGACCCGATGAACGACGACGAGCGCTTCGCCCGTGTCGCCGTGCGAAATCGGTTGATGCCGTTGGCCGCCGAGGCCCTGGACCGAGACCCGGTCCCCTTGCTGAACCGCCACGCCGACCTCGTCGCGGATGCGCTCGCGGTCATTCAAGGCGCCGCCGCCGCGCTCGACCCGACCGACACCGCAGCGCTGCGCTGCGCCCCGCGGGCCGTCGCCTCAGAGGCGCTGCGGCAGTGGCTGATGTCTGAGACCGGTTCTGCGACCGCAGTCGACGCCGCCTCGATCGATCGGGTCATGGCCGTGGTGGACGGCACGCACCGCGCCACCGAAGTCGAGGGCGGCCACCGAGTAACCCGGACCGCCGGTCGCCTCCGCCTCGAGCGCTTGTAGGGTTCGGGGCGATGACGGTTCCGAAGGGGAGCATCGGTCGAGTCCTGGTCGGCGCCGAGGAGCTCGCGGTGCGCGTTCGAGAACTGGGAGCGCAGATCACCGAGGACTACGCCGGGCGCAGCCCGCTGCTCGTCGGCGTGCTCAAGGGAGCTTTCGTGTTCATGAGCGACCTGGCCCGGGCGATCCGGCTGCCGGTCGAGATCGACTTCATGGCGGTCTCCTCCTACGGCGCGTCGACGAAGTCGAGCGGCGTGGTGCGCATCGTCAAGGACCTGGACCTCGATGTCGCAGGCCGGGACGTGCTGTTGGTCGAGGACATCGTCGACTCCGGGGCGACCCTGAGCTATCTGCTGAGGTTCCTCGACGAACGTCAGCCGGCCAGCCTGAAGGTCTGCGCCCTGCTGGTACGCGACCGCGGCGGCACCGACGAGATCGAATACGTCGGGTTCTCGGTTCCGGACGATTTCGTCGTCGGTTACGGCCTCGATGTCGCCGAGCGTTACCGCGAACTCAACTCCATAAGTGTCTTTGAGCCCGCAGACTCAGCTAGCTTGCCAACGTGAACCTGCCCGACGACTACTCCCGGCCGCTGGTCAACGGGGCCCACGCACCCCAGATAGACCAGCCGAGAATCGCCGCCGCGGTGCGGGAGATCCTTGCCGCGATCGGTGAGGACCCCGAACGCGACGGCCTTGTGGAGACCCCGAACCGGGTGGCCCGGCTGTATGCCGAAGTGTGCGCGGGGCTCCACGAGGATCCCGTCTCCCATCTCAAGACCACCTTCGAGGTCGGCCACGACGAGATGGTCATGGTTCGCGACGTCCCCCTCTACTCGCTGTGCGAACACCATCTGATCCCCTTCTTGGGCACTGCCCACGTGGCATACATCCCCAGCGGGTCCGGCCAGGTCACCGGGCTGTCCAAGCTGGCCCGCCTCGTCGACGGCTACGCGAAGCGCCCGCAGGTGCAGGAACGGCTGACCACCCAGATCGCCGAGGCCATCGAGGCGTCGCTCGATCCCCGCGGGGTGCTGGTGGTGATAGAGGCCGAGCACCTCTGCATGTCGATGCGAGGCGTCCGCAAGCCGGGCACGACCACGGTCACGTCGAGCGTCACCGGAATCTTCCGTGAGAACGTCGCTACCCGCGCCGAGGCCATGCGCTTCATCGGTCGCTGAAGCCGTGCCCCTGGTCATGGGCATTGTCAACGTCACCCCAGACTCGTTCTCCGACGGTGGGCTCTGGGTCGAGGCCCGCGCGGCAGTCGCCCACGCAGAGTCGTTGATCGAACAGGGTGCCGACGTCATCGATGTCGGCGGTGAGAGCACCCGGCCCGGGTCTGTGCCGGTAGATCAGGCCACGGAACTGGCGCGGACGATCCCGGTCGTGTCGGCGGTGGCCGCCACGGGCGTGGAAGTCTCCATCGACACCACCAAACCCGAGGTTGCGAGGGCCGCGGTCGATGCGGGGGCGACGATCATCAACGATGTGTCCGCGTCGCTCGAAGCCGTCGCGGCCGCGACCGGTGCGGGATGGATCGCCATGCATGCACTGGGCGACAGCGCGACCATGCAGGACGATCCCCGCTACGACGATGCAGTGGAGGACGTCGCCGGTTTCCTGGCTGAGGCCGTGGACCGCGGCCGTGCCGCAGGAGTGGGGCGCATCTGGATCGATCCTGGTATCGGCTTCGGCAAGACGACCCGGCACAACCTTGAACTGTTGGCCAACATCGACCGTTTCACCGAGATCGCGCCGGTGCTCGTCGGCGCGAGCCGCAAGAGCGTCGTCGGAGCGGTCCATGCGGCGTCCGACGGACTCGGAGGCGTCGCGTCGATCAGCGGATCCGCTGATCGGCTCGAAGGCTCTGTGGGGATCGCGGTCTGGAGCGCGTATCTTGGAGTGGACATGATCCGAGTGCATGACGTCCGGCCTACCGTCCACGCCTTGAGCCTGCTGACCCGGTGACAGAACCGACATGAAGGGCACAGACATGAACGGCACCGGCATGAACGGCACCGGCAGACGGCGATGAACCGATCAATGGCAGTGAGGGGCCGCTGGGCACAGGGCATCGAGCCGAGGCATTTCCGCTGGGTCCTCAAGGACCAGGTGGCCGTTTGTGAAAGGCCCGGCGGCTACGGTTTCGACCACCGCAAGGTTCGCCGCTTGGAGGAGATCATCTGGATCCGTGAGCAGGGGTTTCACTTCGTTGTCTCGCTGATCGGCTCCAAGCACAATCTTCACAACTACGAGGAACTCGGCCTGCCCTACCATCATGTGCCTTTCGCCGGTCTGAGTGACGGGCCGTTGGGTCTGACCCGGGTGATGGCGGCGATCCGCGACCATGTCCGTGCCGGGCACAAGATCGTCGTTCACCGTGAGGAGTTGGGCGAGACGATCACGGGGATGGTCGGCGCCTACCTGCTGTGGATGGGTCTGGTGCCTGACGCCCCCCGGGCGATCATGGTGACCGAGCGGCTCTTCGAGCGGGAACTGACCTCTACCGGCCGCGAGATGGTGGCGATGTTGGAGCGCTGCGATCCCCAAGACGAGGTACCGACGGGCGCTTTCGTGAACATCGTCGACGAGTCCGAGGATGCCGGCTCTGACGCTGACACCGATTCTGACGCTGACACCGGCGCCGGGGGCGGGTCTGAGGCTGACGCCGGCGACGGGGGCGGGTCTGACGGGTGCCGGTCTGACGGGGGCCAGTCTGACGGGGGTGGGTCTGATGACCCCGCCTGACGTCATCCGACTGCGGGGCTTGCGCCTTTTGTGCATCTGCGGTGCCCTGCCCGAGGAACAGGGGCGCCGTCAGCCCTACGAGTTCGACATCGACGTGGTAGCTGGCTCAGCGGCCACGGTGACCGACGAGCTCGATGACACGATCGACTACGGATCGATCCTCGCCCGGGTCGAGGAAGTCACCCGCAACGAGTCTTTCCAACTATTCGAGCGGATGGCGCAACGGGTCGCCGAGGCTGTTCTGGCCGATGAGCGGGTCACCGAAGTCACCGTCGAGGTTCAGAAGCTGCGCCCGCCGGTCACCCAGTTCCTCGACTCCAGCGGTGTGCGGATCGTCCGCCGGCGATGACCGAGCCACACCGGGCGTTCCTCGGTCTCGGTTCAAACCTCGGGGATCGGATCAGCTACCTGCGTGAAGCGGTGGCCGCGGTCCCAGACCTGGCCGCGGTGTCTGGTGTCTACGAGACGGCGCCGATGGGCGGCCCCGAACAGGGTCCGTACCTGAACCTGGCAGTGCAACTGCGGACCCGGCTCGGTGCCCGAGAGCTGCTCGGCGTGTGTCAGGGCCTCGAGAGTGCTGCTCAGAGGGTACGGGAAGTCCGCTGGGGTGCCCGCACCCTCGACGTGGACGTGCTCTGGGTCGACGGTGAGACGCTGGCCGAGCCCGACCTCGTCGTCCCCCACCCGCGGATGTTCGAACGCAGTTTCGTGCTCATCCCGCTGGCCGACCTCGCCGCGGACCTGCTTCCCGACGGGTTCGACGTTGAGAGCGCCGGCCTGCAGGATCAGGTGGTGCGCCTCGGCCGTCTCGGCAGTCTGGCACCGTTGACCGACCCATGAGACGAGTCCGCACAATCGGTGGTGGACGGGCCGGCACGTCGCTGGGCGCCGCGCTCGAATCTGCGGGCTGGGAACTGCTGGGCTGTCTGGGCCGGGGTGACGACCTGGGCGGGGCAGCCGCGCGCACCGACGTGCTGGTGATCGCCACGCCCGACGATGCCGTCGAGACCGTAGCCGGGTCGGTCCGCAGCGTGGACTCGACGCTGGTGGTTCATCTCTCGGGGGCGTTGGGCCTCGATGTTCTCGACGGGCACCCGCGCCGCGCGGCGATGCATCCGCTGGTGTCGCTGCCGACGCCGGACCTGGGCACCGAGCGGCTGCGCGGCGCCTGGTTCGCGGTGGCCGGCGACCTTGGAGTCAACTCGCTGGTCGAGGCGCTCGGCGGCCGCTCGTTCCCCATCGACGATGGCGCCCGGCCCCTGTACCACGCCGCCGCGGTGATCTCGTCGAACCATCTGGTGGCTCTGCTGGGCCAAACCGAACGGGTGGCTGCGGCGGCTGGCGTGCCGCTCGAAGTGATGCTCGACCTAGCGCAGGGCACCCTCGACAACGTCCGGCGGCTCGGTCCCGCCGCAGCGCTCACGGGCCCTGCAGCACGCGGAGACGAAGCGACGATCGCGCGCCATCTCGAGGCCCTGCCCGCCGACGAACACGCTCTCTACGAAGCCTTGGTCCGCGAGGCGCAACGGTTGGCCGACGGCTGACGCGCTGATCAGACGCGGCTTCCAACCCCGCAACGGGTCCCCCACTTCCGTGCGGGGGGAGCTCGGTTCGGCTACGTCAGGGCGGCGAAGTCATCATGCCTCCCGCTTCCGTGCGGGGGGAGTTCGGTTCGGCTACGTCAGGGCGGCGAAGTCATCATGCCTCCCGCTTCCGTGCGGGGGGGAGCTCGGTTGTTCATCCTCAGACAGTCAAAGACTGGTACTCCCCTGTTCGCGTGCGGGAGAGCATTCGTGGCCGACGGACTGCCCGCGCTTTGACGCCTGTTCCGCTAGCGTGCCGGGGAGTATGCCGGTGCTTCTGGGAGTTCTAGCGTCGGTGTTGATCGGCGTGTCGGACTACTACGGCCGTTTCTGCGCGCGGCGTGCCCACGCCATGACCTCAGTGGGAACCGCCTTCATCGGCGGGCTCGCGATCACGTCCGTGCTGTTGTACTTCGTGCCGAGCGCGATCGATTTCGAGGCGCTCGTGTTGGGGGCCGGCTCAGGCGCGCTGATGGCTTTCGCGCTCTCAGCCATGTGGCACAGCATGGCCATATCGTCCGCGGCCGTCGCGTCGCCCATCGTGGCCGCATTCACGGCTCTGGGGCCCCTCGTCTATGGAGTCGGCGCCGGGGAGCGCCCCTCGCCTGTCGTGGCTGCGGGAATCGCGCTCGCCGTCGTCGGCCTGTTGGCCGCGGTCATCGTTCCCGACCTCGCCGGACAGCTCCGAGCGGGCATCGCCTTCGCGGCAACGGCGGGGGGGGGCTCCGCCGCTGCGGCCCCGGGGGCGGGGCGCCCTTCGCCGTGGCGACCGTAGTGCTGGCACAGACCAGCCTCGACAGCGGCATGTGGCCGGCGGTGAGCCAGCGCTTCGTGGCGACTGCGTTGATGCTGGCCGCGACGAGAGCGCTGCGCATCCCGCAGATGCTGCCGCGCACGCTTCGACTCGCCGGGTTGATCGGAGGGATCATCGGCGGCGCGGGGATGGCTGCGCTGATCGCCGGTCTGCAGCGGGGTCCGGTCGGCGCGGTTGCGGTCGCTGGTTCGCTCTACCCGGTAGTCACCATCGCCTTGGCGGTGCTGTTCGACGACGACCGGCTCCGCTGGTGGCAGATCATCGGCATCACCGCGGTGTTGACCGGCACAACCCTGATGACCATCGGCTGATCAAGCGTTCAAGTCCCTTCGCGCCACCACCGAGCACGACCTCAACACCATCAATCACCCCAGACGGCCGCCGTCATCCCAACATGGTTAGCCAGATAGGCCAACAACCGCGCTCCCGCACCAACAGCCAACCCCCCGACCGCGAACCAAAACATTCAACGCCACGAAGGGCACTCAACCAACACTACCAACCACCTACTGGCAAGTCTGGCTTAGAGCCGCCCCTGCAGAGGATCAAATCCTCCACAGGGGCCGCTCACGAGAAGAAAAGCCAGCGTCAGTTCAGGCGTGGATCCTCAGGACGGAAGTTCCAGAACCCAGCCCGGACGAAGCAAGTTCTGGTTGGTCAGGCTTCGACCGTCGGCTTGGGGCTTGCCCTTGTTCAGTTCAAATATCTCATTCCAACGTTGACTCGACCCCAGATGCTCCTGGGCGATCGATGACAGCGAATCCCCAGACTTGACGGTGACCGTGGCGTTCGCCGTCGGCGCTGGCTCCGGCGCTGGCTCCGGTTCTGGCGCAGGTGCCGCGGGCCTGACCATGACAGCGTTGGTGACAGAGGGCCAGGGAATTGGATCTTGTGCAGGATTGGCGAGGAGACTATGGAACAACGCTGCTGCGGCTGCCCGGTCAACAGAGCTGACATCGTCCACTTCGTACTCAAACATCGGAACCACGGGGTCACAGTTGCATTCTTGCACTGGGGTTGGCAACATGATTCGCCGAACCCAGCCATTCGCCTCAAGCCATTTGTTGAGTTCTGCGACGTAGCTGCTTGTCTCAGCTTCTGGAGCCCCTGTTAGTGTTCGGCCGGGAACCAAAGGAACCCGATACTTAGTTTCAACATCAGCTGGCAAGTCAGCTGGCCTCACCCCATATAGATTGTGAATGAACGCTCCATTAGTTTGGAGCATATCAGCAAACCGACGCACGACCACGGCGATGTTTGCGGGCGAAATCGAAGAATCTATGCAAAATCGGGGAACGGACGTTGTTCTAAGTTCCTTAGCCAAGACTCGATCGCCTGGATCGCAACTGAAAATCAAATCTTCGCTTCTTGCCCAACCAATCGCTAGATCTGCAGCATGGCCTTTCGGAACATCACTAAACTGGTCCGAGCCTGCCTCGGCTCCTGAAGGTTGACCAGCGACCAACCACAGGTGACGCACGAACTCACCCCGGGTTATCGCGGACGCGCCGTCGGTTAGATTGTTGAACGCTACAGACACGTCGGCCAACGACGATAGCCTGTCATGGCGAGACATCGCGTCGTCCAAGACGATCCTGAAGAAGACATCGCTTCCTGGAGTCAACCTAATCTGCGCGTCGTCCAAAGCGAAGCCAAACTCGTCGGAAGCTCTCAACGTGTACAAACCAGGGGCGAGCCCTTGGAACTCGAAGTACCCCAACGAACTAGTCGCACTTGCCAAAGAATTAGTTGAACTCTCCGAACATGGGAAGGCGAGTCTACAGAGCTGTATCGAGTCGGAACTTCTCAAATGTCTACCGCCGTTGGCATTCTCTGGCCCCACTACAATACCTCTGACACTACTGCCGAGTGGTAGTGTCGCGTCAAGACCTGTCAGGTGCCCGTATTTGGGAACAGTGAGGACGCTCGCATCCCCTGGGCCTCCTTCTTTTTCTCTTTCCTTGTAGTACTCGGTGGCGTACACACCGTCCCTGGACGTGAACTTAAGAGTGAACGAATGTTCCCGTCCCAGTTTGCCGTCAACGGAGTAGTTGCCGTGAGAGTCGGTGAACGTATGGAAGTCCCGCACCAGGAGCGGCTTCCCGTCCGGCCCAATCACCGGCTTCCCGTCCGGCCCAATTACCATGAGCGGCTTCCCGTCGGGCCCGATCACAGACGCGCCGTCCGGCCCAACCACGGACCCGCCTACGTGAATCCCACGGATTCCATTTCCGGCTTGGTCGGTTATCCGGCCCGAAATATTCGCCGTCTCAACCGGCGGCTCATTGGCCGCTTCCCCCCCCCGCGGGAACGCCTTCGCCTCCTTGAGCACTCACCGACGAGATGCCCGCCAGTAACGTTGCCGACAACACCACAACGGCGAGCACACTCAGGGTGCGCCGCGATCGAGCGAGTATTGATGAGACGACCGGGGAACCCCGCCGATCGTCCTTTGAGATGCTGACCTTACGCATGTCTTCCTTCCGTCATTTCAGACTATGTCCGCTGGGGACACGACACATGATCTTCATGTGCGCGGGACGACGGTACCATGCTTCGCGCGCCCCCGGCAACAGAACGCAACCAATTCTTCAGATTTTTCTCCAAGCGTGCCCGCCACCGACCCGAGCACCCCGACCTCGTCGACGCAACCGGGCGCAGTTTGAGCCTTGTCGGGTTCCTCGCGTCGCGCCGAATGCAGGGGTCGTGCGGCGGGCGTGCTCCACCACCGCGGTGATGCCTGTCGGACGGCGCAGTCAGGATCGTCGGCGGGGTGGTTCGCAAGGTTCGACCTGTCGGTTCCTCTTCTCCGGTCCTCCGATGCCGGGGCCGTGGAGTTCGCAAATCAGATGGCGAACAATTGGGGCTAGGAGATCACTAGGTACACCTCGGGCCGCGTCGGCAACCGCAGCGGTGAGGGCACCGAGCGCCGTGCTGCTCATGTGAAATGGGCGTTGCCGGGGTCGCCGAGGATCGGGACGATCGCCCCTCGGTCGAGGTAGCGATTGCCGACTTCGCACGATGTCTCGGATGCGAACAGACACGCGTGACAGGCCGAGTTGTGCAGCGAGTCGCCGATCTCTCCAGCGCGGTGGTCGGCGCACATGGGATCGGTCGAGCAGAGCTTGGCGCGGCTCACGGCATCCCGCAGCACACCCGCCAGTCGGTTCGGTTCAGACAGCGCCACGAGACCACCATTCGATTTGAATCAGCACATCGTTGCTTCCCTGGGCACAACTGCACCATGCGGACCTGGCCCAGAATCAAATGAGGCCCACAGGGACCGGTGACCGCACCACGGCCATGACTCCCGAGGACCCGTCCTACTCCGGCGAATGCTGGTTGGGGCACCGTTGGCTGCAGAGTCGTGATCTAAGTTGTGAGTTAGTGCGTCATGTTGTGAGTTTGTGGTTTATGTTGTGCTATCATTCTGCGTATGAACAATCTGTTGGGCGACGACGAGACATCCCAGCAGAACCTCTTCACGCCTGACTTCGGGCAACCCCCTCACTCCTATGTCGGGCGCGATGACATGCTTCGCGATGTGAGGACTGGTCTCGGTGCCGGGCCGCGAGATCCGCGCTTCACTTCGGTGCTGCTTGGGCCACGCGGCTCCGGCAAGACGGTGACGCTCAACATGATCGAAGACGTTGCCTACAAAGCTGGGTGGCTGGTTCTTCCTCTCGACGCGAGCACATCCAACATCGTCGAACGGCTCGAGGAACGCATCGAATGGGCTCGCGACGAGAACGAGACGCTGACCGCCGCGCCGAGAGGCGGAACGGACACGACCACGACGGGCGTGCGAGTTCTCGGTGCTGAATGGCAGCGACGGGTAGTACGAGCGATAGAACCGAAATGGGGTGCCCGCCGGCAGTTGACGACCTTGGCCGAACATGCCGCGGCGAACGGCTCGGCCGTTTTGTTGACGGTCGACGAACTGCACAGCGGCGGAGTCGAAGAACTCCGGCGCCTGTCATCTGACCTGCAGCACATCACCAAACGCGAGCAGCGACCACTCGCTTTCGTCGGCGCAGGTCTCGCCGAGATGAAACACACGCTGCTTGAGGACAAGAAGATGACGTTCTTTCAGCGCTGTCAGAGCTTCGACATGCCGCCGCTCACGAGAGCCGACGCAATGAAGTGCCTCTCCAAGACCGTGCGAGACGCTGGCGGCGAGTTCGGCGGGAACGCACTGAGCGACCTCGCCGAGGCCGCAGGGCCGTTGCCGTTTCGGATGCAGCTGCTGGGATACTACGCGTGGACCGTTGCCGATGCCCCACACTCCCCCGTCAGCGAGACAGCGGCCGACCAGGCGATCAACGAGACCGACCAAGACATGCATCAACGTGTCTTCAGCCCGACCTGGCACACGCTGAACGAGCACGAGCAGTCATTCCTGCGAGCACTGTCGGAGTCGGGAGGCCACGCGAGTCCGCAACAAATTGCTGGTCGGATCGGCGGCCCGATCAGCGCATCGTCGATCGCGCGAGCGGACAACCATTTGGTGAACGTCGGCTGCATCGCCCACGAACCCGACGGCTCAATCCGTTTCGGGCCTGTCATGGCCCACGAATCCGTCGTCTGGTTTGCCGAACGAGAACGCCAATACGCAGGAACTGCCGCCCATGAGTCGGCCTCGCGCCGCGCGGGCGCCGAGGCCGGTGCGCGGCAAAGGTGCAGCAAACACATGCCGCGAGCAAACGCCAGATGCATTCTCCGCGCCGGTCACGCCGGACGTTGCAGATCCAGATGGTAGTCGAGGACCCGATCTGCGGCACCGTCCTCACCAAGCCGGATCTAGCCCAGCCGGAGACGTCACGAAGCGCGGTGAGAGGAACTCGCTCGCAAATCAAATGGCGAACAATTGGGGGATGGCTTCGAGGGCGAGTCTGTCGATGGGTCCGGGGAAGAGGCCGAAACCGACGGTGATCGCCAGGGCGATGCCGATGGCGAGGCTGGCCGCGGGGTGGACCCGTTCAGGCCTGGCCTCGGCGGATGTCTCGGAGTCTTCGGCGGGCGAACCCACATACACCGAGAGCACGATGCGCAGGTAGAGGAACGCCGACACCACCGCCGAGACCATGGCCACCACCGCCGGCCAGAAGGACCGGGCGTCTACCGCGGCGCCGATGACCTCGAACTTCGCCACGAATCCCGTGGTCAACGGCACGCCCGCCTGGGCCAGCAGGAAGATCGTCAGAACCAGCGCCAACACCGGGCGGCGAGCACCCAGTCCATTGAGGTCGTCGAGGCTGGTGCGGCGGTCGCCCCTGCCGGAGACGACCGTGAGGACACCGAACGTGCCGATCACCATGAAGGCGTACGCCGCCAGATAGAAAACCACCGCCGCCGTGCCTCGAGCGGTGGTGGCGGCGGCATGCACCCCCACCAGAATGAACCCGGCGTGGGAGATCGACGAGTAGGCCAACATGCGCTTCACGTCACGCTGCACGATCGCCAGCACCGCTCCGACCAGCAGCGTCAGGACCGCCAAGGCAAGAATCGCCGGCTGCCAGTCGAGCCGGTACTGACCGAAGGTCACCACGAACACACGCACGAGCGCCGCGAAGCCCGCAACCTTGACCGCAGAAGCCATGAACGCCACGACCGGTGTGGGAGCGCCCTGATACACGTCGGGCGTCCAGGCATGGAAGGGAACCGCGGCGACCTTGAATCCAAGCCCGACGAGCAGCATCGCCAGGCCCGCCAACAGCATGGCGTCGTCCAGAATCACAACCGTGGCGAGGTAGGACTGGATCTCACCGAGGTTCAAAGAACCGGTGGCACCATAGACCAACGCCATTCCGTAGAGCAGGAAGGCCGACGAGAAGGCCCCGAGCACGAAGTACTTCAGACCGGCCTCCAACGACTCGCTGCGACGCACATGCGAGGCGGCCATGACATAGACCGGGATGGACAGCGTCTCCAGACCGAGGAACAGCACGATCAGGTCGCCGGCCCCGGCCATCACCACGCCGCCAGCCGCCGACAGCATCATCAGCACATAAATCTCGGGTCCGTCGATGCCCTCACGGCGCAGGTATTCGTCGAACAGGAGCGCGCACAGCGCCACCGCCGACACGATCACACCTGCGACCACCAGGGTGAACCCGTCGAAGGAGAACTGGTCGCCGATAGCTCCCACCGGGTTGCCGGCAAGGCCCTCCGGCCTGTCACCGGTGCCTGCTATCGCCGACCAATCTGCTCGGTAATAGCCCTGCCACAAATGGTCCCGCCACAACTCAGCGATCGCCGCGAGCGCCACCAGGGCTGTGCCGGCTGTGAAGATCGCATCGAACCTGACTCGCATCGTGCTTACCAACAGGCCAGCGACCGCCAGAACCACCGCTGCGAGCACCACGAACGCCGGCGTTCCGATATCGGAGCGCAAGCCGGTCAGAGGCATCGCGTTGCCGACCAGACCGGCCACGACCCAGGCGACCGCGACCGTCACCGGGCCGACCGCTATCGTCGCAATACGCTCGACCGGTTCCGGCAGACGTTTCATGACCGAGCGGAACATGATGAGCACCAACGCCCCGGCCGCCAACACGATCAGCGGGCTCAACCCGGCCAGCGAATAATTCGGGGGCACGACCTCAGACGGGATCGGCGCGACTGTCTGAGCGAGCATCAGTGGCCGTCCTCGCCCTCTGAGGAACCGTCGTCGTCAGCCCCGGACCCGCCCAGCAGGTCCATGTTCGCCACCGGCTCGGAGAAGTCCTCGACATGGAAATCGACGTGCTCGATGAGCGCATCGACCGCCGGTTCCATCCGCTCGATGACCGGCTTGGGATACACGCCCATAAAGACGATGCCGACCACGAACGGCACCAGCAGCAGCCCTTCACGCAACTTCAGATCGCTGATCTCGGCGTTGGCGCCCTCCGCCGGCCCGTGGAAAACCCGTTGGTAGGCCCACAGAAGATAGAGGGCCGCAATGATCACTCCGGTCGCCGCGACCACCGCCCACCAGCGGTGAGCCGCGTAGGCTCCGAGCAGTGTCAAGAACTCGCCGATGAAACCGTTGAGTCCGGGTAGGCCCAGCGACGACAAGGTGACCAGAATGAAGACCCCGGCCAGTAGTGGCGCTGGCTTCTGAAGACCTCCAAGCTCGGAGATCATGCGTGTGTGGCGTCGGTCGTAGATCATCGCCACCAACAGGAACAATGCACCCGTCGACAAACCGTGGTTGACCATCTGCAACAGGCCGCCGACCAGGCCCTCGGTGTTCAACGCGAACGAGCCGATCATGATGAAACCGAGGTGGGCCACCGACGAATAGGCGACCAGGCGTTTCAGGTCGCGCTGCATCGTCGCCGCGATCGCGCCGTAGATGATGCCGGCCGTGCCCAGAGCGACCAGCGCCGGAGCGAACCACACCGCTGCCTCGGGGAACAGGTAGATGCCGAAACGCAGGAAACCGTAGGTCCCGAGCTTCAGCATCACCGCGGCGAGGATCACCGAGCCCGCGGTCGGGGCGTTGGTGTGGGCGTCGGGCAGCCAGGTATGGAACGGGAACAGCGGCACCTTCACCGCGAAGGCCAACGCGAACGACAAGAAGATCCAGCGCGCCGTATCAGTCGCTATCGACTGGGAGTTCGCCAGTTCCACCAGGTCGAAGGTGAGCACCCCGGTCTCGGCTTGGTTCAAGAACGCCAACGACAGGATCCCCACCAGCATCAGCGCCGATCCGAACATCGTGAAGATGAAGAACTTCGTGGCCGCATAGGCCCGTTCACCGTGGCCCCACCTGCCGATCAGGAAGTACATCGGTACCAGCACGATCTCAAAGAACGTGAAGAAGGCGAAGAGGTCGAGGGCCAGGAAGACCCCCATGCAGCCGGCCTCGAGAACCAACAGCCACGAGTAGTAGGCCTTGGGGCCGTGCTCCGCGTCGACCCCGACGATAGTCAACGGGAAGATCAGCCCGGTCAATACCACCAGCCACAGAGAGATCCCGTCGACTCCCAGCGACCAGGAGATCCCCAGGGACTCGATCCAACTGTGATGGTCGCGCAACTGGAACTCGGCCGCTTGCGCCGTGCTGAAATCGGTGAGCACCCACACAGACATGGCACCGACCACGGCGCTGAACAGGAATGCGACCTGCTTGAAATGCTCGGGACGGTTGTTGGGCAGCAGCAACAACACCAGAGCGCCGATCACCGGGGTGACCACCAGGGCGCTGAGCACCGGGAAACTGGTCGCGGCCGAACCTGTTTCTGCGGCGAACATGGCGGCGAGAAGAGACCCCATCACCAACTCGCTCTCGACAGGAACCAGGCGAACAGCGCCACCGCACCGATCGCGACCATCAGCGCGTAGCCGCGGACGAACCCGCTCTGGACCCGTCGCAGCGCGTTGCCTCCCTGCCGGACCCAACGGCCGACGCCGTTGACTGTGCCGTCGACCACCGTCGTGTCGAACGCCACGAGTGCATCGAATCCCTTGCGGCCCGGCCCGCCCATGAACCTGGTGATCGACTCGTCGATGAACCAGCCGCGGGCGAACAGCGGCCGCTCGACGCGCTGCACCCAGTGCTTCGCACCGCGCAGGTAGACCATCGCGGCCGCGGCGATGCCCGCAGCGCCGCCGATCACCGCCACGACTGCCAACGCCCATTTGGCCCCCGCGCCGGCGATGAGATGCGCCTCGTTGGGGTACAGCGACGGCTCGAGCCACTTGCCCAAGAAGTGAAGGTCGCTGCTGAACGGAAGGTTCATCACCCCTGCGACGACCGCAGCCGCGGCCAGCACGACCAGCGGTAGGGTCATCAACCAGGGTGATTCGTGCGGGTGATATTCACGCCGGGCTTTCACTGAGGCACCGAGGTCTGCTGTGTCGAGCCCGCCCGTGTCGGGTTCATCGAAGATCGTAGCGTCGGGGCGGGGCGCGCCAACCGCGGCCGCGGTCACCACCTGCTCGTGTTGCGTCTGGGCGGCGAGAACCGCCCGCTGGGCTTCGGCGTGCGCCTCGACCGCGGCGGCGACCGCAGCCTGAGCAGTCTCGACTGCGCCGTCGGCCCGTTCGAGGTTCTTGGTTGCCTTCGCGGCAGCCCGTTCGTCTGTCGGGTCCGCCTCGGCCAGCTCGGCGCTGCGGGCAGCGAGTTTCACCCGAGCCGCTTCGAGCTTCTCGTTGGCCTTGGTTACAGCCTCTTCGGCTGAACCGAGTCGGGCCTCGGCCTCGTCGACGGCGACCGAAGCGCTGCTGACACGGCTCGACCAAGCCTCGGTGATCTCCTCTGGCCGCACGTCGGCGAAGCGGTAGCGTCCGAAGAAGGTCATGAACACCTGGCGGCTCATGTAGAAGGCCGTGAGCACCGCGGTGATCAGACCGATGAGCCAAAGCAGCTTGTTCGACTCCCAGGCGAACGCCAGGATCTCGTCCTTGGACCAGAATCCCGAGAACGGCGGCACTCCGGCGATGGCCAACCAGCCGACGATGAAGGTGGCCGAGGTGATCGGCATCAGCTTGCGAAGCCCGCCGTAATGGCGCATGTCCTGGTCGTTGTCCATGCCGTGGATCACCGACCCCGACCCCAGGAAAAGCAGCGCCTTGAAGAACGCGTGGGTGACCATGTGGAAGATCGCGGCCACATACGCTCCGGAGCCGACGGCTAAGAACATGTATCCGAGTTGGCTGATGGTCGAATAGGCCAGCACCTTCTTGATGTCGTTCTGTGCCACGGCGACAGTCGCTGCCAACAATGCGGTGATGGCGCCGACCCAGGCGATCAGCGAGGGTGCCCACGCCGCGGACTCGGCGATTATCGGATTGACCCGGGTGAGCAGGTACACACCGGAGGTGACCATCGTCGCCGCGTGGATCAACGCGGACACTGGCGTGGGGCCGGCCATGGCATCCGGCAGCCAGACGTAGAGGGGGATCTGTGCCGACTTGCCCGCCGCGCCGACGAGCAGCAGCACCGTGATCGCGGTGGCGGTCGATTCCGCCAACCCGCCCGCATTGTCGAACACTTCGACGTACTGGATCGATCCCAGCGTCGTGAACGTGACGAACATTGCGACCATGAAGCCCCAGTCACCGATTCGGTTCGTCACGAAGGCCTTCTTGCCCGCCGATGCGTTGTGCTCGTCGGTGAACCAGAACGAGATCAGGAAGTAGGAGCAGACGCCCACGCCCTCCCAGCCCAAGAAGGTCAACAGCATGTTGTCGCCGAGCACCAGCATCAACATCGCGAAGGCGAACAGGTTCAGGTACATGAAGAACTTCGAGAAGTCGGGGTCGCCGTGCATGTAACCGATCGAGTAGAGGTGGATCAGCGCACCGACACCGGTGATGAACAACGTCATCGTCACCGACAACGGGTCGACCAGAAAGCCCACATCGACCGAGAAGTCGCCGACGGGAACCCACTCGAACAGCGTCTGTAGGTGCGTGCGGTCGCTGACCGGGCGGTCGCGCAGGCCCGCAAAGACGAGCACCGAGGCAACGAAGGAACCCGCCATCGCGGCAGTTGCGAGCCAACCGGCGGCAGGCTCGCCGAGTCGGCGCCCGAACAGCAGGATCAACCCGAACCCGGCGAGCGGGAATGCGACTATGAGCCAAGCGAGGTCGAGCAACTGGTTCACCTCAGCCCCTCAACACCGAGATGTCGTCGGCGGTGGCATCGGCCCGGTGCCGGTTGATGGCCACCACCAGCGCAAGCCCGACCACCACCTCAACAGCCGCCACCACCAGCACGAAGAACACCGCGATCTGGCCCGAGACATCGTTGAGCTCCGTGCCGAGCGACACGAAGGTGATATTGACGGCGTTGAGCATCAACTCCACGCACATGAACATCACCAGCGGATTGCGCCGCACCAGCAGACCTACCGCGCCGATAACGAACATGGCCACCGACAACAGCAGATACCAGTCATTGGTGAGTTCCATCAAAGATCACCTCCCCGGCACTTGTTTGGAATCCAGCGTTTCAGCGTTCGACCCGTCGGGGTCCGGCGCTGAGGGGGATGCGGGCGGCAGGTCCATGGAGGCGGTCTCGAGATCGGTGAGCATCTCGCTGCGCAGCAGCCTGCGGGTCAGCATCACCGCACCGATCACCGCGACCGTCAACAGGGCGGCGGTGATCTCAAAGGACAGTGCGTAGTCGGTGAACAGCACCCGCCCGATGCGTTCAATGTCGGTGAATCCGTTGTCGAGGGCGCGTTCGCCGCCGCGCTGCACGGCTCCGGTGAGCGTGTCGGTCGCCACCACCACCAGAGCCAGGCCGAGGCCGAGGAGGGCCGCCCCGACTATGACCGTGAGCGGGCGCTGGCCCGCAAGGGGTTCGACCGACCAGTCGTCGGCCGTGTCGACACCGAGCAGCATGATGACGAAGAGGAACAGGATGACGATGGCCCCGGCGTAGACCACGATCTGCACTGCGGCCAGGAAATGCGCTTCCTGCAGCACGAACAGCACTGCGACGCCGAACAGCGTCTGGATCAGGAACAGCGCCGAGTGCACCGGGTTGCGCGATGCGACCACACCGACGGCACCGCTCAACACAATCGCCGCGGCGACCGCGAAGACGATCACTTCGCTCACGCGTCACCTCCGCCAGACGTGCCCGCGTCTGCGTCTGCGTCGGCGGTCTCAGCGGACTGGCCGAGTTCGGGGGCTCGCACGCCGTAGCCGAGCTCCTCCGACCACTGCACCACGCCTTCGTAGCGATGGTCGCCCGACGGCGACGTGGCGCGCATCCACCCGGAGGTCAACTCGTCCTCGCCCTCACGCCAGTCCTCCCACGGAAGCTTCTGGGGCTTGCCGTCGTCGCCGACCAGCAGTTCGTCGCGGGTGTAGATCGCGTCGTTGCGGTTCGTGAAGGAGAACTCGAACAGTTTCGATTCGGTGATGGCCTGCGTCGGGCACGCCTCCACGCACAGGTCGCAATGGATGCAGCGCAGGTAGTTGATCTCATAGACGTAACCGAACCGCTCGCCCGGTGACGTCGGATTGTCCGGGTCGTTGTCGGCACCGCGCACATGGATGCACTTGGCCGGGCACACCCCGGCACACAGTTCACAACCGATGCACTTCTCCATGCCGTCCTCGTAGCGGTTGAGGACATGACGGCCGTGCAGGCGTTCGACCTTGGGCCGCTTCTCGTCGGGTTGGCCGGGTTTGGCCATACCCCCGCGGTACTCCTTGGTGACCCGCTCCTCGAACAGCTTCTTGAAGGTGACCGCGAAGCCCTTCAGATAGTCGGTCAGTTCGGCCACGGCACACCCCCTTCGGTCGGCTCGTGAAGACCAGCGCGATCTTCCTCGAGTTCGGCGAGACGGGCGATGCGAGCCGAGCGCAGCGCCATCATCAACAACCCTGCACAGAGCATGCAGACAACCCCGAATCCCACCGCGAAGGCACCGACTTCGACGCTGCTCCAACCGCGGTCACGGCCTGTCCGGATGCCTGCGAGAACCAGGAACCATGCCAGCGACAAGGGGATCAACACCTTCCAGCCGAGGTCCATCAACTGGTCGTAGCGGAGCCGCGGCAGCGTGGCCCGCAACCACACGAAGGCAAACAGGAAGACCATCAACTTCAAGAAGAACCAGAAGACGCCGATCCACCAGCCCTGCGGCACGAACAGTGCGGGGCCGGCCGGGCCGCCCAGGAAGAGGGTGACGATGATCGCGCCCATGGTGATCTGGTTCATGAACTCCGCCAGGTAGAACAGAGCGAAGCGGATCGACGAGTACTCGGTGTGGAAACCGCCGACGAGTTCCTGTTCGGCCTCGACCAAATCGAACGGCGGGTGGTTGAGCTCCGCGGTACCCGCGATCAGAAAGACGACGAACGGGATGAAGCCGGTCAAGATGATGTTCCAGCTGGGGATGAACCCGCCGAACCCCGCGCCGGTCTGCGCCAACACCATCTCGTGCATCGACAGCGTGCCGCTGATGAGCACCACCGAAGCGATCGACAGGCCCAGCGCGGCTTCGTAGCTGACCATCTGAGCCGAGGCTCTAACCGAGCCCAGCAGCGGATACTTCGAGCCCGAGGCCCAGCCAGCGAGCATCACCCCATAGATTGCCAGCGACGACATCGCCAGGAAGAAGAGGATGCCGACGGGCGGGTCGGCCACCTGCAGCAGAGTGTCGTGGCCGAGAATCGTGACAACCCCCTCAGAGCCGTCCGCGCGGTTGAAGTCTCCACCGATCGGCACTATCGCGAACACCAGGAAAGCCGGGATCAGCGACAGGTACGGCGCCATCTTGAAGACGAACCGATGGGACTTCTCGGGGATGAGGTCTTCTTTGAAGAACAGCTTGATGCCGTCGGCCAACGTCACCAGGATCCCCCAGGGGCCGGCCAGGTTGGGGCCGATCCGGTTCTGCATGTCGGAGATGACCTTGCGCATGAACCAGATGTTGAGCATCACCGCAACCAGCAGGAACACGAAGACCAGAACCACTTTGAGCAGCACGACCACGACTTCGCTCAAGCCGAACGAGTCGACGAAGAGGGGATCGACAGCGAACGTCACAGCCGCTCCACCCTCACGTCGGTCACCGACGCCGCGGCATCGATGAGGGGCCTCACGTCTGCGAAGGGGGTCCGCCACGGCACAGCCGCCGAACCGGCGGGCACGCCGGGATCGATCTGCACTGGCATGTTGAGGTGGCCGCGGGCCGACTCGACCCGCACGACCGTGCCCGCCTCAACACCGATCTTGTCGAAGTCGACCGGGTTCAGTCGCAACTCGAGTGACGGACCGAGCCCGCTGCTCGCGGGGCTGTGGCGGAGCGCGGTGCCCTCGTCGTACATCCGTCGGGTGGTCAGTAGGCGCAGCGAATAGCGGTCGTTGAGCGGACTCGGGGACCCCGACGGGCCCGGCGGCCCGATGTCTCCGTTGCCCTCCAGCAGTACCCCCTCCACTCGGGAGGCATCGAGCGCGGCGGGGGTCAGCGGGGCGTGGATCTCAGAGACCGAGGCCAGCTCAGCGCGGATCGCTGCGGGTGAGTCGACACCGAGATCGTGCCCGAGTCGGGCTGCGATCTCCGCAGCGATCATCCAGTCGGGCCGCGAGATCCCCGCAGGCGTGACGATCTGCTCGACGACGCTGACCCGGCCTTCCAGGTTGGTGAATGTGCCAGACGATTCTGTGGGTGCCGCGGCGGCCAGGACCACGTCGGCTGCCGCTGAGAGGGTGTCGTTCGGCAACAGGTCGACGGCAATCACCGTCGCCGCGCCGGCCACGCCTGCACGAGCGAGCTCCGCGTCGGGGAAGTCGTTCAACGGGTCAGCCCCGAGCAGGATCAGCACGTCGATCTCACCTGCTTGGGCCGCCCGCAGGATGCCCTCGGTGTCGTGGCCGACTTCGCCGGGAACGCCTGGCCACACGTCGGCGAAACGCTCGGCGCCGTGCTCCAGTGTTGTGCGGCCGGGGAGCAGTCCGGGCGACAGGCCAGCATCGAGCGCTCCGTGAACATTGCCGCGTCGCAACGCAGACAGGAACGAGACGTTGGGCAGGGCCGACAGGGCCACCGCGGCATCGACCGTGGCATCGGCGGACTCGCTCAGCGATCCCCTGCCGATGACCACCGTCACCGGCCCCGAGATGGCCCGCGCGGCCGCCCTGAGCTGTTGCCGGGCACTGTGCTGTTGCCGGGCGTAACCGGAGCCCTCCGCACTGGTGCTGTGCTGTTGCCGGGCGTAACCGGAGCCCTCCGCACTGGTGCTCTGCTGTTGCCGGGCGTAACCGGAGCCCTCCGCACTGGTGCTCTGCTGTTGCCGGGCGTAACCGGAGCCCTCCGCACTGGTGCTCTGCTGTTGCCGGGCGTAACCGGAGCCCTCCGCACTGGTGCTCT
>JAHQYN010000142.1 GCA_024421085.1 Acidimicrobiia bacterium
TCTCGGAATGGTGCGCGTAGCCGCCAGACGTCACCCACCCGACCACCTCGCCGTCACAGCTGACCGGTTCGTCACCGATCACATCGACGCCGGCGCGCCCAGGTTCGGACTCAACAGTCCAAATGCACAGTGAGAGGTTCCGGCCCTCGCCGCCCGACGAGTGCTTGGCGGCCAGCGCGTCACGCCCGATGAAGTCCTTCTCAAGGCGCACGAAACGATCCAGGCCGGTTTCGAAGGGGTCGTAGATCGGCCGGTATTCACGAGCCCACGAACCGAACCCCTTCTCCAGGCGCAGCGAATTCAAGGCGTGCAGCCCGAAATGGCGCAGCCCGAACTCCTCGCCCGCGCTCAACAACTGTTGATACACGTAGCGCTGGTAACGGGCCGGCATCCAGAACTCGTAACCCAAGTCGCCGGTGAAGGTCAGCCGGCCGCACCACACCGGCGCCCCGCCGATGTTGAGTTCCGCGAAAGCCATGAACCGCATTCCGTGAGCCGAGATGTCGGAGTCGGTCAGCTTCTCTAGCAGCGCCCGAGAGTTGGGGCCTGCGATCGACAGACCGCACATCTCCGCACCCAGGGTCTCGACCGAGACGCTGCCGTCGGCTGGCAGGTGCTGATGGAACCAGCGCTCGTAGTAACGCTCGGCGATGCCCGAACCGAAGATAACGAACCGCTCACCGCCTCGGGTGTTGCCGGTGGCGCCGCCGACGACCGAGGTTCTCGGCCCCTCCGGGCTGCCCGGCGCGGCGGCCATGCAGGCCACTGTGAGATCGCCGATCAGGTTGCCCTTCTCGTTGGTCATGGGGGCCAGAGCCATGCGGCCCGGGTTGGGGATTCGGGCAGCGATCAGTCGGTCCAGCCAGGCGCGGGCCCCCGCACCGCTCACCATGAACTTGCAGAATCCGGTCGTCTCGGTGATGCCGACACTGGCCCGCACCGCCAGAGTCTCCGCCCGCACCTGATCCCAGGCGTTGGACCGCCCGAAGGTCACTTCCTCGACCGGCTCGGTGCCCGCCGGTGCGAACCACAGCGGTGCCTCGAGGCCGAAACCGTCGCCGAACACCGCGTTGCGTGCGCGCAGGAGGTCGAAGACAGGCGAGGTCGCGACGCTGCGAGCCGCCGGGAGGAACTCGTTGGGGAACCTGATCCGGAACCGCCGGCTGTAGTTCTCCTGAACCTTGACGTTGGTGTACTGCGGTGTGGCGAAGTCGCCGAAACGGGCGACATCCATTCCCCAGACGTCGAACCCCGGGTCGCCGTCGGTGATCCAGTTGGCCAGCGCCACGCCGACACCGCCCCCCTGGGACAGCCCAGCCATCACCGCGCACGCCGACCAGTAGCCGGGCAGGCCGAGCACCGGGCCGAGCAGCGGGTTGCCGTCGGGCGCGAAGGTGAAGGGACCGTTGACGACCTGCTTGATCCCTGCCTCCCGGATTGCGGGAAAGTGCTCGAATCCGACCTCGAGGGACGGCGCGATACGGTCGAGGTCCGGCGCCAGGAGGCGCATGCTGAAGTCCCAGGGGGTCTGCTGGGCCGACCAGGGCTCACCGTTGCGCTCATAGGTTCCCAGCAGGAGTCCGCCGCCCTCCTGACGGAGATAGATCTCGCCGCCGAAATCAATGCAGTGCATCATCTCGCCGTGTTCGCGATTGTGTTGCGCGACCGCTTCGACGTCCTCGGTGAGCAGGTATTGGTGCTCCATGGCCAGCACCGGCAGGTCAAGCCCGACCATGCGCCCCAGCTCACGGGCCCAGAGCCCGCCAGCATTGACCACATGTTCACAATGGATCACACCTGACTCGTCGCCCGAGGCTGTGTCGTAGGTATGCACGTTCCAGCCTCCATCGCAGGCGCGGTTGATCTCCCGGACCCAGGTGTTGCGGTACACCTCCGCGCCCGCCAACCGTGCTGCTTTCGCGTACGCATGGGTGACTCCGGCCGGGTCGACATGGCCCTCGTGGGGGTCGTACATGGCCCCGACGAAGCACCTCTCGTCGATCAGCGGGATGAGCTGCTTCGCTTCGGCGACCGAGATCAGCTCCGTCTCCATGCCCAGGTAACGCCCCCGGGCGTGCGCCATCCTCAGCCAGTCCATGCGCTGTTCGGTGTCGGCGAGCATCACCCCGCCGGTCAGGTGAATACCGCAGTCCTGACCCGAGACCTCTTCGATCTCGGCGTACAGATCAATGGTGTAACGCTGCAGCGCAGCGACGTTCGGGTCGCCGTTGAGCGTGTGCATCCCACCGGCGGAGTGCCACGTGGAACCGGCAGTCAACTCGGTCCGCTCCACCAGCACCACATCGGTCCAACCCGCCTTGGTCAGGTGGTACAGCACCGAGGCACCAACCACTCCGCCACCCACAACCACCACTCGCGCATCGGACTTCATAGGGCTCACCTCATCGTCGGGCCTTGACTCCAATGGTGCCCAAGCAGTTGGTCGGCTAGTGACGCGGTTCCAACGAGAGACTCTACTGTGCCGAAGAAGCAAGTGGTGCAAAGCTGGAAGTCTGCCCCTGGGCCGAACCTCCGGCGTCGAAGAGCGCTCCTGTCTCCGCATTCGGCGCGTGAGCGGCTTGGCGTTTGGTGTTTGGTGTATGGCGTTTGGCGTTTGGTGTAAGCCGTCTGGTGTACGGCGTTTGGTGTATGCTGCACAAATGCGGCGTATACAGCTTTACATCGACCCCCAGATCGACGATTTGCTCAGAGCAGTGGCGGCAAGTCGCGGGATGTCTCGTTCCGCATTCGTGCGATCCGCCGTGCGATCTGCACTCGCCGACGAAAGAGGACTGTCGCCTGATCCCCTCGACGCCTTGGTCGGGCGTGTGGCAGTGACTCCTGACGACGACCTCGACGAGGCCATCTATGAGTTGGACCAGTGAGGTTCGCCGATACGTCGTTCTGGATCGGTCTGCTCGTCCTGAGGGATCGCCGTCATGTCGACGCGGAGCGTCTGTGGCGCAGCGACCAAGCGCCGGTTCGCACCTCGAACCTGGTCGCTGGGGAGACCTGGACTTGGCTTCGCCGCCGTGCGGGCCATGCCCACGCGCTCAGCTTCATCAAGACTCTCAACAGTTCGCCGCGTGTGTCGATCGCAGTCGTCGACTCAACGATCGATGAGTGTGCCTGGGAGTGGCTTGAGCGTCATGATGAGCTGCGTTACTCCTACGTGGACGCCACGAGTTTTGAGATCATGCGTCGTGAGCGGATCAGCGAAGCTCTGGCATTCGATGGCGACTTCAGCGCAGCGGGGTTCATCGAGCTGAGACCCTGATATCCAAGTCGAACTCGGGCGGGCAGGGATTCAACCCGCTGCCGAGCCGGGCAGCCTCGCTGTCGTCGTCGCCGCCGGGGATCGCGATGTCTGAGGGGCAGTCGCAGGTCATAGTGTCGGCAACCATGTTGTGGAAGCGGTGCAGCGGCTCCTCGAAACGTGGCGCGAGCGGCCCCGGCACCACCGCCCCAGCGGCCACGCCGCGTTGCCCCCGTTCGACGATGTCTATGTCCTCGTTGTTGACGTCGAACCAGAAACTCCGAGTCTGGGCCATGTCTTCGTCCGACACCTCGGGCGTGGACGGAGGCAGCAGGAACGTGCATCTCTCTCGGGTGAGCCCTGGGGCCACGGGCTCGAGACGGATCAAAAAGACGTGGTTCGGCAGCACCGCCAACATCACGTTGGGGAACACCGCCACGAAGCGCCCGCTCACCAGGTCGGACTGGTTGAGCCCCGCCGCGGGGGGCAGCACCAGCCAGTCGTCGCGGTCATCGCCCGAGACCGGCGTGGTGGTCTGGCCGCAGTACATTCCCGGCCCCTGATAGCGGTAGTGGTCGGCGACCCTGGAGACCTTGGCCAGCTCCGGGTGAACCCAACTGAGGTGGTAGTACTCCTGGAAGTTCTCGGTGATCAGCTTCCAGTTGGCCCGGACTTCGAAGGTCGCCTCGGACTGCACCCTCCAATGCTCGAAGCCGTAGCCGCCCATGCGGTCGGGGAGGTCGCCGAGCCATTCACGCAACGGGGGCGTGGCCGCATCGACACAGGCGAACAGCAGCAGGCCCCAGGTGTCGACGCGGACCTCAACTAGTCCGAAGTCGCCACGGTCGAAGCCGTCGCGGGGGATCTCCTCGAAGAACGGGGTCGACTGCAGCGACCCGTCGAGCCCGTAACCCCAACGGTGATAGGGGCAGCGGATCGTGTTGCCGACCTCGCAGTCGGTTGCGGCCAGTTCTGTTCCGCGGTGACGGCACGAGTTCACGAAGCCGCGCAGTACCCCGGTCTGGTCACGGGTGATGATGATCGACCGTCCACCGACTCGGCGCACGAGCAGGCGGCCCGGCACCGCTACTTCGGCAGCGTTGCCCACCGCCACCCAGGAGCGTTCAAACAAGCGGCTGCGTTCGGCCGCAAAGAAGCCCTCGTCGGTGTACATCTGCGGCGGTAACCCTGTGGACTCGGCCAGAGGCGCTCTGGTCCCCGCCCAGACCGACTCGTCGGCCCAACGCCCGACTCCCTGGAGCCGCCCATCTCCCTGGACCCGCCCATCTGCGTGGACCGCAGGTTCGTGATGCACCGGTTCGATCTTCACCAGCAGTCCTCCATCAGCAGTCCTCCATTCAGTAGTCCGTCTCCACCCCGCCTTCGGCGACGCGGCGATCAACGTAGGCGTTCAGTTCCTCTCGCACCGCATCATCGAGATGAGGCGGCTGATAGGCCTCGAGATGCTCGGCCACGAGCCGTTCGGCATGGTCGAGCGCCGTCGGCGACCCGGCCTCCTCCCAGGACTCGTAGTTGCGCCAGTCCGACACCGCCGGTTTGAAGAAGGCACTGCGGTAACGGTCCTGGGTGTGCTGGGTGCCGAAGAAGTGGCCTCCGGGCCCGACGTCTGCAATCGCATCGAGGGCCATCGATGCGGTGTCCACCACCAGCGGCTGCAGGAAGGCGGCCACACTCTGCAGCAGGTCGTTGTCGATGACCATCTTCTCGAAGCTGGCATGGAGCCCGCCCTCCATCCAGCCCGCTCCGTGGTACACGAGGTTGGCGCCGCCCATGATCGCCCCCCACAGCGAGAACACCGATTCGTAGCCAGCCTGGGCGTCGACCGCGTTGGCAGCACACACGTTGGACGAGCGGTACGGCAGGTCGTAGCGGCGGGCGAGCTGCCCTCCGAGCATCGCCGACTGCATGTATTCGGGGGTGCCGAAAGCGGGCGCGCCGGACTGCATGTCGACGTTGGAGGTGAAACCCCCGTACATCACCGGAGCGCCGGCGCGCACCAGCTGCGTGAAGGCGATCCCGGCCAGTGCCTCGGCGTTCTGCTGCACCACCGCACCCGCCACGGTGACCGGCGCCATCGCCCCCGCCAGCGTGAACGGCGTCAAGATGATCACCTGGTTGCGAGACGAGTACTCCAGTATCCCCTCAATCATCGGCTTGTCGAGACGCAGGGGTGAACTGACATTGATCACTGAGTGGATCGACGGCTGCTGGTCAAGCTCGGCATCGCTGACGCGGCGCACGATGCGCACCATCTCCAGACAGTCGATGTTGCGTTGAGCCCCAAGAGAGTAGGCGTCCACCACCTTGTCCGACAGCGTCAGAAGATCCCGGAACGCTTCGAGATGGCGCACCGAGGGATGGATGTCGATCGGCTCCACCGGGTAGCCGCCGTGGGTCTGGACCGAGTTGAGGCACTGTGCGAGCCGCACGAGGTTGCGGAAATCGGCGCGGTTGCCGGTGCGGCGACCGCCCTTGCGGTCAACCACGTTGGGCGCGCTGGCGACCGAGCCGAACACCACGCTGTCGCCGCCGAATACGAGGTCGTGTGCGGGGTTGGGGGCATGCACCACGAATTCCGACGGCGCTGTGCGGATCACTTCAGTGACCATCTCCGGGTCGAAGCGGACCCGCTCGCCATCGACATCGGCTCCCGCCGCCGCGAGTATCTCGATGGCCCTCGGATGAAGGAAGTCCATGCCGATGTCGCGCAGAACGAGCAGCGAGGACTGATGGATCGACTCGAGTTCGTCGTCGGAGACGACCGCTGTGGGGGCGAAGCGGCGGCGGTGCAGATGCCAGTCCGGCTGAGGCGGCGCTGTCGGGCCTGAGGGACGCTCACGACGGCCCCTGCGCCGGGGTGGAGACTGCGTGTTCATGTGACCGGCACACTACTAGTTTCAACTTCGCCGACAATGCCGAACGCGCCTGTAATCTTCGGCAGTTCGCAGCAGCCGTTAGGGTGGCCGCGGTGATCACGACTGCTTCGGACACCGCGAGGATTCAGCGCCGGACGCTGATCGTGCTGATGCTGTCGGTCGGACCCGCAGGCATGGGAATGGCAGGTGGTTTCTCTGCAACCACACTGGCTGCCGAGGACATCACCAACAACGACGGCCTGGCCACGCTGGCGGCCACGATGATCAGCATTGGCGGTGCCGTAGCGGCAGTCCCATTGGCCCGCTTCATGGCCTCCAACGGCCGCCGCCCTGGTCTGCGGATCGGTTGGACGATCGCCGGCATCGGATCCGTCGCTGCGTTCGTGGCCGTTCTCACCGATCTCTATCCGCTGCTGGTTGCAGGGTCCTTCTCGATCGGCGTTGGCAACGGAACGAACCTGGCAGCCCGATATGCCGCGGCCGACCTTGCACCGCCGGATCGGCGGGCGCGCACCATCGGACTGCTCGTCTGGGCATCGTCGATCGGCTCGGTTCTCGGGCCCACGGTCGCTCTCGGCCCGACCGGCTGGTTCGCCGAACAGGTCTACCTGCCCCGTCTGT
>JAHQYN010000143.1 GCA_024421085.1 Acidimicrobiia bacterium
ACAATGTTGCGGTCTTATCGGCGGAAGCCCTCGCAGGTCTCTGTGAATTGCACTCCGCTCGGCCTCTCGGGCTAGCCGACTACAGAATCATTTTCGTGCAGAGTGGCGAGGTAGACCTGTCCGAGATTGAGGAGCGAACGGAGGAGGCCAATCGACTCGTGGCATTGGCCAAGCGGCTGATCGATGCAATCGCCGACCTGGCCCAAGCCCTCGGACCGCTGACAGCCAACCAGTTACGACTCACCATGTATCACCAAGACAGCGAGGATCTTCCCACCCAAGCGGAGGTCGAAACGACTCTGGCCGCACTCGCCAACCCGCTAGTGGGTGCCATCGTGGGCGACCCGCACACCGGGTACGTGTTGGCGTGTTCGCCAATCGTGACGGCCTCCCGACTCGGCATCCTCGGCTCCACCCTCACACACCACACAGACTCGGATCCCGACAACTAGGACGCATTCACCTCGAGCTCAGGGCGTTTCTTTCCCGAGGTGGACAGGAATGCGGCGACCCTCTTCGTCGTCTTCAAAGACCGCGACGAGTTCGAGCCGCGCGCCGATTGCTCCGAGGTAGTCGCGGAGCGTCGAGACGCGAACATCTTCGGCGTGCTCAAAATTCGACACGGCTCTTGGAGACCTCGAGCCGCCCCGCGACCTCAACTTGACTCAGCGCCTCGACGTGCCGCAGTTCGTAAAGACGAAGCTCTTCATCAAACTCAGTGCGCGCTTGGTTCAATGCTTCGGCAGCGCCGGGCCGATCCATCATCTTGTTGCGGATTCCGGGCCATTTTGTGTGTCCACTCATTCGATCAAACCCTCCTCACGGAGTTCGTCCAGATAGTCGTCGTACAAATCGTCCGCTGCTAGGATCGACCACTCGTACCATTCGGCCCACTGACCGGACTTGTCGCCGCCGAGCAACAGAATCGCCTGACGCCGCGGGTCGAAAGCGAACAGCACCCGCAACGCTCCATCCTCACTGGCTCGCAGTTCTTTCATGTTGTGGTGGCGTGAGCCACTAATACGATCCACGACAGGTCGGCCGAGGTCTGGTCCACGGCTCTCCAACAGGTCGATGCGCACGGCTAAACGCTACTTGCTGGTCGAGGTCGAGTTCGTTCCACCACTGTTCGAACTGGTCGGTGAACTCGACTTCCCACACATCCAGAGTATCAGTCATGAAGACCTAGCAGTCAACACTAATGTCCGTTCCGAACACAGCCCGTTCGACGCGTTCGACCGAGCGCCGCACGCCGGTATGCGCGATGCAGTCGGCGAGCATGCCCCGCGACACAACAGGAGGGCGATCGCGCGAGAGAGCGGCGGTAATTCCGGTTGCCCAACCCGGGACCGGCCGATGTGCATGCACTTCGCTCAAGGGTACCCCTCCGACACGCTGCCTTAACTTTAGTCCCGAATCAGCCCTCTGTGTCGGAGTTCCGGGCAGGAACTTAAGACGCTCTTGCTTCACGTTGGTCCTGTGTGTCTGGCGGCGAGCGTCGCACATCGCATTGAACGGTAGCGTTGCTGGAACTCGGTGTCGGATCGGCTGACTTCCTATTGTCTTGAGCGTGGCCGAAGGCTCTGGGAGCGCGTCTTGGGCTTCCTCGCCCGGTGTCTGTCTGGCACTCGTAACGGAAATTGTCTAACCAACGCAGCGGAAATGGTCCATTTTGTTTGCGGAAATTGTATATTTTCACTGGCGGAAATGGTAGATTCAGGTTGTGAACAGCGCTTTGTTCGTACCTGACGGCTACGTTTCTCGGGTTGTGGAGTCTGCGGTCCGCCGTGCGCTCGCAGCGGCACCGATGGTGCTGTTGGAAGGGGCCAAAGGGTGCGGGAAAACCTGGACTGGCCTGAGTTCGGCACGCTCCAAGATGATGCTGGACGCGGATGCCAACGACTTGGCCCTAGCCCAAGCCTCTCCACGCCCCGCTCTATCCGAGGGGCCTTCGCCCAAACTGGTGGACGAGTACCAGCGGGTTCCGGAGTTGTGGAACACCTTGAAGGGAGTCAGCGACGAAGACCGCAACCCTGGTCGTTTCATTCTTACCGGTTCCGCTGAGAAGGTCGACGACATTACCCGGCACTCTGGGGCCGGCCGCTTGACACGGGTCCGGATGCGGCCGATGTCGTTGTTCAAGACAGGTCACTCCAACGGGGCTGTGTCGAAGCTGCAACGGGACTTGCCCGACCGGCGCGCGTAGGGAACGAAAACACACGGCGAACTACACAATGTTGGTCGGCCCTAACCCGGCCGGCGGACGACGAATGGAATGTGCATCGCAGCACAATGTTGCGGTCCTATCAGATCTCCGAGATTTGACGAGTGCGCCTGTCCTACATGAACTCAATGAGACCCCGGTTATTGTCGTGACTGCGTATCGGTCTCGCTCGCTTCTGGGAGACCTCGGAGTCGATCACCGACAGCCGCTTTCCGGGTGTGTTCTCCATCAGCGGGCCAGAAACGGCAGAATGGCTTCGACCTCTGTCAGCGTGCGCTGCAGCGTCCTTTGCGAGTAGCGCCGTGTCTCGTCGTCGTTGCTGGCTTGAAACTGAGTGTCCACGTCTGCGACTGTCGCTTCGGCCTCTTCGACTACGCGACGATGCAATTCCAAGAGCCTAGCACCCCGGCCCGTGTGACTCGCTGGTTGGCCGAGACGCGCTCTCTCGATGTGGCCAGCGATCAGGCTTCGGACGAACTCAATGCTACGCTCATCCATCTTTGTCTCCGCTCCGGACCGCGCCGTACCATGGATGCCGTTCGATTGAGAGTCGCCGCGCCGAGGCCGTCGAAGAACGTTGCGACAGTGTCAATCTGGTCGGCGGTTCCTGTTCCCACGAGGATCGCGTCGATCGACGCGATCAGTCTCTCAACAAACGCGCTGATATCGTCTTGGTCATTCGTTCGCGACACAGTCCGAACGTCTCTTCGAGCACCGCGATCGGACCCATCGTCTGTAAGGCCGCTCGATTCGGCACCGTGATCCCCGCAAAGCTCTGCAACTGCACAAGCAATGCACGCGCGGCAGTGAGTGCCGCACGATCGCCTTAAGCGAGCGCGCCGATCTCAGCCCGATGTGCCGCCAAAGCCGCTTGATCGGCTAACCTCCGCAGCCCAGTCAGACTCGCGACGCTCTCTACGCCGGAAATGTGTTCACGAAGTTTCATAATTCCTCCTGTTAGCGGACTGTGCGTTTGGTCGTTTCGTATATGTGGGCCCAATAGTCGGGTTCTCCTGGTTGTTTACCTCGGCAGAAGCGACTGGGCAGTACGCGTATCGCGAAACCGGTTTCCCAAGGAGTCGTTCTTGGCCATGGGGCATTATGGCATTTACCGTTTGTAATGTCAAACATTTGGAAGTTGACCCTATACGTGTTTGTGAGTTGTTGGTTGGGTTGGGCGATGTCGAGGTGGTCGGTGTCGAGGTGGTCGGCGTCGACCGGGTTGCGCTTCGGACCGTTGACTACGGGATCGAAGAGATCGCCGAGGAGATCGCAGCGGTGATCTTGAACGCGTGACACAGGTTTCAGGCGTACGTGCAGTTGGTGTTTCTGGCGCGGGTTGCGGCTCCTGGTGGGGTCAGTTTGACATTCCGGGTAGGGGTTGTTGGGGGAGGGTTTTGTAGGGGTCGTCGTGGGCTCTTGGTGGGCGGGCGGTTCGGATCTCTTGCCACAAGTTGCGCAGCTTTTCGGACCCGTGGTAGGTGCGGCCGCGTCCCGCGCCTCTTGCTTTGAGGAGCCCAGCGTCAACCATGGCTTTCAGATCCCGGCTCGCGGTTAGGTCGGAGACCGGTTCGCCGTCGGTCATCTCGACGATACGGGTGTAGATCGACCGGCGAAGTCGGCGGCCTCGGGCAGCATCGGCCAACGCACCGGTCACCCGATTGGGCAGTCTGTGGCGGTCGATGAGCTGGGTGATGCGGTCATAAAGATGTTCGGTCTCGTGGATGCGCCTCTGCAATGTCCACGCTTGTCGATAGTGCGCTGTCAGCATGAATCGAATCCACGGCCGGGTTGAGTTCTGCGGATGCCAACTGCCTTGGCCCACTTCAGACAACACTGCGTAGTAGCCCGCGGTGTTGCGCCCCAGATACTCCTCCACCGACGAGAAGATTGGGGAGACGATTCCCTCCCTTGAGAGCACCATCGTCTGCAACGCACGGGCCATGCGACCGTTGCCATCTCGGAAAGGGTGGATCATGGCCAGATTCAGGTGGGCCATTGCCGCTTGGAACATGACGGGCGCAGACTTGTCGTCGTCGAGAGACTCGATCAGTCGACCCATCAGCGGCTTGACTGACTCTGCATCGGGCGCGTCGTATACATGTTCCCCGTTCTCGTCGGCGACCCAGACCGGCCCCTGTCGGTATTGCCCTGGTCGAGCTCTCAGATCGTGTTTCGTCATCATGAAGTGGAGGGCTTTCAGGAGAGACTCGTCTATTGCGGTCTCGGCTTCGGCGAGATGCAGCACGTAGGTCAAAGCGTCTCGATAGCCGGCAACGGCAGCTCTAGTTTGTGCGGTTGCGTCCAGCGGTTCCTCTCCCTCGATGGTGTCGAGGACATCGTCGAGGGAGGCGCGATAACCCTCAATCCAGTTCGAGCCTCGCACGGCTCGCGCGAAGCTCATCCTGCGAAGGTCCCCGAACCATCGTCGTGGTTGCTGGGAGACGTAGCGGGAGAGCTCCCCGCGGAGCCGTGCGATCTCTTCGATGACTGGGAGGTCCGTATCGTCTGGATCAGGTGTGCTGAAGATGTGCGGCGACATAAGTTGAATGTATCATACTTTGATACAAAAAACATATCATAGTCTCCTGCGTGTGCGGGCTGGCATTGCCAGGGAGTACTGGACGGCGTTTTGCAATTTGGTGTTATGCAACATTATGCGACATTCGTTATGCCAAAACCTAAAGCGCAAAACATGCGTATAACGTGCGTATAACGATGACCCAATGAAACGGAGCATCGAAATCCTCATCGCCGGTGGTGAGACCTACACCACTGCTGCCCCATGAGACCCATGCCAGAACAACCCTCCTCGGTGGACGGGACTTGTCGGTGTTTCCGCTGACCCAACTCTCGATCACCGACCTCGACCACGCCGAGTGTGACCGGTTTCGGCGTCTTGCGGGAGGCGGGGGCGATGAACATCTCGCCGAGCTCTCGGATCTGGATCTGTTGTCTGCGCTCGGCTTCCGGCACATCGACGGTTCTCTAACGCTCGGTGCCGCGTTGCTGTTCGGGACGCCTGAGGTGCTGAGAACTTTCGTCCCGACGCATTCCGTCGTGTTCCAGGCGCTTGATGAGCACGATGACGTGCGGGCCAACCGTGAGCTTCACAGTCCGCTGGTTCGTGCAATGGTGGAACTGACCGACGCAGTGAAGCCGTACAACCCTGAGGAGGAGATCGACGACGGGCTTTTCCGGCTCGGCCTTCCGCTCTACTCCGAGGGAGAGTTCCCGTTGGAACCGTTCGATCTCTTCGACGACTAGTAGGTCCGTATCGTCTGGATCTGGTGTGCTGGCGAAGCGGAAGAAACGATCAGATCCCGCCCGCGGGTTTCCCTGGTTCAGTTGCCTCCACACCCTACCCCTGCCCAAAGTTGGCCTCGCCAAGCGGTTCCGCATCAAAAGACGCGGGCGGCTTAGTAGGCTAGTCTCCTGTTCGGAAACAGCTTGAGGAAGGTCGGCGATGGCCCATACCCATCAACATGACGAGATTCGCGAAGCGTCGAGACGCAGCCTCTTGGCGGCTTTCGCTCTGACTGCGCTGTTGATGGTGGCTGAGATCGTCGGGAGTTTCGTCGCCGGCAGCCTGTCGCTGCTTGCTCACGCGGGCCACATGCTCACCCATGTGGCGAGTTTCGGGCTGGCCCTGTTCGCGATCCGCTTGGCGAAGCGCCCGGCATCGGCCAATCGGACCTACGGCTACAACCGGGTCGAGATCCTGGCTGCCGCAGCCAACGCTCTGTTGATGTGGCTCGTGGCGGCGTACATCGTGTGGGAGGTGATCGACGGCTTGGCCCTCGGTGGCCCCGACGGCCACGGCACCCATGGCCACGTCGGCCACGACCACCACGAGTTGGAGGGCGGCACCATTTCTGTGCTGGGCGGTCTGGGCGTAGTCGTGCAACTTCTAATTGTCTACGTGCTCAGCCGCTCCTCCAAACGCAGCCTCAACGTCGAGGGGGCGATGCGCCACGCGGCCGTTGACGTGCTTGCGTCATTGGCTCTGGTGGTCTCCGGCGTTCTGGTGGTGCTCTTCGGTGAATCGGCGTGGGTCGAGAGGGTCGATCCGGTTTTGAGCCTGATCCTCGTGGTTCTCATACTGGGCAGTTCGTGGCAGTTGGTCTCGTCGGTCGTGCTGGTGCTGATCGAGGGCACCCCCGAGCACCTCGACCTCTACCGGTTGTGCCATGACATGGAGGAGTTGCCGGGTGTGACCCTCGTGCACGATATTCACGTGTGGACCGTGACTTCGGGCTACATCTCGCTCACCGCCCATGTGCTTGTCGACCCCGACTACCAAGGGGACCACAACAAATTGCTGCGAGCGCTGCGACGCATTGCCCGTGAACTCCACGGAATTAACCACTCCACGATCCAACTGGAGACATCGGTCGAGGACTGCGACGAGGATCACCATGTTGACCACCTGCTGCAACGTGAGAAGATCCGTCGCAACCGCCGATGGATTCGCACCAGAATCTCAA
>JAHQYN010000144.1 GCA_024421085.1 Acidimicrobiia bacterium
AACTCCTCCAGACAAGCCCCGACGAAGCCCGAACAGTACTCAACTCACTCGTTGAGCGCGGACTGCTGGAATCTCGGGGAGAAGGCCGCGGGCGCACCTACCTCCTGTCGGCCTCGGTGTACAAACAGATCGGCGGGACCGACTCCTATGTTCAAACCCGCGGATTCGACCGCATCCAGCAGGAACAGATGATTCTCACCTACGTGACGGAACACGGTTCGGCAGCACGCGCCGAGTTGGCGGAGTTGTGCCAACTCACGCCCGGGCAAGCATCGAACCGACTACGGGCCCTGACCAAGAACGGGAAACTCCGCATGACAGGCAACCGACGAACTGCCCGCTATGTCCTACCCGACGCAACCGAGTTGCGTCCCATGAATAATCCATGAAATAGTATACTTCAACGCGACATTGAAGTATTATCAATTCGTGAAGCATTCACGGCAAGGCACCGAATCGCCTGCTGAGAACCCATCCAAGACCGCCGCACGCGCCGCCCGAGCCATTATCGGCTCTTCGCGTTTTGGGTCGAGGCCGTGGATTGCTTGCCAACCGGTTTTCAGCCTACGGTGAGCGTCGAAGAGCGTGTCGAACCGTGCCTGGTTTGTGTCGGTGCAATCGACACCTCCAAAAGGCCACGCAGTCGGGTAACCATCCAACGGTCATCGGGTTGTCCCGAATGGACTTGCGGGTGCGACAACCAACGACGACCAGCGGCCACACACGTTGGTGCTGTTGCTGCTGCAGATTCGGGGGACAGGTCGCCCGGCCACCAGGCCCCACAGTCCGGTCTCGCCGCCTGACAGCGGATATGTACCCGCAACGGCAAACCCACCTCGTCGTCGACGCCGACCACCTCGACATCGCCCAACCCAACCAACAACTCACACATACGTGTAGGGTCAACTTCCACAGGGATTCTCCAGATTCTCGTTGCCTGTAGCACCGATTCTGGAGGATCCCTCGCGTTCAGGCGCGGACCCTCACCCCACCGACTCCGACCTCAAACGCGAAGAGCCAGCAAACCCTCAACCCACCCAACCGCAAAACCCCAAAACCCCATCAGACAAAACCTCAATCGTGGTTTTGGAGAGAAAACCACACAGTTCTCAACGGAAATGCTCGCCGCGTTGATCGTCCCTAGAACAAAATCCCAAGCAGAACTTGAAGCGATCTCGGATCTTGAGATCTGGTAGCCGTTCGATCACAACTGCTCGCACCTAGCCATCGTCGAGTGCGTGTTGTTCGCTGGCCAGCAGTTGTTGTCGCAGTTCGGACATTGTAAGGCGCTGCCCCTTCGTACGGTTGCAGGAGGAGCAGAGCAGTTGCAAGTTGTCGTCTGCGTCGATGCCGCCTTTGGCGCGGGGTTGGATGTGGTCCAAGTCGAAGTCGTCAAGATACTTGTGACGTCGGCAGGCTGGGCATGGGCGGCGTTCTCCCTCGCCGAGCGCGGCCCAGAGTACCGCTCGGATATTGGGTGACCGCGTGGGCCGGTCGGGATCAGTACGAACAGGCGGCTTAGGTGGCAGGTGCAACAGCGGCAGCCCCGCGCGCAAACCCTCAAGGTCAACATTGTGGACAGCCGCGTCAGACTCTTCTTGGAGGCGTTTCTGGGTGATGCCTATGGCTACTTCGTCGATGTCAATACCGGCCCATCGCCGCCCGAACCGCTCAGCCGCAACCATCGTGGTAGCACAGCCGCAGAACGGGTCAAGCACTATGTCGTCGGGGTTTGAGGAGGCAGCGATGAAGTGTTCGTAAAGGGCAAGGGGTTTCTGGGTAGGCCATCCGCTCGCCTCTTTGCCCGCAACAGGGGGGATGTGCGTAATGATGTCGCTCGCGGGGTTGCCCCGCTTGTTGGAAAGATAACTCTTGTAGTTGGGAAGACCCTTCTTGCTCCAATGGATGAAGCCCGCATCATCAAGTGCTGCACATTTCGCTAGCACGTCAAGATGCTCGTAGTCGGCGGGCAGTTTTGCAGCCGCGGCCGCGGGGAACCTGTCTCGGCGAGGTGGAGACCATGCCCGCCCCTTCGATGGACTCACCCCCTTGAACGGTTCGTAGGCCAATGCACCGCCCGCTTTTCCGCCCGTCAATGGTTGTAGCCGGTAGGGCCCCAATCCGTCTTCATCGTCGTAGCGATAGCTCTTACGGACATACTCGGGGTCGTGGGGCCTGTATTGCTGGTTCCAGACAAAATCTGATTGAGACTTGGTGTAGTAGAAGATTCTGTCGCTGTCGCGGGCGTAGCGCTGGGTTCCGAGCGACTTGGTGCTGGTGCGCTTCCAGACAATCTCGTTTCGGAACCGGTTTTGCCCGAAGATGCTGTCGCACAGTTGTTTGAGGTAGTGCGACGCGTGAGGGTCGCAGTGCAGGTACATCCCACCGTTCGGCTTCAGCACTCGCCAGATCTCGACGAGCCGCAACGCCATGAACACCATGTACGCCTGCATCGCGTCCCCCACGGACAGGCCTGCCCCAACGACCGTGTGATACAGGGCGGGGTCAGCGGCCTCCTGCAACTCCGTCCATTCGGCCTTCATGCCGTCCATCGTCCACGTGTCGCTGAACTGGGCTCCGGCGGCTCCAGAGCCCAGTGGTGCGTTGTACAGGCGCTTGGAGTTGAACGGTGGGTCCAAGCACACCAAATCGATGCACTCCGAGTTGATGCCACGCAGGACCTTTAGATTGTCGTCGATCCACAGTGTCCGGTTCAGGAAGTTCGGCTTTCCGGTTTCCGAAATTGGGTCTGCCATAGAGTCATACCTTACTTCGTCCCTCTGACAACGACGCGGGATCGCGGCGTGTCGAAGCAGCCGTGCTCAGGCGTTCGATCAGGTGGCGGGCACCACGAGGACCTCCCACACTTCGCCGTGGTGCTCCCGGGCCAGCGCCCTCAGGTCAGGCTGGTGACGGTTCAAAGGACGACACGACGAACCAGGCTCGCTGAGCGATCTCGCACGAAAACTCTCCAGCCTTGGCCTGTTCTTGCAACTCTTCCCAGGTGCATTCGGCTTGGGCGAGAGCGTTGTCGATGACAGCGCGCACACCTGCATCCTCCAGAACGTCGACCTCAATTTTGCTATAGCGATCTGTGTGTCCGGTCATGGCCTGCTCATTCCCGTTCGGCCGGCCGGATGCTCATTTCGCACCCGGTTGCCGCAATGCTGTCACACATCACGCTACGGGGATGTGACAGTATTGCGCCGCGTTCGGGATCCACCGACTCGGGCCGAATGGTAGCGAGCGGCGCATCGGGTAGGAATCACTTGACTTCGCTGCAAATTCCACTACCAGGAATCTGCAGCGACTAGAGCCTCGGGTCGACGGGTTCGCTTTCGAGGGCGAGCACGCCGAACACGCATTCATGCACCTGAGCCAGGTGTCTGTTGGCGACGAAGCGGTCGAGTCCCTCGATGCCGAGAGCGAATTCTCGGCGTGCGAGCGAGGACTTCCGGCGGAGCGACCGTTGACGCAGCCGTTCAAGATTCTCAGGTTGGAGATACTCCGGCCCGTAGATGATCCTCAGGTACTCACGGCCCCGGCACTTGACCCCCGGTTGCACGAGGCCGCCCTTGGCGTGGGTGACAGGTTCGAGGGGCTTGATGACCATGCCCTCGCCACCGCCGTCGGTGAGCGAGCGCCACCAGTCCGTGGCTTGATGCACCGAGCCGTCGTCACCGAGGTCGACGAATCGGCGGTCGGTGCGACGCAGCAGCTCCGGGTCCTGCTCAACGAGGTTGTCGATCGCTTCGAGATGCCAGCGGTGGGGCCGGCGGGCCAACACCTCCCCCTGTGCAGCAAGTATCTGGAACGGGGCGAGCTCGATCCCGTTGAGGCCGTCGACATCCCAGCAGTACCGCCGGTAGGCCTCGATGTAGGAAGCAATGTGCTGCGCCCGGTCGGCCGTGCGAGCCGCGAGGGTTTCGAGATCGACCCCGCGTTGCAGCGCATCGGCCAGTAGTCGTTGGGCAGCGTCGAGCGCCGCGGCGCCGGCTGCTCCGGTCGCGGCGTACTGGTGTCGGATCAGCTCGGCGGCCTTTGCCGACCAGGGAAGCAACTCGGCGTCGAGCACGAGCCAGTCGGTGCTCAGGCAGCCCCAGAGTCCCGCCGCGTCGACGGCCATTCTGAGGCGATCCAACAAGGTCTTGGTGAGGGCAGGTTCGGTGAAGAACGGCCTGCCGGTGCGGGTGACGACCACACCTGCCGCATCGTTTGTGATTCCGAACCGCAGTCGGGCTGCGTCGCGGTCGCGGGCGAATACCACAACGGCCCGCGACCCCATGTGCTTCTCCTCACAGACGACCTCGGTGACACCTGCTTTCCGGAAGTACGAGAACGCCTCGTCGGGATGCTCCAAGCAGTCGAGGCGCTTGCTGGTGCCGACCGGCGCCATTGTCGGCGGGAGGTACACCAGCCATCGGGGATCGACCGCGAAACGACTCATGACTTCGAGCGCGGCGCTCGATCGGTCGGCTTCGACAGTCAAGCGGCCCGCCAGAGTCGTTTCAACGAAGTGCTTGCCTGCGACGTCGTTGATGTCGAGCAACAGCGGCGGTCGTTGTGCCGTGTCGGACTCGACCGGCCTGACCGGTTCGTAATATTCCCGTGCCGCCGGAACTGAGACCAGTTCGCGTTCGGGCCAGCGAAGCGCCGTGAGCTCTCCTCCGAAGACTGCTCCGGTGTCAAGGCAGATCGTCTCGTTGAGCCAACCTGCAACGGGCACGGGAGTGTGGCCGTAGACGACGGCGGCCTCGCCCCGATAGTCCTCGGCCCACTGATAACGCACCGGAAGCCCGTACTCGTCGGTCTCACCGTCGGTGTCCCCGTACAGGGCGATGCTTCGCACCCGCCCCGACGAACGGCCGTGGTAGCGCTCGGGCAGACCGGCGTGGGCGACCACGAGGCGACCGCCGTCGAGCAGGTAGTGGCTGACGAGACCGTCGATGAACTCGGCGACTTGTCTGGCGAATTCGGGGCCGCGTCGTTCGAGCTGTTCGAGCGATTCGGCGAGCCCGTGTGTCACCTGGACCCTGCGCCCCGCAAGTGCCCGGCTGAGCTTGTTCTCGTGGTTTCCGAGGATGCACAGGGCACTGCCGGCAGCGACCATCGACATCGCCAAGTCAAGCACCTCGGCGACACCGGGGCCACGGTCGACGAGGTCTCCCAGAAAGACGACGCGCCGGCCCTGCGGGTGGGTGATCGGTTCGGCCGACGTCTCGTAGCCGAGTTGGTCGAGCAGTCGCACGAGCTCGTCGTGGCAGCCATGCACGTCGCCGATGATGTCGAACGGGCCGGTGTCGTAGCGGCGATCGTTCCAGGACTTGGTGCGAACCACCGAGACGGAGTCGACTTCTGAAGCCGAGCCGAGGGTGTAGACCCGGTTGAAGCGTTCCTTGCGCAGCCGCTTGGCGGTGCGGCGAAGCGTTCCGTGCTGGCGTTTGATGGCGTGGGGGGGTGTCTGGCGGTCCTGGCGCACGTTGTTGTGTTCGACGCAGACGGCCAACGGCAGGTCGAAGACGATGGCTGTGGCGAGCACGTCCCAGCGGCGTGCGAGTTCGAGCAGCGGCTTGCGGTCTTCCGGCTTGATGTTCGTGGCGTCGACCACGGTCAGGCGACCGATCTCGAGGCGTTTGTCGATGATTGTGTGAAGCAGTTCGAAAGCCGCTTTGGTGACCGACTGGTCGGTCTCGTTGTCGCCGACGAGGGCCCGGCACTGGTCGCTCGACACGATCTCGGTAGCCGAGAAGTGTTGGCGGGCGAAGGTCGACTTGCCCGAACCGGACGCTCCGCACAGCACGACGAGCCCGAGTTCGGGGATCTCGATGTTGGTGAGAGTCTCCCTCATCGCCGCAGCACCGCCATCTGTGTCGGCGGGCCGTGGACCGGGTCGTCGGGGCCGATGCCGCTGATCTCGCAGCTGTAGCCGTAGCGGTCTCTGATGCTGTCGGCCCAGGCTGCGAACTCGTTGCGGGTCCATTCGAAGCGATGGTCGCCATGCCTCAGAGAAGTCGCGCCGAGGCGTTCGAAGTTGGCGTTGTATTCCCGGTTCGGTGTCGTCAGCACGACCGTGCCGGGAGCGGCGTGTGCGAATACCACATCGGCGAACACGTCGAGCCGTTCACTGTCGAGATGTTCGATGACCTCCACCACCGTGGCGACGTCAAAGCCCCGCAACCTCTCGTCGGTGTAGGTCAAGGCGCCCTGCACCAGCGAAACCTGCTCCCGCCGACGCTCCGACATCTCGTCGAGACGCAGGCACCGCTCGGCTCGCTCAAGGGCACCGACAGACACGTCCACTCCGAGAACCTCGGTCACGCAAGGTTCGGCGACGAGTCGTTGCAGCAGCCGACCCTCGCCGCATCCCAGGTCGACGACACGGCCCCCACCAACTCGGCGAACAGCCTCGGTCACCGCTTCGAGGCGCTGCTCGTTCAAGCTGATCGGGCGCTCCACCGCCTGTTCGGCATCATCGTTGCGTTCGTCGATCAGGTCGGTGTCCTCGCCGGCGTCGGCGAGACGAGCCAGAGCCTCCCGGGTGAAGCTGCCGAGGCGCAGATAACGGTTGGTGATCAGCTCCGCTTGCGGGTGCGACCCGAGCCA
>JAHQYN010000145.1 GCA_024421085.1 Acidimicrobiia bacterium
CGGGTGGTGATGCTCCACGGTGCCAGGCAATGCGGAAAGTCGACCCTCGCCCGCCTGGTTGCCGCCCAGCGGGGAGGCACCTACACCTCTCTCGACAATGAAGCGACCCGCCAAGCCGCCGCCGCAGACCCCCGCGGTTTTCTGCTCGACCAAGCTCACCCGCTTGTCATTGATGAAGTCCAGCTTGGAGGTGACAGAATTGTCCGCGAGGTCAAGCAGGCTGTAGACACCAATCCCGCTGCCGGTCGGTTCCTGTTGACCGGTTCAACCAATTTCTTGACTGTCCCGACGATCGGCGAGTCTCTGGCCGGACGTGTTCGTCTGCTGCAACTTTGGACTTTGTCAGAGGCTGAACTGGAAGGCATCACACCTCCCACATTGGAATCATGGTTCGACCACCGAAGCGATACCCCAACTCGGCCGAATCTTTCACATCAGCGGAGCGCTTCTCGCCACGACTACTTGGAGTTGGTGTGCCGCGGCGGTTATCCTGAGATCGCAGCACTGGATCTTGGAGTGCGGGCTGGTTGGTTCGACAGCTACGCGGCGACCGTCATTGAGCGAGACGTTGTTGCGCTGGGGGACCTGCGTCGGCGAACGGTACTGCCAGTCCTGTTGGAGTGGGTCGCGGCGAACACTAGCGGCGAGCTCAACGTGCAGTCGGCAGCCTCCCGCTTGGGGGTTGACCGGGTGACCTTCAATTCGTACTTGACATGGCTGGAGACGGTTTTTCTGGTGCACCGCCTGCCGTCATGGTCACGCAACCCATCGGCGCGGACCGTACGGCGACCCAAGATTCATCTCAGCGACACTGGATTGGCGGCCAGCCTGATGGGAGTTGACGCTGCGGCACTCAGCGCTCCCACCGCACCCGCCAGAGGCGCTTTACTGGAGTCGTTCGTGGTCAACGAAATAGCACGCTGTCTTTCAACATCTGCGAGTCGACTGCGGATGTATCACTACCGAGACCACCGCAGCCATGAGGTCGACCTCGTCATCGAACGGGCCGACGGCGCAGTCGTGGCAGCAGAAATCAAAGCCACGAGTTCTCCCAACGTCCAACAGCTGCGCCACATTGCTTGGCTGCGAGACCACCTCGACGTTGTTTCGCCTGGAGCCTTCCGCGCAGGAATCCTGTTCCACACCGGCGATCAGCGTTTCACCCTAGGAGACCGCCTACACCTCCGCCCCATCAACACCCTGTGGACTTCCAACCCCTGACACCCGGCAAAATGTCGATCAGTGAGAACGAACTCAATCAAGAATCGGGTGAGTAGCCTCATAACAGAGGGTTTCGTCGCAGACTCGCTCGGACGTGTCATCGTCAGTGTTGTTGAACCAGACAACTAGCGGGCACTCCAACAAGCATCCGAACCTCCCCGCGATCCGCACTCCAAACCGATGCCGGTTTCGATGAGGCGCTGCGCTCTCACGGCTTCGAGCAGGTACCCTCCAAGTGGGTAAGAGCACTCTCGCCGGATTGCTGGCACAGCGCCTGTCCGCGCCAATGGTAACACTGGATCGTGAAGATGATCTCTCCGCCGCGCTCAACGACCCCACCCTGTTCCTAGACACGCTAGGGACTCCAGCGGTCATTGACGAGATTCAACGTGGTGGCGACCGATTGATCCTAGCGATCAAGCAACGCCTCGACCAGTCGCGCTCTCCGGGGCAGTACATACTCACCGGATCCACGAACTTCTTGACATCGCCCAAGCTCACCGAGAGTCTCGCCGGAAGGATCGACCTCATCACGCTGTGGCCGTTGTCGATGGGCGAACGCTGCGACGGACCCGACGACCTCATTGACCGCGCCTTTCGCGGTCCCACAGACCTGGTCAAGCATCGGGGCGCGACACCGAGCCGGGGCGAGTACATCGAACTCGTCTGCAAGGGTGGATACCCCGAAGTCCAGAGCTTCGACAGGAGCATCCGCCGTCGCTGGTTCGAGCGTTACCTAGAAACCGTTCTACGGCGAGAGGTTGAAACGGCCACCGACCTCCGCCGCTTCGACGCGTTGCTCGCCATGGCCAGACTGCTGCTGGCGACGACCGGTTCGGAACTGATCCTCTCGCGTCTCGCCGACCGCGTCGGTATCGACCGATCAACAGCCCAAGTCTACGAACCTTGGATCGAGACGACCTTCCTCGTTCACCGCGTTCCCGCATGGAGCCGCAATGTTGCGACCAAGATCGTGCATCGCCCGAAGCTCTATGCCTGCGACACAGGACTCAGCGCGGCGGTCATCGGCAAGACTCCCAGCGCGCTCACCCGTTTGAACGACCCCTCAGTTGGACCGCTCATCGAGTCGTTCGTGGTCGCTGAACTCGCCAAACAACTCACTTGGTCTGAGACCTCCGCGCGTCTCCACCACTTTCGAGACCGGGACGGACTCGAAATAGATGCCGTTATCGAGTCGGCAGACGGGCGCGTGGTCGCAGTAGAAGTCCAGGCCGCAACGCTCGCTAGACCTTCCGATGCCAAGTCGATGGCTGTTCTCCGCCGAAAACTTGACGAGGTCGGAACGGATTTCGTTGCCGGAATCGTCTTCCACACCGGCGACCGGCGCGCCCAACTCGGCGACCGCCTAGTCGCTCTCCCCATCGCCGATCTCTGGACCTAGCCAGTGCGCCCAGAGCCACCCGTCAACACGGGACCACCGTTGACGCCGTGTACTTCACTCCTTCTGAAAGAAGTCGTGGGATCCAGATCGCAGACCTGGTGGCCTACGTCCTCAATCGTGTCGACAGAGTTTCAGAGAATTGGGACCGGAGCAGGTCGGACCTGGCTGTTCAGCAACTGTACAACGACCACATCGTTCCTCATCGTGTCACCTGGCGGGAACGGTGGCCGCACTAAGGAATAGGGGGACCACGCGGCTTGGGCCCGCCGAACGGCGGGCCCAAGAGGGTTGGACCAATGCGCCTCGGTAGTCCAAAGCGACGTATGGCCTATCTGCATCATAGCGCGAGGGTGTGACACTTTCTATAACGTTTCGCATGCTTCGCGGGTGGTATCGTCGTGACGGAGTTCTTGGCCGCTGTCGAGGCACCGACACCGTTCTCAGCAATTCGCTGCCGGTCTCGGCGTTGACGTAGGTGAGTCTCTGAGGGGTCCTGAATCCTTGCGATACCGCACTAACGTGTGAGAAGGACGGGCCGGAGCAAGGCATCGGCCTCCGAGGTAAACCGATGCTGTCCCCTCCCCAAGTCCTTCGCAGTAATCTGGCGTTCCGCGGTTGGGGTCGGGGTGAGTGGGGTGGGGGTCCGCTGAGACTGGGGCACGGTTGACTGGAACGGAGACGAACCTTTCGGGAAGCGTCACGATTGGGATGTTGTTGACAGTAGCCAGCGCTAGCGTGTCGACATGGGCACCGCCAATGCGGAACTGATCGGAGAGCTCAAAGAGATGCCGACGACAACTCCGCCTCCCGCTGACTTGGTGGAGGTGGTGAACAGTCTGGCGCGCTCGAATGCTGAGGTTGTGACGCTTGACGATCTGGCTTCGTTCGACACGGGGCGTGATCCCTTGCAGGTGGTGCGAGCGCGGCGCGTTCCATGCGACGGCTTGACCGCCCACGAGTCCCTGCAACATAACGCTCGGAGTTGCGCTCATGAATCAATGAGTCTCTCCGCGACATCGCGTTCTCTGGGATGCGGCGACACCACAAGATCTAAAGCCACAACAGTCACCGGAGCGCACGGTGCGGCTACCGGAATCGGTTTGGAGTGCGGATCGCGGGGAGGTGTGGATGCTTCTTGGAGTGTTCGCCAGTTGTCTGGTTCAACAACTCCTACGATCACACGTCCGAGGGGATTTGCGACGAAGCTCTCCGTTAAGTCGGATGCTGCTGATTGGTCTACGTAGACCCGCGCCTCGTCTGGGAGGGGAGCCAACAACGCGCCGTGATACTGGGCCGCGTGCATGCCGCTCACCACAACGTCTGAGCGCAACATGAGGTCTGCGACAGCACCGGGTGTCGCGTCCCAGCGTGTGAGAACGCTTCGGTTCATGTACCGATGCGGGTCGTTGAGGTCGGCGGTGCCGGTGAGTGTCTCCGCCCATGCTGTGTTGCTTGACAGTGGTCGCCCACGATTGGGGCGAGTCGCCGCGAACGCTTGGAGCTGGGTAGAAGGAATCACCCAATTGTTCGCTAGTTTCGCTGCGGGGAGCAGCCCGCGTTGGATGTACCGACGGACTTGTTCGTTGCTGACCCCTAGACGGTCGACCGCTTCGCTGATCGAAAGCAGTCCTGCTGCACCCATACAACCACCCTACCATAAATAGTGGAACACAACACGCTTTCTATGCGGTTGGGGCGGCGATCTGGACGATTTGCGAACCTCGCATCGAACACCCAGAGAACTGGTTGGCTGATGGAGGAGCAGGTACTCCAGTCCGTTCAGGTGAGAGTATGTCTCCACCAACTGCATCAGTGTCCACCGCGGGGCAGGTCCGGGTTGTAGATCGGCTTGCCCATCGGTCGGGTCCGAAGCGTTCCATCGGCGAGCTGACCGAGCCGCTGTCGGGCGATGGCCACGTACTCGTCGCTGGTGTCGCATCCGTAGCCTGTGCGTCCATGCATCTCAGCCGCGATGACAGCCGATCCGACCCCCATGTACGGGTCCAAAACGATGTCGCCGGGATCGGTCATGGAGAGCACCAGACGCTCGATCAACTCGACTGGGAACTGGCACGGGTGGACGGTCTTTTCGGGGTGGTTGCTCTTGACGTTGGGTATCTCCCAAACATCGCTCGGGTTCTTACCCAACGGATTGCACGACAACTCCCCGGCCTTCGGCCCTTTGAAGTGTCGCTTGCCGGGATATTTCGGGGGCACCCTGATGGGGTCGAGATGCCAGGTGTAGTCGTCCGTCTTGGTCCACCAGTTGATCGTCTCGTAGCGCCCCGACAGCCGCCGTTTACAGTGCAACCCGTGCCCGAAATGCCAGACGATACGGTTACGCAGCTTCAGGTCTTGCTTAGCGAAGATGTCATAGAGCACAACGTCCAGCGGCACGATTTCACCGTTGTCCACGAAGTTGCCGACCTGCCAACAGATCGACCCGCGGGGATGCAACACCCTCACCGCTTCAACCACCACCTCAGCCTGTGCAGCCAGATATGCGTCCAACGACGAGCGACGCTCGTAGTCCTTGCCGAGATTGTAGGGCGGCGAGGTCACGACCAGATGCACCGAAGCATCAGGGATCGTCCGCATGAACGCCAGATTGTCGGCGCGCTCAACTCTAATGACACGACCAGTTCGCTGTGGACAGGGACACGCCCTCGCTGAACGCCTTGCCCGGCGCTTTGGTGTGCATGTTGTTCTCATCGCTCATACCACCACATTAGCGGCCGGGTGTGACACTGAACCCACCACACAACCCGCGATCGTCACTCACGTCTACAATTCCCCTCTCTTTGCGTGTCGCCGCGTGGGTCGCGCAATCGAGTCAGCCATTCCCGCCACGTTACCAGAAAAGAGAGAACCGGTCGCGGCGGCGCACCCGCCGACCACCCGGGAGTCTGCGCCCCCCACGCCGACAAGCGCACGTCTACGGACTGCGGGGGCAGTCATGTGGATCCTGCGCTCCCCACGCCGACACGGGCACACCCCGGGCATCTCCGTAGAACCGGTCGACGAACCCAGCCCCGCCACGGACCAGCCGGCCTGCATCGGGGGTAGGTCGTCCGCGCAGGTCTGCAACTGATTGCGTCGCCCCACGGTCACGCGATCTGATACTGTGGAAAGCGGACGGGCGCTGTGGTGCCAGTTGACCGTCTTGCCACGGGTTACCACGCTTGCGCCGACGACAATCAACGAGAATCGCGGTCGGCTCTGATGATCTCGACGATCAACTCAGGGTCAATGTCGGACTCGCCGAATGCGAGAGCCTCTGCCCGTTTGCGTGCCAGCAACTCCTCCGCGCTCGCAAGATCGGCTTGTTTGCAAACGGCGTCAAGCACGTACCGCTGCAATGACTGCCCCGCCGCCGCAGCGCGGATCCTGAGCCTGCGGTGGATATCAGGAGGAACTTGTTTGATCTGAATAGTCGCCACAGTGAAGTTGTAGCGTTGATACGAAGTTGTTGGCACCGATTCAACGCTGGCCCCGAATTGGTCCGCGAAATCGGGCTGGATAAGCCATTCGAGGACGCGGAAGGCCGCCCACCCATGAGAATGTGTGGTTAGTTTACAAACTGACAAAGAATGGAGTTACTTTGATGAGTCAAATTGTTGCTGATCCAAGCCTGGTATCTGTATTCCCGCCGCTTCCGAACGACGCGTTTGACATAATTTACGCCGATCCCCCTTGGGATTACAAAGGGCAACGTCAACACGCTGGACGAGGCAACGGTGACACAGGCGGTGCTTCCTATCACTATCCGACGGTTACGCTTGCGTTGTTGAGGCAGTTAGCAGTTCCGAAGATCGCCGCGGAGAATTGTTTGTTGTTTATGTGGTCAACAAGCCCACATTTGGACCAAGCGATCGAGTTAGGTAAATCGTGGG
>JAHQYN010000146.1 GCA_024421085.1 Acidimicrobiia bacterium
GGGTGATTAGCGAGTTTGAGAAGTCGCTCGGGATCAGGCTGCTTAGGCCCGGTGATGGCGATGCCGACCATTTCTACACGGTTTCGGCGTTGAGCCAAGTATTGCACGATGAGATAAGAGCTCGCATACCGACAACCCGAAGCTAAAGAACTGGGTACCTTGGCTCCCGTTCGCCGTCCCCACCGTTGCGTAGGTCATCGTTCAGATGTGTTCTGGCGCGGGAGAGCTTTCCGCGCCGCCCTCCACTTTTCCTATGCAAGAGCGCGGGCGACCGCAAGTGCTATCGGTGGTTGCGGCAGGGTGTCGTGTAGTCGTGTTTTGCTGGGTTCCAGTTGTGGAGTTTTCGGGGCGTGTGGTTGAGGACACCTCGGCTGTGTTGAGGGTACGGGTCGTGTCGACCCAGACGCGGGTTGCGTGCCCGCATTGCGGGTTCAAGTGCCGTAAGGTTCATGACATTCGAGAGCGGCGGGTACGCGACTTGGAGGTGTCGGGTCGGGCATCGACTTTGTTGTGGATGCGGCGACGGTTCGTGTGCGGTAACTGTCGTGAACGGTTTTTGGGTGGACCACGACGAGTTCGACGGCAGGTTGACACGCCGGTTGGCGCATCGCCTGGTCGTGGACGCGCAAGTCATGCCGATCCGTGCGGTGGCGCGCCGTCATCTTGTGAGTTGGGCACAGGTCATGACGTTGGTGCGGGCTTGGTCACCGTTGATCGCCGCGCGTCGCCGTAGTCAACGCTGCGAAGTGTTACTCGTTGATGAAACGTCGATGCGTAAACGCCACCGCTATGTGACCGTCATCGTCAACGGCGACACCGGCCACACCCTAGCCATGGTCGAACACCGCTCAAGCGCTGGGTTGACAGGGTTTTTGATGTCGCAACCCCACAACTGGCGCCGAAGTGTCAAAGCCGTCGTCAGCGACCAACCCAACACCAGCAACCCCAAATCCCACGTTAACGCGCAGGGGCAGAACAAAAGGTGGCAATACTCCTGGACAACGACCAGCAGCGCGATTTTCAACTATTCGCGGATGGATGGATTGCCCACCACTTCTATGACTGCGTGCCAGAACAATTGTTGAGGGTATTGAATGATCAAGCAGCAAGATGAACGTTCGCAACCCAACTTCGGCACAATTAACTACGAGGCGGTACGACGGGGTTGATCCAATTCACTTCGGTGAACCGACCGAAATCTGAGTCGGCTGACACGATGGTCAATCCATGCTCAATGCAAATCGCTGCCAAGGCAGCATCAGGAATCAGCTTGGCACTGAGGTGCAAGTCTTGAATCAGGCGACCCAGGATCTCCCGGTGACCGAGGCCCGGTTCCGGCACCCAAGTGTAGGGAGCGTCCAACCAACTCTCGACAACCCGCCAAGCGTCTGCAGGCGAGAGGGGGTTGCTCATTGCACGCGGATTGGTAGCTATGCGCAAAAAAGCAGTGAGCGACTGCCATGGCAGTCCTATTCGCCGCGGCCCGTTCAGCGCCTCCTCAATCCAATCGCGCCCAGCAGCGTGAAACGGGCTGTTTCCGTCTACCGCATCCAACAAGATGTTGGCATCTACCAGCATTGCGTCGCTCAACGAACCTGATGACCCTCTAACAGGTCGATCGCATCGGCAACATTCGTGACATCAATTCGAATCCCTAGGCGATGAGTCTCCTGGACAAAGCGCGCCGAAGGCTCTTCCGCGAGCAATCCGCGGCGAACCAAGACGTTAACGGTCTCCGACAAACCCATGCCCGTCTCGCTGCGAAGCTGTGCCAGTGCCTGAGCGGTGTCGTCCTCGAACTCGACAGTCGCCCTCATCCCACAGAGCTTACACATGATGATGCGAGTATTCACACATTTGAATGCGGAAAATCGGACATATTGACGTTGCGGTTTCTCGACCGACCCCGAGATGTCTAGCGGGCAGGAGATGGTGCAGCCAGACTCCAAATCCGGCGCCGCCGCGCCCTCCTGTCGTCTCGTCAGGCACCCGGGGCGTTGGTGCTCAGTGCTTTGTGCAGGGCTGCGGTGGTGTCGCGGGCGGTGTTGAGGCTGACTTGCGCGTCAGCGACCATCGACGATCCGTGGAACGTTCCCGGGTAGGCCTGGATCTCAGTCGACACACCCGCTTCTAGCAGTCGCATAGCGTAGGTCAGTCCCTCGTCGCGCAACGGGTCGAACTCCATGACCGACACGTACGCAGAGGGCAGACCTGAGAGGTCCGCAGCCACACGATCACACCACGGGTCCATCATCTCGATCGAACCGACCATGAACCCGCCCCCATGGATCTCCAACACCGCTCCCAGCGGACCGGCGTTCGCAGAAGCGGGACGGTATACCGGGATCGGCACATCGGGGTCGCCGTCGAGACCCTGAACCGTGCGGTCCTCACGGACCACATCGTCTCGGGGTTCGGTCTTTGTGGCGAACCAGCCGATCGATTCGCGCATCGCACGAATCTCGGCGGGATCTGAGAAGTCCGTCACCGTGGGCAGCAACGGCAGCATCTCCAGCAATTCAGGGTCGAACGCTCGCTCATTCATGCCGAGACCGTAGCCGCCGCTCCGGTCCACTGAGAAAACGGACCCGGAATCCTCCGCAGAAACCATGCGGCTCAAATTTTCCGGCAATCATCCGCCAACTTTTCCGTTAGAAATCTCCAATACTTACGGTGGAGACCTCTAATTCTTCCCGGATCCATGTGCCGAAATTTCCCGGACGACCCTGCGGTGCAAGTAATACAGCGACGAGTGCAAGATTCGACAAGTTCGCTTGGCTGGACCCCACTTCGTTGCAACAACTAGAGCACCTTCTCAAGACGTTCATCGTCGGTGAAGTGCTGAAACAGGCCTCGTGGCGTCCGCTACGGGGACGACGAACGCGTCATCGCGCTGCCGATCGACCGGCTCTGGACCGGGGCGTCGGCCTGATGCGACTGTGAAGAGGCCAGCAGAGGCCAGAAGAGGTCAGCGGAAGCTCTGCCCGCAGCCGCAGGTGCGCTGTGCGTTGGGGTTGTCGATGGCGAACCCTGCGTCGGTGAGGCCGTCCTCGTAGTCGAGCGTGGCCCCCTCGAGCAGCTGTGCTGACGAAGGGTCCACCACGACATCGACCGGGCCGAATGCGACCACCATGTCGTCAGAAGCCTTCTCGTTGTCGAAGTACATCTCGTATGAGAATCCGGAGCAGCCGCCGGGGCGAACGGAGACACGCAAGGCCAGCCCGTCCTCTCCCTCGGCGGTGAGGAACTCGTCGACTTTCGACACAGCGGAATCGGTAAGTGTGATCACATGACTTCCTCTCTAGGAGAACTACCGCGGTACTGCCCCACCTTACCCGCTGCAAGCCGGTTTCGCCTCCCCAATCGGGTACGCAACATATTGCGACGGACGTTTTTAGCGGTTCTTCGCTGCTTCCCACGCTTCGTCACCCAGTAGCCCCCGCAGAAACTGGGCAAGCCCTCCTTCAAGGGGCGGGTTCCTTGACTTGGTTGTTGAGGGCCCCAAGGGCCGTCTCGGCAAGCAGCGTCCAGTCAACAAGCGCGAAGCTGAACCGGTCGCCAAGTTGTGCAACCTTCTGCATGCAGCCCGTGATGGATTCTCGCGGCACAGACCGTCCACGGTCACTCCGGGCGTGCTCGTGCAGAGCCAGCACCACGACTGCGCGGGCGCGGGGTGAATTGAGCGAGGTGAGCCGCCGGATCATGTTCAGCGTGAAGGTCTCCCAAGTCACGGAACCCTGCAGTACCCGGTGTGCCTCGGCAACACCCAGCGCCTCGCCTTCGTTGGCCAGAGTTTCGGACACCTCCTTGGCGAGGCGAAATCGCCACCAAGCAGCCGATAGAACGCAGTCGGTGATCACCGAAATGTTCCCCCGCTCCACCGGCAACCCGCAGACTCGGCGCAGAAACGTACGAGTCATTGCCTCGGGGTCGGATGCCGTCTTGTCGCCCCCGGCGAAGACCCGGGCGACCCCGTCCGGGAACATCCCCTCACCGATCCAGCGTGCGTGGCACAGCGCCCAGAAGCTGGACTCGCCAGCGAGCATCGGAGTGATGCCCCAGTCGTCTAGGGTGCTCGACACCTCGCGGTCCACATGGAAGGTCGTCTGCGCCATCTCGGCTTCGGTGAGCGGGCAAGGCAGCGCGGGCAGTTCGTTCAACAGTGCAAGCGCCTTCGATTTCGAGGCCATGCCGCAAAGGAATTCTCGGACCGCGTGCGGACCACATGCGACGGTGTCTGCGAGCACCTGCTGGCGCTGCGCCGTCTCCCGTTGGATAACAGCCCGATCCTCTTCGGACAAGCGCTTGTACCGCTTCCCCTGGTAGATGAGATCGCTCTGCCAGTCGCGAAACGCTGCTCGACTGATCAGCGCATTCAGGTCGCTGTAGGTGATCATTCGTCGTCACCGTCCTCGCTGACAGGTTCGGTAATCTCCATCGGTTCGAAGAGGGTCGCTGCGTAGACGCAATCAAAATCTTCTTCATCCCAAGTCGGAGACCCTCGCTCAAGCAAGAGCGAATGCAGTTGCTTGGTCACTGGATGATCCCGCAGTTCGCCGCCAGGCTGCATCCGGGACTCGTGGCGCGCCATCATGGCGAACGCACCTATGAGCGCCGCGATTCGTCGATCCCGATTCCAGCGCGACTCCGCGAAGATGTCCGCTGCGATGCGGACCACGAAGCACGGATCGTCGGATCCAGTGTCCTCCTCAACCTTCATCTGGCCGTCGCCGAGTGTCTCGTCCTTGCGGAACAGAAGCAACGATTGCATCAGTGGTTTCAGGCGACGCACATCAGCTTTGGCGAGCAACGCTCCACGCGGCACATCTACGGCACCGCCACTGGCTCGAGCCGCCCCGACAAGTTCGTCCGATGCTCTGAGCATCTGCCCAACCGACACCATCCCAGGCAGCAGGTACGATTTTTCCCAGTCCACCGCACCTTCACGCCATTCCACGACTTGCCGGTCGTCGGTGTCCACAAAGTGCTCACTGTGGAGCAGCCGCGGGCAACGGACCTCGGTCTGCCACTTGGCTTCGCCCCGCCGGACCGAATCCGCGAGCGCCACGGCACCCTTTAGTACATGATTGACCGTGACCTTGGCTTCGGTACCCTTCCGGTCGATCCGCGGCTCGTACCGTGCATTGGGCCAGTCGAGCCGGGTTCCGTCCTCGGTCAGCAGTGGTATGTAGGGGTTGCTCATAGTCACCTCTCAACGCCGACAGATTGAAACGCGGCAACGGATTCTTCCGTCGATGTACCGTCGCCGGTACCCTTGGGAGTCGCCTTGGGCGGTTGTCGCCGCACAACTTCCAATTGCGCGAGGGCAAGTTCCTCAGATTCGCCTAGCACCTCGATCTGAAGCGCCTGATGCCCACCTCTGGTTGCCCACTTCAACGGCGGCGCAAACGTCAATTCTTGGACCCCGGCCGGTGCGCTCGTCCTCGACAACTCTTCACCATCGCACCGTATGACTCTGAGTTGAAGGAATCGTTGCGGCAGCGGAGAGTCGCAGGTCTGATCGGAGCCGGTCGGCACCGACAGCCGTATGCCGATCAAGCCAGATACCTCCTCTCTGAGGCTGAACAACGCAGTGAAGACACCAGCATCGAACGCCGTCCCCTGCGGTGCCCACGCGAACTTGGGCACAGAACCTGGTCGAGCTTTACCCTCTCGTCGCACGGCACCCTCACCCATGCGTTTGCCAGACCTAGTGCCTCCAGTGCCGCGGCCTGATTTGGAACCGCCAAGACTCGGGCTCGTGCGACTAACCGATTCGAGTGTCTGAGTCGCGTCGCCCTGAACTATAGCGAAGTCGGCGGGACGGAACTCCTCCTGTTCGCTCTTCGCTTCAAGGTTCTCCCTGATGACCCTCCTGAGATCGCGTAGCAGGATGCGGAGGCGCTTCTTCTCTGCTGGATCCAATCGCTTGAAGTCGATGCCACGGTGTTCGGGGCCTTCCGCCGCCCGAACGCACCGTTCCAGATCGCCGTCACGCAGTGACACAACCGCATCGAACGGCATGTAGTTGCTGAAGTCGATGTGACGCAGATTCTCCGCGCTCGAGGTGATCCACATTCCCTTGCGGTACAGGTGGACACGGGAACGCACATTGCCCTCAACAGGTCTTATCGCAACGGCGACTCCGTTTCCCATCTCATGAGCAACCTCAGTTCCCCGCTCGAGCGTCTTGTTCGCGCTGTAGGCGAACGATCCCTGAATCTGCCCCTGCTTCGGTGCTCGACGCTCCTCTCGCCTCGGCCACAGGATCCGTTCGAGGCTGCTCGGGTCGACGCTCAACTCGTCACCAGACCGCGTATCGCGAATCGATACGATCAAAGACTCGGCGCGCACCGCGTCGCAGAAGTTCGACGCAGCCACATAGGCGATGGCCTCCACCGAACTCGGGTCGAGTTCCTCACGCTGAAACTCGTTGAACCCGGCGATGCACACGACCATTCCGGTGCCGGGCATCGCCTCCAAGGTTTGCGTGAGCACCGGCG
>JAHQYN010000147.1 GCA_024421085.1 Acidimicrobiia bacterium
ACCGCCGGTGGGGTTCCAGATCGAGTCGGCGATGGCCGTCACCTTCACCCTCGATCTTCGAGCACTGCTGGCCGCACCGGCGGCATTCGCGCTCACCGGAACCGTAGGCATTGATACAGATAGTGACCAACTTGAGCCCGTGGAACGGTGGCACGCCCGCGGGAGCGAATCGGCCGATCCCGGTGCTGACCGAAGTGGTGACCAACTTGAGCCTGTGGAACGGTCGCCCGCCCGCGGGAGCGAACTGACCGATTCCGGTGGTGACCGAAATGGTGACCAACTTGAGCCCGTGGAACGGTCGCCCGCCCGCGGGAGCGAATCGGCCGATTCCGGTGCTGCCCGAAGTGGTGACCGACTTGAGCCTGTGGAGTTGTTGCACGCCCTTCGCTCCCACGCCGACAAGATCACGGTGTTCAGCCAAGTCGGTCGCATCGCCCTGCCTGCGTCTCGCCGGATATTCGCCTTCCTCGAAGGAACCGTCGTGCCCGTCGATGCGCCAGGCGGCGGGATAGTGCATCCCAAAGTGTGGGTACTTCGCTACGAATCATGCGACGCACCGTCTGACAGCCAGACACGCCGACAGCGCCTACGGGTGCTCGTGGCCAGCCGGAATCTCACGTTCGACAACAGTTGGGACACCGTGCTGCGGTTCAACGAGACATCGGATAGGCGCGGTGTCGGTCTGGGTCCGGTCGGGGACCTGTTTGAATGCCTGCTCGACGCGGCTGTAAGTCCGGTTGACCCCGTTCATCGGCAGCGGGTGGACTCGCTGGCAGCAGCGCTGCGGTCCGCAAGGTTCGCGCTGCCCGACGGCGTGGAAGACCTGCGAGTGCATGTGCTGGGCCTCGACCGTCCGGCTTCACTGCCAGCAGGTTCACCGTCGGCGGGTTCATCGCCAGTGGGCTCACTGCCAGTGGGCTCACCGTCGGCGGGTTCATCGTCAGCGGCTTCACTACCAGCGGGTTCACAGCCAGCGGGCTCACCGTTGCCGCACGATGCCGAACGTTCGCTGGTCATCTCCCCGTTCGTGAGCGATGGGTTCTTCGAAACAGTGCATCCGCACCGGATCGACGAACTAGTCGGCAGAGAAGAGTCGTTCGATGCCCTGAAACCAGCCGCCGTCGCCAACGTCGGTGCCATGCATGTGTTCGACGACGGCAGCGCAACAGACCTCGACAGCCCCGAGGATCGGCTGTCGCCGCACGATCCAGGCCGACCGCTCGTCGGCTTGCACGCCAAGGTCTTCGCCTTCGAGAACGCGGGCAGGGCACGCCTGTTCGTGGGCTCCGCGAATGCGACTTGGGCGTCTTTCCGCACGAATGTCGAGATCCTCGTGGAGTTGTGCGGATCCGTAGCCGAGCTCGGCATCGACCGGTTGTGCGGCGGCAACGCTGATGAACGTGGGCTGCGGGACTGGTTCATTTCGTATCAACCACCCGACGAGCCAGTGCCGCCGGACGAGACCTCGGCGCTCGACGCGGCCCGCCGATCCATTGCGAGCCTTGCGGTAGAGGGAACCGTTGAACCGAGCGGCACCGAATGGGCCGTCACCTACAAAACACACGAACCGCTACCGCCGCTGGACATCGTGACCATCCACGTTTGGCCGCTCGCTTCACCAGGGAATCGACGGTCGGTTGCGGCGGGCAGCCCTTTCGAGGAGCGGTTCGAGACCAGCCTCGAAACCCTCAGCGGCTTTCTGGCTTTCGAGCTTGCCCACCGCGATGGCACAAGAACCGAGTTCGTGATGCCCGTCACGTTGACTGGTGTGCCAGAGGAGCGAGACAGGCTCCTGTTGCGCACTCTGGTGGGGAGCGCGGAGCGCTTTCTGCGCTACCTGCTGGCGTTTCTGCACGAAGACTCAGACCAGTTGGAACTGCTGGACACGATAGAACGAGCCAGTGCCAACACTTTGGGGGACGGCCACGGGAAGCCCAGCCTGCCGGTGCTCGAGGGGTTGCTGCGAACCATGCGCCGAGACCCGGCAACGCTGGAACGGCTCCACCCGCTCGTGTCCGATCTTGCAACCGACGACGCGCTCCCGCCGGGCTTTGCGGAACTGTGGCAGGCCATCTTCAAGGTAACAAAAGCCGGGGCAAGCGAAGGAGCCTCGGTGCGATGATTCAAGGAGGCGGCGGTGGGGGTCTTGGCGTTGGCAGTCGGGGGGCCGCCGAGGGAGCCTCGGTGCGATGACTCAAGGAGTCCGCGGTGGAGGTCTTGGCGTTGCTGGTCGGGGGGCCATTGAAGGAGCCTCGGTGCGATGACTCAAGGGCATGTCGATGTGGAAGCGGTCTTCGGTGACCTGAAAGAGTTTCAACAGCGGACCGCTCGTTGGGCGTTCCAACGGATGTTCGACAAGCAAGATCCGGCCCTCCGATTCCTTGTTGCCGACGAGGTTGGCCTCGGCAAGACCCACGTCGCCAAGGGCGTCATCGCCCAAGTCATCGACCATCTCGGTCGCATCGGTGACACACGCCACGACATCGTCTATGTCTGCTCGAATGCGGCCATTGCCCGCCAGAACCTTCGCAAGCTCGTGCCCCAAGGTATCGAGCCGCTCGAAGATGTCGGCCGGCTCGCCATGCTCCCGCTCACTGCCTTGAAGGAGGGCGACGGCACGCAGGCGGGCATCAATCTTCTGGCGATCACGCCGGGCACGTCGCTGAAGTTCGGCCGCAGCACCGGTCGGTTCAAGGAACGCTGCCTAGCATACACGTTCCTGCGGGCACACTGGGGCGCCGAGGTGATGACCGCCCCGGCTCGATGGATCTTCTGGGACGGAGTCACGGCCGGTGATCCCGATGCGCGCCTGCGCTTGTGGGAGCGTGAGCGCCGGCCGCGGATCACCGGCTCGCTCAAGGCCTTCGCCGACGAACTCGCAGAAGTCGAGAAATCACGCGGTCGCCACGGGCAGCCGACGCTTCGCACGCTCTTCGACCGGCTGGTCGACGGATTGAAGTGGAAGCGCACGTTTCCCGGCGAGCTGTGGGATGACCGAAGGGTGCTGATCGGTGAGATTCGCCGCATTCTGGCAATCGTCGGGATCGCGGCGCTCGAGCCCGATCTCGTAGTGCTGGACGAGTTTCAGAGATTCAAGGACCTGCTGCGTCCCGATCCCGACAATTTCGCCGCCGAGTTGGCGCACCGACTGTTCAACTACACCGACAGCGCCACCGGTCGCCCGACCCGCACACTGCTGCTGTCGGCCACCCCGTATCGCATGTACACGACGGCCGACGATATCGATGCCGACCACTACGAAGACTTTCTCAACACATGCTCGTTCCTGTTCCAAGACGAAGCGCGAGTCGACCGGCTCAAGCTCCAATTCGCCAGCCTGCGCGGCGCGCTCACATCCGCGGAATCGCTCCCGAGCGCGGCGGTAATCTGCGCCGACATCAGTTCAAACCTCCGTGGCGTGATGGCGCGCACGGAACGGCTTGCAGCCACGCCGAACCGTGACGGGATGCTTGAAACCCCTGAGACGCCCGTGTCTGTGGAGCCCGATGACCTGCGTGCATATCTGCGCTTCGGCGATCTTGCGGAGACGCTCGAGCATCATGAACCCGGCGAGTACTGGAAGTCGGGGCCGTATCTCATCAACTTCATGGAGCGCTACAAGCTCAAGGAGGACGCCAAGCAGGCTGCCGCTGACGGACGGCTCGCGGAGAAAGGGCTGCTCGACCCGGGCCCAGGCCTGTTGAGCTGGGAGGAAGTCGAGGCGTACCGGCGCATCGACCCCCAGAACGGCCGGCTTCGCTGGCTGCTCGAAGACTTGGAACGGCATCGGGCATTTGAACTGTTGTGGGTGCCGCCGTCGCTGCGCTATTACGACACTGGATCCGCGTATGAATCGCCGCAGGCGACCAGTTTCACGAAGCGGTTGATCTTCTCGGGCTGGAGGGTGGTGCCGAAGGTCGTCTCCTCGCTCGTCAGCCTGGAGGCCGAACGGCACGCTTTCACCAGTCGCGAACACAACTACACCGCCGAGTACCGCCGGCGGGGAGGCCAGCGCCTCGACTTCCGCACCGTCGAGCGCACGGCGGGGGAGACCCGAGCAGGGGAGGCACCGGGCGCACGGCGTGCTGCGTCGATGACGGCGTTCCTGCTGGTGTGGCCCAGTCCGAGCCTCGCCGAGTTGGGCGATCCCCGACGGCCGGCCCGAGGTGGACGCCGGGACATCTCGGCAGTGCTTGCCGAGGTCCGCGAATCGATCGAAGCAACCTTAGAGCCGCTGATTGCGTTCGCTCCTGCGAGCGGCCCGGTCGACCGCCGTTGGTACTGGGCAGCGCCGCTGTTGTTGGACGAGCAGCAACATCCGGAAGTGATCGAACAGCTCTTGGGTGACGGAGGCGCGTGGTCCTGGAATGGCGAGGAGGGGTCGAGCAATTTTCGGGCACACCTGGCTGAAGCCAACGCGATGCTGAGGGCTTGCCGCGAGGTGTCGGAACGCTCGGCCTTGAAAGCCCGGGGCACGGTAACCGGCCGCGCCGATGGTCACGCCGGGGTGTTGGGCCGTGCGCCTGCCGATCACGTCGGGGTGTTGGGCCGTCCGCCCGCCGATCTCGCCGGGGTGTTGGCCGAATTGGCTATCGGTGGCCCGGCTCAGTGCGCGCTGCGATCAGTGCATTCAACCACCGGCTTGCCGCTCGCCCACATGGACACAGTGGCCAACGCAGCCTGGATCGCTGAGGCGTTTCGGGGATTCTTCAACGCGCCCGAGGTCACCGGCATCATCGTTGGAACATCGGCCAGCGGTGGGCTCAGCGATGCAGCCGTACGGGAGGACAGCGTGGCGCGCTACTGGCGCGATGTCGTGCGGCATTCGCTCGATGGCAACCTCCAAGCCGTGCTCGACGAGCACTGCCATGTGCTGCGCGACTGGCTCGGCCACTTGAGCCTGAGCGACGAGAAACAACGCACCGAAGCGGCTGACAATATCGGAGACAAGGTCGCGGAGGCGCTGAAACTTCGGACCTCCGTGTTCCGCGTCGACATTCCTCGCAGAGCGGAAAACAGCGAAGATTTCACGCTGGAAGAGCACCGGATGCGCACAAGGTTTGCTGTCGCCTTCGGCAACCAGCCGCTCGACGAGGGGGGAGAGGCCCGCACCGAGTCCGTTTCACGGGCGTTCAACTCTCCGTTCTGGCCCTTCGTGTTGACATCCACGTCGGTCGGGCAAGAGGGTCTCGACTTCCATCTCTGGTGCCACGCAGTCGTCCACTGGAACCTGCCGACCAACCCGGTTGATCTTGAGCAGCGTGAGGGGCGCGTGCATCGCTACAAGGGGCACGCCGTGCGCCGCAACATCGCCGCGGCCTTGGGAGAGAACCTGCTGGCGAACGATGAAGTGCCGGACGGCGACCTGTGGGACGAACTCTTCGATGCTGCTGTGGAGGAGAGCGAGCACGCCGACGGAGCGATCGTGCCCTACTGGGTCTTCAACGGTGGCCCGGCCAAGATCCAGCGCCACCTGCCGGTATTGCCATTCAGTCGAGATGCCGCAGCCGTGTCTCAGCTACGAAAAGCGCTCGCCGCGTACCGTCTCGCATTCGGTCAACCACGCCAAGAGGAACTGCTCGAGTTCCTCAGCGCCGGCCGTACCGACGAAGAGTTGTGCAAGCTCGTCGAGGGCCTGAGGATCGACCTCTCGCCCCCTTGACCAACTGCAATGGATGCATACCCATGCGTTCCGAGAAGGCGACCGTGTGCTGCGCTAGCCGACTATGCGCTCGCCTCCGACGAATACATCGAGGTGGCCGCCGCCGCCACCGCAGCCACCGCAGACACCATCGACGCCTACCTGCACACCGAACGCGCCGGCACAGGATTCGTCGAACGCTCCCGCATATTCGACCTGGCTGCTGCGGTGGTTGCGGTTGGTGATGCGACGCTGCACAGGATTCGTCCAACGCCCCCGCATATTCGACCCGCAGCGTGCTCCAAGTTTCTGCGAGGATCCCGCACTCGAATAGCCGGGCGGAGCCGCGTGCCGCATACGTCAGCCGGAGCGCTCCACCTCGACTGCAACCACGTCGATCCCGCTGTATTTGCGGTGGCGCACTGACGACGCGAAGTGCCGGAGCAACCGGAGTGAAACCTCGCTCTGCTCAGGCGTGTCGGTGTGCTCACCGAGATAGGCGAGCTGGTCCTCGAGGTTGCCCTCCCCGAGCACGACGAGGAATTCCAGTTCGACCACACGAGCGCCCGGTCTCGCCATGACGATGAGGCGAGGCTGTGCGTCGTGGTCGTTCGCGTCCATGAGACTCGCTACCGCCTCCTCCCCGACCAGACGCAGACGGTCCACCGAAACCTCGTCCCAACCGACGCTCGTCGCGAGCCCAGCGAGGAACTCGTCGATCCTCGGGAATGCG
>JAHQYN010000148.1 GCA_024421085.1 Acidimicrobiia bacterium
CGATCTCGTACTTCGGTTCGGCGGTTGGCTCTTCCGAGACAACCGTGATCACGGGGACGACGAGTTCCTGGGGTGAGAGTCCGCCGTGAAAAAATTGCAGGCCGCCGCCCGCCACGAACACGCCGAGTCCTCGTGGGGTGATGATGTCGAGTCCGCCACCGATGCCGAAGTCGGACAGCGGGACCTTCACAGTCGAGTCAGTCGCGGTACCACCGGTCCCGATCCAGGCTCGTCGATGCAGCTCCCCCATGCCGGTGGATGGCTTGTCGACCCTTCGCTCCTCGGTCACTTGCCGAACGGCGAGGAATCCATGGTCGGCCGTCAGAACAACACGCCGAATACCCGCGTGCACCAGACGGGCGACAGCGGTCTGGAGAAGGTCGAGCGTGGCATCGAACGATCCCCAACTCGCCGCGAGTTGGTCAGACTCACCGTCGGTGTCGATCTCGGTCGACCTAACCACAACGAGTGCTGCCCCCTCGATGCGCTTCTTGAGTTCGCGGTTCGTGGACTGTGCCAGCTTGTCGAGTGGCATGTCGGCCACCTTGCCATGGGCCTTCTCGAAACGCTTGAGCCGATCAGAAACTGTTCGTACGGCCCGTCCTTCGACGTTCACGGCGAGTCGAGCGTCGGATGTCAACTCGACATCGAAACGTTCGTTGGCACTCGGAGTGACCGCGGCCATGCCAACCAGGGTGATCGTCGGGGCGGCGGCAACCGCCTCTCGAACGTTGATGGTGGCGTTCAAGGTCCCGAGCCTGGCGGCGAGATCTCGGCCGAGTTCGTACCGAAGCGCGTCAACGAGCACATAAGCCGTGCTCTCCCGGCCACTCACCTCTTGGTGGTGGATACGGCGCTGCTGTTGCTGGTCGGGAACGTGTGCGTCGCTAGAGATCGCGTCTGCTGTTCGTCGCAGCATATTGTCGAGCCACTGCTCGTAGCGTTGACGACCGAGCCCGAACGCGTCGTCGAGGCCGTACAGATCGGCACCGGTGCTGACTCTGATGTACTCCAACCGGCGGTACGCGGTGTCGACTGCCCAGCCGACCGACGAGTACCAATCGACAACTGCGGTCAATGACTCGCCCGCGGGCGGTGCCATCTCCAGCGCAGCATTCAGTCCAGCGATGGCGACAACCGCGCGCCACCGGGCATGGAACTTGTGGGCCTCAAGCCGGTTCGGTTGCGCCCACCAACTCGATCCGAGACGGTACTCGGCCAGTTCACGCGCAGCCTTCCAGTCGCTCTCACCCAATAGGCGTTTGGCTTCGAGCAGAGCGACCTCCTCCAGCCCTGATGTGAGATCAACGCTGTTCATGCCGTCGTGCCAGGTCACGACGACTGCGGTGTGTAGCGCTCGGTCAGCTTGTTGGGCGAGTTCGACAATTGCCGTTGAGACTTCGGGCATCTCCCGAAGGCGACCCCAGGTGTCTTTGATGGTCTTGCGCTGTGGCGCAGTCGGTGGCGAAAAGGACCCTGCGAACTCCTCGGGGAGTGTGCCTGCTGCGTCATGGATCGCTGTGAGCACGAAGTGACGGAAGATCTCGGAGCGGACGGTTGCTCCACCCACGGCGTTGATCTCAGCGCCGGTTGCCTGGGCGAAGAATCCCTGGACGACCTTAATGAGCGAAGGATCCGATAGCTCCTCGTCGTAACAACCGGAGAGCAGCGCCCGCGCGATGGCCGACGTTTCGGATTCGTCGACCAGCGCCATCAACCGCGCATCCGCCTCGCTTGAACCAGCGTCGAGTGCCGCTTCCACCTCAACAAGCGTCTTGCACTGCTTACCCAACTCCTCAAGCCTGCGGTCCGTCAGTCGGCCGCGCAGTGAAGTGCGGATGACCGTGGGAAGCAGGCTGCGATGCAGCGCTCCGACTGCCCGCAACTCCTTGAGTGGATCGGGATCTGGTGCCGGCGTTGACACATAAACAAGCAGGTTCGGTGGGGTCGTTCCGGCCAGTTGGGCTTCGATTTCTCGTCGGAGGGCGAACCAGCTTCCGTCGAACACGGCGACGGTTGTGCCGTCAGGGACGATCTCACCAACGACCGAACCGTAGAACTGCTCGTGGTCGTCCCAGATGACGACACCGTGCCGTTGGAGCTTGCCCGCGAGCTCTCCGGCCAAATGGTCTCGTACCGCACTCACAACTGATCCGCGTACTTCGAGACCGTCGACCATGTGTACTTCCCCTGCTTCAGTTCATTGCGGTACTTCGCTGCGTCCTTCCACGCAGGAAACAACGACGCCAGGGGCGCTGCATTGAGCACCGCCCCATCATCGAGGTCGGGCTCCCACCCAAGGTTTGCGATCCGCTCCGCCTCGTTCCGGAATGCCACCAACTCGACGGCAAGCTTCTGCTCGGCATCGAGCTCCTTCGACACTGCAGCGATGGTCCGACCCGCGCCTCCGTCGTCGTACTCACGCTGCAAGGTCGCGATCCGCTGCTCTGCAAGCCGCTTACGCTGCTCCGTTTCACGAACGACGGCGAACAGCATCTCGCGCGAAAGCCGAGGCATGTAGAGCCACACACCCCAAGTCTTCGAAGGCACCTGAAGCTGCCAGTAGATCGGCGCACGTCTCCGCCCTTTCGAGTACGTCGATAGATGTGAGTGAAAAAAGCGGCCTCGCAAGTACCTCGACAAGCTCGCGTTCTTCATGACGTTACGAACTGTCTCTGCCAGAGACCCCTCTGAAACACCCATGGCGAACGCTGACGAGACGACCGAGTCACTTAGGTTCAGCGCGTGTCCCGGCTGGTCCAGAAGCAGTCCATCAGGAGGCAGATCAATTGGGTAGTCGGCTGGCGCACAGCAGGTCATTGCACCCCGATCATCCACCAGGGCGCCAGGTGGGACTATCGGTGGGGCATCGAAGGGCCCGCTAGCGGGTGGGGCGAGCGACCGGTCGCGGCCGATTCGCACGTCCCAGCGTCCAAACGCCACACCAACTAGGTAAGACACAAGGCGCTCACCCCATTCTCTAGTACTGTCTGCTGCGTCCCCATCGTCGTTCGCCTCGGTCCCACCCCTTGTCGCCAGTACCGTGAGAGCCTCCTGTAGATCAACCCCCAGCCGTGAAACTGATTCCTCGTCCATGCCATAGGCCTCAGCTACTCGGCGGTCCAGTTCTGGTCCCAACAGCGAGAACGGACTCCAATCGAGTTCTGAGGACGACTCGATCGGCCCGACGAACTCGCGAAACGGTTCGAGACCTTCATAGATCGTCCGGCGGGCGGAAACCTGTGCCTCGACGAAGTCGGCGAGGTCGCTGCGGAGATCATTATTCACCGCTGGGACCGGAAGGCTCTTCATGTTGTTAACGAGGAAAATCGGCCAAAGAAACTTCCCGCCGTAGAATCTCAAGTAGGACGAAGTCACGTTGCTTGCAGCAAGCGCAATCGCCAGGAATGGGTCTCCGGAAGGAAACGCCTGGTATCTGCTTACACTCGGGATACATCCGGCCGGGACGACATACGGGACCAAACGAGGGGCTCGAAGGGTCCAACTGAAACCCGGTCGAAAATAGAGGTCGGTGTTCTGCGGCCTAGACCTCAGCTTGCCGTTGGCATCTACGAACGATTTCAGACGCTCGCCGTCCCTCTCCCAGTCCACCACTAGCAGCACGGGTGAGAACCAGGGCTGAGAGCTACCGCATTTGATGATCGGTGCCCACCTACAACCTTGCATCAGTTGAGTCGAGGTGTCCGCTCCTCCAGCTAGCGCCCTATGCGCTGTCGACCTTTGCTCACTCACCTCCCACCAGCACCGAACGAATCGAAAGTCGTCGCCGGTTGCAAGTCCCTGCCGCACAACACCAGCGCTGGGCTCAAACGGTCGGTAAGCTGTCAGCTCCCTCACAATCTCGGCCGTAACCCAGTAGGCAAACGGCGACCCAGTTAGCGACGACAGGACGAGCGGATCCGGGCGGTAGACCATCTCGTGCGCGGCATTCTTCCGAACAGCCCTCATCGCTGTCCTTAGCGCTACCGAGCGATCATTACTGGTTACGGCGCGGATAACGATCGGTTGCTGCGGAGGCCGCCCGGGCTGCCTTCGGCTGATCACATAGGCAGCCGCTTCCACCATTGCTTCATCCATCACACGTTCACCGAGGTCGGCGACAACCTGCAGCTCATTGGCGTAGAGAACGTCAACTCGCCAGTCCACGAAGGACGTCAAGAAGAAGCCAGTCCGAGCCGTAATCGCGGCCGTGGTCCCACCGGACGATGCGAGTTCCATTCCCCTGCCGACGAAGAGTGCGAACAGATCTGATGTCGCCGGAATCCATGGGTAAGCCGCTCTCAGATGGGCCTTCGTCGTTGCTACTGGGGATCCAAACGGCGGATTCATCAAGCAGGCCGTGTAGCGGCGGCTCATGGCCTCGACGAAGCGCACGGCGTCGTGGGCCTCGGCAGCGAACAGCCGTTGGGAAGCCGTGGATGTCGTCTGGTCGGCAATCGTCGCCAACGCCTTCAGCACAAGGGATTCGACGTTGGCGGTATCGTCCTCGGACAGCCCCTCGGAGAGGGTTCCCTCGATCTGGCCGGTCCCGAACGCGTCGCGGGCTTCTCGGTCGAGGCGTTCTTCGATCTTGAGCAAGGGGCCAAGCACTGGAGCCATGACGAGTTCGTCAGCGATCGCCCGTACGACTCGGGCTACGTGCGGAGGCAGGGCGGCGATCAGCGCATCAGCTTCTGGTCCGGCAGGCAGCGACCGAGCGCAAATCACATTGGGTTTCGGCAGCGGGGCCCGACAGTGGCGCCGGGCTCGGAGGATCACAGCTGCTTGCGCGATCTGAGTCGCTCGCGGGTCGATGTCGATGCCCCACAGTGACCGCACAATGTCTGGCGCTGAGTCTGCAGGTTCGACACCAGCGAGCTTCCACGCTGCCTCGAGCACGTCGTAGGCACCCAGCAGGAAATGGCCGGATCCGCAAGCCGGATCCAGCGCGCGCACCTCGCGAAGGTCGACCGGTTTCTCGGCGGGCTCAGGGACCTCGACGAGCAACGGCATCTCATCGGCGAGCGCCGGGAACGAGGTGGCGAGGTGCGCGCCGAGCCCGTTCTGCACGAGAAACTCGACAACATACGAGGGCGTGAAGAACTGGTTTCGAACCGCCAACTCCCTGGAGTTGCGGGGAGCCGACGACTCACGCATCTCCTTTCGTTCTTCTGCGGTGTTGAAGAACTGGTACGACCAGCCGAGCGTGTCGGGCGCCCTCCAGATCGTCTCGTCGGCAGCAACGAACAACTCGATCAACTCCGAGAATGCTGCCGTCGACGGCTCAAGTTCGAGGAGTGGGTTGCGGGGATCAAAGAGCGCGGGGACATCTGCTGACAGCTCGTCGGCGCAGATGCGTACAAAGAGGCGGAAGCGTTCCCATTCTTCATTCACGCAGGCCGGGGCGATTTCAGCGAAGTCGCGGAACCCTTGCGAGGAGAGCCCGTTGGCGATCGCCTCCGGCAGGACTCCGAGTCCTTCGGCGACACGCAAAGCGACGAGTCGGTTGACATGCGTGAACGCGGTCTCCCGGATCATGCGTTCGACCGCTGCGGATTCTGTCTCGCCCTCGCCGCGCAAGTAAGCGACGATGTCGAGAAGGTCGATTCGGACGGCCGCCTGGGACGCATCAAGCGACAGCGCGCCCGTCTCCTCAATCCTTCCGTCGCTGCGGTGGATGCCAAAATCACCTTCCAGAGTTGAGGCAAGGTCGTGCTCAAGCAATGAACGCGCCCTCTGTATGAGGTGGCTCAGCGCTGTCCGCTGCGCTGCGTCGAGTGCCGCGGTCACCGGAATCGGACTTCGGTGTCGTCGTCGAGTTCGCTCAGGACCGCCGCTCGCAGCCTGCCGAGAGCCGCGTCGAGCTCGATTTCCGAGGTGATGGGCGTGCTCCAGACCTCGGCGGCACGCACGTGACGAACCTCACGAGTGGCCACGCGAGCGTCCAACGCGTCAGACACCGAGCGGACCGCGCCGTCGATGCCTTGGAGGTTAGCCCGAAGCAACGGGATGTCGGTGGCGTCCGCAAGTCGCGACAGCGGGGCAGTCAGCTCATCGAAGACATCGTCAGCGACCGACGGATACCGAGTTCGAAGCGACTCGGTGGCCGCCATGACCTTCTCGGCTACGGAATCTCGGAGAGAATTCGCTGCCGTACCAATGGCCTGTTGGATCTTGGTGGTGTGGCTCTTGATCTTCGCCAGGTCGTCCACATAGCGGGCACGCGCCAACAGCTCGCCGAGTGCTGT
>JAHQYN010000017.1 GCA_024421085.1 Acidimicrobiia bacterium
GCCAGTTGTTCCGCCAGGAGCATGGCTGGTTGGCGACCTACGGAAGGGATAACCGCTGAAAGCATCTAAGCGGGAAGCCTTTTCCAAGATGAGATCTCTCACCGGGTTAACCGGGTAAGGCCCGTGGCAGAACACCACGTTGATAGGCCGGAAGTGTACGCACAGCAATGTGTTCAGCTGACCGGTACTAATCGGCCGAGGGCTTGGTTATTACATTTCAAATGTTGACAGCTCGTGCTCGCTATGGAGTTCTCAAGAGGGACTCAACAGTTTCGGTGGCGATAGCGACAGGGTCACACCCGTTCCCATTCCGAACACGGAAGTTAAGCCTGTCAGCGCCGATGGTACTTGGGTGGTCACACCCTGGGAGAGTAGGACGCTGCCGGATTTCTCGATTGGTCGAGCCCCGCCTGCAGGTGGGGCTCGATCTCGTCGTAGAGCCCTGTTGCCAGAGCCAACCGCTAGAGTCAACGGCCATGGGTTCTGCGGCATCTTCGTCGAAGCGAGGCCTGCCCGGCGCTGAGGCTCTTGCCCGCAGCGCGTCGGCGGCGGTCGGCCGCGCCCGGTCACCGTCTGCGCGCAGACGCAAGCCGCTGCGGCGGCGCTCTGCGCGGGTCGAAGATCCGGCCGATGTGCTGAGTCGCGCGGTGGGCGGTGCCCGCAGTCGGGTGCTGTTGAATCGCCTGCGCAGAGCGGCGCGGGACTTCGAGGCTGAACGGTTCGACGATGCGCGCAGACAGCTCCGACCGGTGGTGCGCGAAGTTCCCGAACTGGCAGACGGCCGAGAACTGCTGGGGATTGTCCTGTATCGGCTGGGGCGCTGGTCCGAGGCGGTCGAGCAGCTCGAGAAGTTCCGCGAGCTGACCTCGTCGACCGAACAGCATCCAGTCCTCGCCGACTGCCATCGAGCGCTCGGGCGCTGGGCCGACGTTGAGGAATTGTGGGCTGAACTGGGGGCAGAGTCGCCCCGTGCTGAGATAGTCACTGAAGGCCGTATCGTGCTTGCCGGGGCCAAGGCGGACCGCGGCGACGTCGCCGGCGCGATCGCCACCCTCGAACACCGCTGGCGCAAGCCTGACCGCCCCCGCACAGACCAGCTTCGCCGTGCCTACGCACTGGCGGACCTGTACGACCGCGCCGGGAAGACCACCCGGGCGCGCGAGCTGTTCAAGTGGGTGGCCTATCACGACTCCGAGCTGGCCGACGCCGCAGCCAGGGCTCGGGCGCTGAGCTGAACTTCGCTCAGACATCTACCAGTTGCCGAGCAGAGCCGATTAGAGCACGCCCCGGCGCGTCGTCCGTGGCGATGCACCGATATCGGGGCCGCGGCGGGTCGAGTTCGGGCGCGCCGCGTCAGATCGCGGCGATGCACCGATGTCGGGGGCCGCGCGGTAGCCTCACTGCCGGTTCGTCTCGCTACACTCGAATCACCCAAGGGGGCACCGTGATCAATACCGAGGAGCTGTTGCCGGAGGTCCGTGAGGTCGAGCGGATAATCGTTCGATTCGCCGGTGATTCCGGAGACGGAATGCAACTCACAGGAGACCGTTTCACTTCAGCGAGTGCCCTGTTCGGCAACGACCTCGCCACGCTCCCGGAGTTTCCCGCCGAGATCCGTGCCCCCGCCGGCACGCTTGCGGGGGTCTCAGCCTTTCAGGTCCACATCTCCGACCACGACATCACGACTCCGGGAGACGCGCCCAACGTACTGGTCACGATGAACCCCGCGGCGATGATGGCGGAGCTGCCGCGCTTGGAGTCGGGCGGCACGATCATCGTCAACACAGATGCCTTCAACGAACGCAACCTCGCCAAGGCCGGTTACCGGTCGAACCCGCTCGAAGACGGCTCGCTGGACGGTTACGCAGTCATCACCGCACCGATGACCGACCTGACCAAGCAGGTCTGCAAGGACCTCGGCGTCAAGCCCCGTGATGCTGAGCGGTCCAAGAACTTCTTTGCATTGGGCCTTGTCTCGTGGCTTTTCAGTCGTCCCACGGATCCTTCCCTGCACTGGATCCGGGAGAAGTTCGCCGGGCGCGACACGGTGATCGCCGCCAACGAGGCGGCCTTCAAGGCCGGGCATGCCTTCGGGGAGACTGCCGAACTCTCCGCGAGCCGCCTGGCCGTGCGACCAGCGCGCTTCGACCCCGGCACCTACACCAACATCAACGGCAACACCGCGCTGTCGTGGGGTCTGATCGCCGCTTCCCAGAAGGCCGGCATACCGATCTTCTTGGGTTCATACCCGATCACGCCGGCGAGCGACATCCTCCACGAATTGGCGAAGCACAAGAATTTCGGGGTTCGCACCCTTCAGGCCGAAGACGAGATCGCCGCGATCGGTGCGGCGCTCGGAGCGTCCTACGGAGGGCATCTCGGCATCACCACGACCTCAGGCCCCGGGCTGGCCCTCAAAGGTGAGACTCTCGGTCTGGCGGTGAGCCTCGAACTGCCGCTCGTGGTCATCGACATCCAGCGGGGCGGCCCCTCCACCGGGCTGCCGACCAAGACCGAGGCGGCCGACCTGATGATGGCCCACTACGGGCGCCACGGGGAGGCACCGCTGCCGATCGTGTCCGCCAACTCGCCGTCGGACTGCTTTTGCGCCGCCTTCGAGGCCGTGCGGATCGCGCTGCGCTATCGAACACCGGTGATCCTGTTGTCCGACGGCTACCTGGCCAACGGAACCGAGCCCTGGCGTCTGCCGGCCGCAAATGACCTCCCGGACATCCCGGTCGACTTCGCCTCCTCGGCCAATGCGCTCAACGAGGACGGCGAAGAGGTCTTCTGGCCCTACGTGCGCAACGACGACTTGGCCCGCCCCTGGGCCGTGCCGGGAACCGCGAACCTGATGCATCGCATCGGCGGGATCGAGAAGGAGGACGGTACGGGCAACATCAGCTACGACCCGCAGAACCACGGGCGGATGGTAGCAATCCGTGACCAGCGGATCAGAAAGGTGGCCGACTCATATCCGCCCACGGTGGTCGAAGGCGATACCGATGCCGATCTGGTCGTCGTCAGCTGGGGCTCGACCTGGGGGGCGATCACCAGTGCCGTCGGTCGCATGAGGCGTGCAGGCGACAAGGTCGCCCGGGTGCATCTGACCAACCTCTACCCGCTCCCCAACGATCTCGGCGATATTCTCCGGCAGTTCGACAAGGTGATCGTGCCTGAGATGAATCTGGGCCAGCTCTCGAAGATCTTGAGGGCCGAGTATCTCGTCGATGCCAAGTCCATATCCAAGGTGGAGGGGCAGCCGTTCACCGCGGCGGAACTCCATCAACAGTTTCGGGAGATGACCCAGTGAGCGACAGCGCTGTCACCACCAAGAAGGACTGGACCAGCGACCAGGAGGTGCGTTGGTGTCCGGGTTGCGGCGACTATTCGATCCTCACCGCCATGCAGCTGCTCATGCCCGAGCTCGGCACTCGCCGCGAGGACACCGTCTTCGTCTCGGGGATCGGTTGCGCGGCCCGCTTCCCGTACTACATGAACACCTACGGACTGCACGCTATTCATGGGCGGTCACCGGCGATAGCCACCGGGCTGGCCATGGCCCGCCGCGATCTCGACGTCTGGGTGGTCGGCGGTGACGGCGACATGCTGTCGATCGGCGGCAACCATCTGATCCACGCGCTGCGCCGCAACGTCAATCTGACGATCCTGCTGTTCAACAACCAGATCTACGGTCTCACCAAGGGCCAGTACTCTCCGACCAGCGAGGTCGGCAAGGTGACCAAGTCGACCCCGATGGGTTCGCTCGACACGCCCTTCAATCCCATCTCGGTGGCGCTCGGCGCGGAAGCCTCGTTCGTGGCGCGCACCCACGACATGGACCGTGCGCACATGCAGGAGGTCTTCGGTAGAGCCCACAATCACCGAGGAGCCGCGATCGTCGAGGTCTACCAGAACTGCAACGTCTTCAACGACGGTGCCTTCGCGGCGCTCACCAAGAAGGACGCCCGTGCGGAGATGCTGATCCCCCTTCAGCATGGAGAGCCCGTTCGGTTCGGTCCGCAGGCGGAACGCGGAGTGATACTCGACGACGGTGTCGCCCGTATCGTGTCGGTCGACGACGTCGGTGTCGACGCACTGCACGTCCATGACGAGACCGCGGAGGACCTGTCGGTGGCGTTCGCGCTGAGCCGTCTGGCCGACGACCGGCACAGCCCGACTCCCATCGGCGTCTATTGCGCTGTGGACCGGCTCGAGTATGGCGGTGGCATCGATGCCCAGATCGCTGCGGCACAGGCCGACCGAGGACCAGGCGACCTTGATGCGCTGCTCCACAGCCTGCCGACCTGGGAAGTCAACTGACTGCTTGGGCGATCGATCTTGACGGTGTCGTCTGGTGTGGCCGACGTGCCGTTTTGGGAGCGCCGCAGGCGGTGGCTCAGCTGCGCGCCGACCATGAGCGGTTGGCGTTCGTTGATTGCTGATGATCTGTACGAGCTGGTCATGAAGGTGCGGGCGTGAGGGCCTCGACTTCCCTGAAGCCGGCGCGGGATTCGCCGCGGGAGTCGGCGGACCGTTCGATGGAGTGGTGATGGTCCGGCGTCGGCTCGATTCTGAACTGGTGAGACGGGGCCTGGTTGAGAGCCGGACCCGGGCTCAGCAGGTTATTGCAGAACGGCGCGTCACCGTGGGCGGCGCTCTCGCTACCAAAGCGGCGCGGCTGGTTGATCCGGGCGAGCCCGTCGAAGTCGTCAGCGACGCACCCCGGTTCGTGTCCCGGGGCGGTCACAAACTCTCAGCTGGTCTGGACCGGTTCGCGCTGGACTGCAGTGGCCTGCGCGTGATCGACGCAGGCTCCTCGACTGGCGGGTTCACTGACTGCGTGTTGGGTCGTGGCGCCGCGACCGTGGTGGCGATCGATGTGGGACGGAACCAGCTTCATGAGTCACTCCGTGCCGACCCTCGGGTGGAGGTCCATGAGCAGACCAATATTCGCCATGTGCACCCGGGCGACGTCGGTGGGGTCGCTGACCTGCTGGTCGCCGACCTCTCGTTCATTTCGTTGCGAACGGTTGCGCAAGCACTGGTTGGACTGGTTCGTTGCGGAGGCGATCTCGTGGTTCTGGTGAAGCCTCAGTTCGAAGCAGGAAAGGCCGAAGCCGACAAGGGGCGCGGGATAATTCGCGACCCTGCGGTCTGGCGTCGAACACTCGGCGAGGTGTCTGACGCGCTAATCGACCGTGCAGCGGCCATCATGGGGGCTATGGCTTCTCCGATTACCGGCGGTGACGGCAACGTTGAGTTTCTTTTGCATGCGCGACGGCTGGGACCTGACGAGGGGCCCATGGAGTTCGACTCCGGCATGCTCGACGCAGCGGTGACCGAAGCGACGGCTGCACAGGGGCGGTTGGCATGAGCGGGCGGTGGGCGTGCGCGGGCGGTTGGCATGCGGGGACGGTTGTCATGAGCGGGCGGTTGTCATGCGCGGGCGGTTGGCATGAGCGGGCGGTTGTCATGAGCGGACGGTTGTCATGAGCGGACGGTTGGCATGAGCGGGCGGTTGTCATGCGCGGGCGGTTGGCATGAGCAGGCGGTTGTCATGCGCGGGCGGTTGGCATGAGCGTCGTCGGGCTGATTGTGCATCTCGGGCGAGATCAGGCTGCGGTGCATGCCCGCGCTCTTGCGGAGTGGCTCATCAGCGAAGGTCACGAGGTGCGCGTGCCCCTCGACACCGCCGCGCTGGCCCTGGACCCGCAGGTCGTTGCGGCCACGCAGTTCGCCGACGGCGTCGACCTGGTTGTGACTCTGGGCGGGGACGGTTCGATCCTGCGGGCCGTGGAGTTGCTGGCGGGGGAAGCGATCCCGATCCTGGGCGTGAACCACGGCCGGCTCGGCTATCTGACCGAGGTCGCACCGCACGATGCACAGGGCGCGATCGCCAGGGCGCTTGCGGGCGACCACGACATCGAGGAGCGGATGCTGGTGCGAACCACCTTGACGGTCGCCGCGCAGACCAGCACGCATCTCGCCTTGAACGAAGCGGTCATTGAACGGACTTCCGAAGCCAACACGGTCCGGCTCGCGGTCTGGATCGACGGTGAGTTCTTCACCACCTACGCAGCCGACGGCTTGATCGTCGCCAGCCCGACGGGGTCCACGGCCTATGCGTTCTCGGCACGGGGACCGATTATCGACGCAACCCTCCGGGCGCTGCTGCTCACGCCGGTAGCACCCCACATGCCCTTCGACCGCGCCCTGGTGCTCTCGGCGGAGACCAGGCTGCGCTTGTCGATCGACGGGCACCGCCTTGCCGCGGTGTCTGTGGATGGTCGGAGGCTGGCCGTTGTAGGCGACGGCGATTCGATCGAGTGCACTGCGGCCGATCAGTCGGCGCGGCTCGTGACACTCGGGCCGCGGCGATTTCAGCGGGTGCTGAAAGCGAAATTCGGCCTCAATGACCGATAGCGCGGATCCTGCTGCATCCGCGGAGGCAACCGCTGCGGATGCTGAGAGGCCGAGCGGATTGATCCCGAACACGACCGCGACCGAACGAGGCCGTGGCCCGAGCGGCCCGCCCGCGGCCGAGCGGAGCGAACAAGAGCGGGAGTCGAGCGGAGCGAACAAGAGCGGAAGACAACTGGTGTTCGCCAAAACTCGTTCAATCCGCGCACGTTCTGGTATGAATGGCTGTGTTCATGGCGACTGTGTCGATGTAGGAATAGTTGAAGGCGCAGAACCCGAGGCGAAGCAGGCGGAGCAATAATTGTGTTGACGGAACTGGTGGTACGCAATCTCGGCGTGATCGATGAAGTGAACCTGCTGCTCGGGCCGAGAATGACGGCAGTCACGGGGGAGACGGGCGCCGGCAAGACTCTCATCGTCACCGCGATCGATCTGCTGACCGGAGGCCGTGCCGACGCAGCGTTGGTCCGTCCCGGTTCGCCAGAAGCGGAGATCGAGGGCCGTTTCGTCGCCCGCGACAAGGAGCTCGTGGTGCGCCGCGTCGTCCCGCGTGACGGCCGTTCCCGTGTCTACATCGACGGCCGGCTCGCCACGGTCGGTGCCTTGGCCGACCACGGCGTCGATTTCGTCGACCTCCACGGACAACACTCGCACCAGTCCCTGCTGAAGGGCCCCGTGCAGAGAGCGGCGCTGGACCGTTTCGGTGGCATCGACACGGCCCCGCTGGCGTCGTTGCGGGATGATCTGCGCGCTGCCGAAGCGGCACTCGCGGATTTGGGCGGCGACGAACGCGATCGGGCGCGTGAGATCGACCTGCTCAGCTATCAGCTCAACGAGATCGAGGTTGCCGACATCGCCGACGAGAACGAGGACGCGCGGCTCGACCAGCAGGAGGACCTGCTCGCCGAGGCGGCTGCTCATCGTGAGGCCGCGGCGAGGGTGGGCGTGCTCCTCGATGCCGACTCGGCGGCGCTCGAGGCCGTCTCGACGGCGCTCGCCGCGGTGCGCAGCCGAGCACCGTTCGCTGACCTCGAAGAACGTCTGGGGTCGGTTTTAGCAGAGCTCAGCGACATCGCCGGAGAGGCGCGGGATCGTGTCGATTCGATTCAAGACGATCCCGAACAACTCGCCGTGTTGAGACATCGACGGGCGCTGCTGCGAGAGTTGCGGCGCAAGTACGGCGCAGACTTGGCGGAGGTCAGCGGCTACGGGCGAACCGTCGCCGATCGCTTGGAGGTGCTGCGCTCCCATGACCAGCGGGCCGCGGCCCTCGACCAGCGTTGTGCGGTGCTGCGCGAGGAACTGGGTCGGGAGCAGTCGAGGGTGTTGCGGTCACGGCAGCGCGCCGCGCCGCAGCTCGCTGCCGCCGTTGAAGGGCACCTTGCGGGTCTGGCGATGCCCGGCGCGAGGCTGGAGGTCAGAGTCGACGGTCCTGCTGGCGATGATGTGTCGCTGTGGCTCGCGGCCAACGCGGGCCATGACCTGGCGCCGCTGACCAAGGTTGCTTCGGGCGGAGAGTTGGCCCGCGCCATGCTGGCGCTGCGCATGGTTCTCACCGTGGGACCTCCGACTCTGGTGTTCGACGAGGTTGATGCGGGCATTGGTGGAGAGGCCGCAAACACGGTCGCGCAGTCTCTGGCTGCGTTGGCGAGCGACCATCAGGTGCTGGTGGTGACCCACCTGGCGCAGATCGCCGCGGTTGCCGATCAGCATCTCAGCGTCAGCAAGGCCGAGGTCGACGGCGCAACGCGCAGTGTCGCCCAGTTGCTCGACCACGAGTCGCGAATCGTCGAGTTGAGCCGGATGCTCTCAGGCTCTCCGGACTCGGACGCGGCCCACAGCCACGCAGTCGAACTCCTTGATGGGCACAGCCGCTGATGCCGCCCCCGACTCCCGCTACGCCCGGCGATTCCACAGCCTGTGGTGGCTCGGGGGCTCCGGTTGCGCCCGGCGTTAGCACAGTCTGTGATGGCTCGGGGCTCCGGTTGCGCCCGGTGATAGCGCGGCCTGTGATGCCACCCCCGACTCCGGCTTCGCCCGGCTCTAGCACGGCCCGTGATGCCGCGGGGGCTCCGGTTGCGCCCGGCGTTAGCACAGTCTGCGGTGTTTTGGGGGCTCCGGTTGCGCCCGGCGTTAGCAACACATGCGCGCCTTTGGGTCTGGATTTGGATAAGTTGAGTTCCCGATGACGAAGCACATCTTCGTGACGGGGGGAGTGGTCAGTGGGCTCGGCAAGGGGCTCACCGGAAGTTCCCTCGGCCGCCTGCTGAAGGCCAGAGGTCTCAGGGTCACCATGCAGAAGCTCGACCCGTACCTCAATATCGATCCCGGCACGATGAACCCGTTCGAGCACGGCGAGGTGTTCGTCACCGACGACGGGGGAGAGACCGACCTCGACCTCGGCCACTATGAGCGTTTCATCGACGAGAATCTCACTCAGGACTCCAATTCCACCACGGGTTCGATCTACTCGTCGGTGATCGCCGCGGAACGGCGTGGCGACTACCTGGGTCGAACCGTGCAGGTGATCCCCCATATCACCGATGAGATCAAGAGGCGGATCACTCGGCTCGCCTCCGCTGAGGTGGATGTGGTGATCACCGAGGTGGGCGGCACGGTCGGCGACATTGAGATCCTCCCGTTCCTTGAAGCGGTCCGACAGTTCCGTCTGGACGTGGGCCGTGAGAACGTGCTCTACGTGCATGTCACCCTGGTTCCGTTCATCGGCCCGTCCTCGGAGCAGAAGACCAAGCCCACGCAGCATTCGGTGACCGAACTTCGCAGCCGCGGCATCCAACCCGATGCGATCGTGTGCCGTTCCGACGACCCGATCAGCATTGAACTGAGGCGCAAGATCTCGAACCTGTGCGATGTGCCGCTCGAGGGTGTCGTCAATGCGGCCGACGCAGCGAGCCTCTATGAGATCCCGGTCGTGCTTCACGAGGCAGGGCTCGATGACCATGTCTGCTCGCTCCTCGGGCTCGACGACCACACCCCGGACCTCGACGGCTGGAATCAGCTCGTGGCCCGGGTGAAGGCGGCATCCACACCGGTTCGTATCGGTGTCATCGGCAAGTACGTCAGCCTTCCCGACGCGTATCTGTCGGTCGTTGAGGCACTCAACCATGCGGGGATCCACCACGGCGCCGAGATCGATCTTGAATGGGTGGAGGCTGAAGAGGCCGAGGGTCTGTTGGCGGCGGGCCGATTGAGGGATCTCGACGGCATCGTCATCCCCGGAGGGTTCGGAGAACGGGGTATCGAAGGCAAGATCGCAGCTGCCGCCTACGCACGCGAGAACAACGTTCCGTGTCTGGGTCTGTGCCTCGGAATGCAGGTGATGACCATCGAATACGCCCGCAATGCGCTGATCCTCGTCGGCGCCAACTCCACCGAGTTCGACCCCCGCACCCGTCATCCGGTCATCGACTTGATGGAGGGCCAGCGCAACGTGACCGATATGGGGGGCACGATGCGGCTCGGTGCCTATGTAGCCCAGCTCGCCGCAGGTTCTAGGGTTGCGCGGGCCTACGGTGAGAAAGTGGTGTCTGAGCGGCATCGGCATCGATACGAGTTCAACCCCAAGTACCGCAAGCGCTTCGAGCAGAGCGATCTCACCTTGAGCGGCGAGTCTCCCGACGGCCGGCTTGTTGAGTTCATCGAGTTGGAGGACCATCCGTACTGGATCGGTACTCAGGCCCATCCCGAGTTCAAGAGTCGCCCCGACCGCCCAGCGCCGTTGTTCCGCACCTTTGTTGAGGCCGCTCTCGACCGCGCTGCAGGACGCAATCCGCAACTGCTCAGTGTTGACGACCCCAGTGTCAATGCACCCAGTGTTGATGCACCCAGTGTTGATGCGCCGAGTGTCAATACCCCCAGTGACGATGCACCCAGCGTTGATGCGCCCGGGGCCGACGAACCGGGGGCAGACGCCGACTTGGCGGCCGCTGAGAAGTCGTGACCGGTCGCGGTGGGCGGTCCCCGTCGGGATTTCGCGGATTGAGCGAGCGGATCGTCCACCGCGGGGCGCTCGTCACGCTCGTTTCTGGAGAGTTCGAAACCCCCGACGGCGACGTTGTCCGGCGCGAGATCGTGCGCCACCCCGGCGCGGTGTCGGTCGTGCCGGTGATCGACGACGAGGTGATTCTGGTCCGCCAGTACCGACCCGCCGCCGACTCCGAGATGTTGGAGATTCCGGCGGGGAAGCGGGATGTTCCCGGTGAGTCCCCCGAGACGACCGCGCAGCGGGAACTGATCGAGGAGACCGGCTATTCGGCCGGTTCGCTGGAGCAGTTGGCCGCCTTCTACAACTCGGTCGGCTTCTGCGACGAGTACTCCTACGTCTTCTTGGCGACCGGGTTGGAGAAGGCGCAGATCGATCCCCAGGGTCCTGAGGAGCAGCACATGTCGATTGTGCGTCTGGCGCTCGACGACGCGGTTGCCGCCGTGTCCTGCGGGGAGATTCGAGACGCCAAGACGGTGATCGGCCTGATGATGGCACTGCGCCGTCTGGGCCGGTGACCGATGGCCTCGCCCAGCGTCGCAGGCGCACCAGGTGCCCCCGATGACGCGGAGTTGGTGGTCCTCGGACCCGGCACCCCCGATGACGCGGAGTTGGTGGTCCTCGGACCTAGCGCCGCCGATGACGCGGAGTCGGTGGTCCTCGGACCTAGCGCCGCCGATGACGCGGAGTTGGTGGTCCTCGGACCCGGCGCCGCCGATGACGCGGAGTCGGTGGTCCTCGAACCTGGCGCCGCCGATGACGCGGAGTCGGTGGTCCTCGAACCTGGCGCAGAGGACTTCCTGGCCTGGCTGGTGGTTGGGAAGGGCCGCGCCCGCAACACCCTCGAGTCGTATCGCCGCGACCTGCTGCGCTACCAGGCCCACCTCGGTCGCCGGGGTGTCGGCCTGGCGAAGGCTGCCAGCGACGACATTGTGGCCTTCGTTCATGTGCTGGTCGGGTCGGGGTTGGCGGCATCGTCTGTGAAGCGGACCCTGGTCGCGGTGAGGGGTCTGCACCGGTTCCTGGTCGCCGAGGAGATGCGACTCGACGACCCTGCGGTTGACGTGGAAATCCCCCAGGTGCCCCGGGGGCTCCCCAAGGCGCTGACCGTCGCCGAGGTCGCTTCGTTGATCGACGCGGTGGCGGGCAGCGATCGGGTGGCGCGGCGCGACCGGGCGATCCTCGAGACGCTCTACGGCACCGGGGCGCGGGTCTCGGAGCTGGTGGGCCTGTCTCTGGCCGATATTGATCTGCACGACGGACTCATGCGTCTGCTGGGCAAGGGGGGCAGCGAACGCATCGTGCCGGTCGGACGGCACGCGGCCGCGGCGCTGCAGCAGTGGTTCGAGCCGCCGGGGCGCCCGGAGATGGAACCGGAAGTCTGGGCCCGTCGCAGCGATGCCGATGCGGTGTTCCTCAACCAACGAGGTTCTCGACTGTCCCGTCAGGGCGCCTGGGGGGTCGTGCGCCGTTACGCCACCGAAGTGGGCCTCGGCGCCAGGCTCTCACCCCATGTGCTGCGCCACTCGTGTGCGACGCACATGTTGGATCATGGCGCAGACATCCGAACTGTCCAGGAACTGCTGGGCCACGCATCGATCTCCACGACCCAGGTCTATACGAAGGTCTCGATCGAGCGCTTGATGAACGTTTACCGCGCGGCCCACCCGCGGGCCACTGGTGCGAACTGATGGGCGAGTTCGCGCATCTGGCTCGGCGCTTCTTCGCCTCGGTGCGTCGTGGCGGACCGACCGAGGCCGACCGCGCCTGGGTCGAGGACGTCCTGTCACGCAGTGAGTACGAACTGTGGGCTGCGCAGTATGCGCCTGACCGTCGCCACAGTGCGTCCGTAGCCCGCCGAGTGGAGCGCGAGCTTGCTGGCGAGGCGTTCGGTCGGCGAGGTCGTTCGCCCTCAGCCGCTGCTTCGCGCGAGCTTGCCGACGAGGCGTTCGGGCAAGGGGCACCAGCCGGTGAGGACACGAGCTGGGTGCTGGCGTCGGCACTGTTGCACGACATCGGCAAGCTCGAGTCGGGTCTCGGCACTTGGGGCCGGGTATGGGCCACCGTTGCGGCCAAGGTCCTCGGCGCGCAGCGTGTCGCCGCCTGGATCGACCACGACGGCTGTCGGGGCAGGGCTGGTCGCTATGTCAACCATCCCGAGATCGGCGCGGAGCTGCTGCGCGGCGCGCGAAGCGACCCGCGCACGGTCGCCTGGGCATCCCAGCACCACAAGCCTGCGGACTCATGGACGCTGCCCCCCGAGATCGCCCAGGTTCTCCACGAATTCGACAACGATTAGGGAGACGGCGCGGAGCGCTGTTGTCGCTCGCTCATGTTCGCTGTGCCAACGGGCCGCTCGGGCTGCGGCTTCGTTCGGTTGCGGCCGTGTGCGAGGTCGATCCGCGCGGCCTCCAAGAGACTGGTGAGAATGCCCCGGCTTCCCCGAATCGAAGGCGCAGAACCCCAACTCAGAGCATTGCGCGTCGGGCAGGAACTGCATCGCTCAGCAGCCTCCCCCACCAGACCGCCGAGCGGGTGGCGTGTTGGGCGGGGTTATCGGGCTCTAGGGTGTGCCAATGAATTCGGAGGGGAGTTCGGAGGGGTCCTCGGAGGGGTCCAACGGTGTCGATCCTCGTCTCAAGACGGGGGCGACTGAGTTGTTCGGGGTCGATTACCCGATAGTGCAGACGGGAATGGGTTGGGTCGCGGGACCGTCGTTGGTCACTGCGACCGCCAAGGCGGGTGCTCTGGGCATTCTGGCGGCCGCGACCATGACCCTCGAGGAGATGAGAGCGGCCATAGCTGAAGTGAGGTCGCGCACCGACCGGCCCTTCGGAGTGAACCTTCGCACCGACGCCGCAGACGTCGAGCAGCGGGTCGATCACCTGATCGCCGAGAACGTGAGGGTCGCCAGTTTCGCCCAAGCCCCCCGGCCGGACATGGTGGCCAAGCTCAAGGACAACGGTGTGGTGGTGATGCCGACAGTCGGGGCCCGCCGCCACGCTGAGAAGGTGGCCGAGTGGGGAGTGGACGCGGTCCTGTGCCAGGGAAGCGAGGGCGGTGGCCACACCGGCACGGTGCCGACCTCGCTGCTGCTCCCGCAGGTATTGGACGCGGTCGACGTTCCGGTGATCGCCGCTGGCGGATTCCATGACGGACGCGGCCTGGCGGCTGCGCTGGCATGGGGCGCCGACGGAATCGCCATGGGCACCCGGTTCCTGCTTACTTCCGACAGCCGGGTGCCCGATTGGGTCAAGGCCGTGTATCTCGACACCGCGGTGACGGGCACGGTGGTGTCGACCGCCGTCGACGGTGCCCCGCAGAGGGTCATTCGAACCGAGGTGATCGACACGCTGGAACGCACCGGAATCCTCAAGCTCCCCCGTGCCGCACTCAATGCGCTGCGTTTTCGCAAACTCACCGAGACTTCGCTTCGGGACTTGCTGCGAGAGGGCCTGTCCATGAAGAAGAACCAGGACCTCACCTGGTCGCAGGTTGCCATGGCGGCCAACGCGGCGATGCTGACGCGAGCGACGATGGTCGAGGGGCGCCTTGAAGTGGGAATCCTCCCCACCGGGCAGTGCGTCGGAGTCGTCGACGATCTGCCGAGCTGCGAAGAGCTGGTCTCGCGGATCGTGTCCCAAGCGCGAGCGCGGCTCGATACCTGTGCTTGAGGCCCGCCGCTGTCGAACCGGAGCGATCTCGATCGAGGCGCTCTCAGCCCGCTTGGGGAACACAGATGTGCTGGCCGACGTCGACCTCGAGCTCGAGCGGGGGGAGTGGCTCAACGTCATCGGCGCCAACGGGGCGGGCAAGACGACGCTGCTGCGGTGCATCCTCGGTTCGGTCGACTACCGGGGAACGATCGACATCGACGGCCTCGACGCCGCGGGCGGCCCGAACCGGGCACGGATGATCGCCTATGTGCCCCAAGTCCCGGTGATTCCGCCCGGCATGGCGGTGATCGACTACGTGCTGCTCGGCCGGACCCCGCATCGCGGCGCCTTCGCGGGCGACAGCGAGTACGACCTCGCAGTTGCTTCGACGGTGCTCGACCGGCTGGACCTGCACGGGTTCGCCGACCGCGAGGTCAACACCTTGTCCGGAGGGGAGCGCCAGCGCGCGGTGTTGGCCAGGGCCCTGGCGCAACAGACCCCGATCCTGTTGCTGGATGAACCGACCACGGCCCTCGATCTGGGACATCAACAAGATGTGCTCGACCTCATCGACGAGTTGCGCCGCGAGCGGGGCTTGACGGTGCTCGCTACGCTGCACGACCTGACTCTTGCGGCCCGTTACGGCGAACGGATCGCGGTGCTGTCCAACGGAGCGGTCGCGGTGACCGGCAAGCCTGCGGAGGTCTTGACCGTATCGTTGATAGCGGAGCATTTCCGTGCCAACGTCCGCATCATTGACGACCCGGCCGGCCCGGTGATCGTGCCGGTGGCCCATCGACCCGCAAAGGACGCACCATGACTGCCACCCCCAGCGCCGCAGAACCGCCGACTGATGATCCCCGCCCTCAAGGGCTGCGCGCGGCGAAGAGCCTCGTGGTGCTCAATACCGGTGACGGCAAGGGCAAGTCGTCGGCAGCCTTCGGCGTCGCGCTGCGCGCCCGGGCCCGGCAGTGGCCGGTTGCGGTCGTGCAGTTCCTCAAGTCCGAGGACTGGGTGACCGGGGAGCAGCTGATGGCCGAGTCGCTCGGCATCGACATGTGGTCACTGGGGGAGGGTTTCACCTGGGACAGCGACGACCTGGGCCGCGACGAGGCCGAAGCCAGGGAGGCCTGGCGCCACGGCAGGCAGATCGTGGAGTCGGGCCGATACCGGCTGGTGGTGTTCGACGAGATCACCTATCCGCTCAACTGGGGTTGGATCGATGCCCAAGAGGTTGCCGCCACCTTCGAGAACAGGCCAGCGGGGGTCTCATTGGTGCTCACCGGACGCGACGCTCCCGACTGGATGGTCGAGTTGGCCGACACTGCCACAGAGATGGTGAAGACCAAGCACGCCTACGATTCCGGCGTGGTGGCCAAGAAGGGCATCGACTTCTGAGCTTTCGCTGCTCGGCGCGGTTGTCGCTCAACCGCCGCTGACGAGTTGTCCAGCGCCTGCACCGAACAGCGGTTCGTCGTCTCGATGACCGGAGGTGCTGAGCACCGAAGCGCTCGCCGAGGGGGCGGCGGTCATATTCGCCGCCGGTGCTTCGTCGAAGGGCGCTGGCCGGCGAAGCCGAGGCCAGCACTAGGCGCAGCTGATCCATCCAAACATTCTGCCAGTAATCTGCCGGAGCGCGATGACACCAGACACCTGTTGTTCACCACTACTCTTCTGATATCGAAGTTGCACCAGACCCCGAAGCCCTTGACCCCGATGCCGTTGCCCCCGATGCCGTTGACCCCGAAGCCCTCGACCCCGGCGATCCGTCGGGTTCGGGCGGCGCCAGCGAATCGACCCGAGTGACCGACGAACCGACCACCGACGAACCGACCACCGACGAACCGACCACCGACCAAACCGGCCGCGCCGGGCGCGAAGGCCAGGCGGAGGACCCCGACCGGGCACGACCCCACAGACCGGCGACCTTCGTGGCGAAGTCGGGTTTCATGCGTGCCGGGGCGGCCCGACGGCAGGTGCCGACCGTCGCGCAGGGTCCGGTCTGGAGCTATGAGGAGTCCGACCGCCGCGCCCATGAGTTCCTGATGGCGGTGGCAGGGAGTCGAGACATCTACGAATACATTGAGGACCCTGTCGAGCATGCCCGGGTGAACTCCATGATGCTGCTGTTCAACGACGAGGTCAGCGAAGCGTTCGAGACGCTGTTGGCGCGGATGCCCGAGCCCCGCGCCGTGGCGTGGCGCGACCTCATCTCCGGCGGGGTCAGCGCGGAGGTCTTCGGCCCGCTGACATTGCAGGAACAGCTCGATGAGCGTCGCATCGGTCAGAACCTTCGGGCTGCCCGCAACGGCCGGATCGTCTCGGCGCTCGTTACCGCAGTGGTACTCGCCGCGTTGGGGTTGGGTGTCGTTGCACTCTGGACCGCCTTGGTCGAGGGCGACGAACCCGGCAGCGGGCGCCTCGACTTCGGGCTCCTGAGCGGGGTCTCGAACGAGGCAGCCCTCATCGGCGGTCCGCCCGCCGTCGAGGGGTCGCTCGTGGCCCCCCTGTCGACGACGGTGGCGCTGTTGGCCGGTGACGGGCCTGCAACTGAGCGGATCACCGACGCGCCTCCGGGCAGTCTTCCGCATCCGCCCGGTGCGGTGCAGGCGACGGTCTTCCAGTACGCGGGCAGCGGTCATGTGCTGTTCGCCGGCCCCGCTGGGTTTGTCGAGGACAGTTGCCTGCGGGCCAGCGTAGTGACCGGGGATCTTCGGCCCCTCGATGTGGTGACCACCGGGCCCTGTGAGGACCCCGTCGGGCGTCCGGCCACGGTCGGCTGCGTCGGTCCCACGGCGGTGCTTGTGGACTTGAAGGTGCCCAGCGGAGTCGTCGAACTGCCCGAGGGGGGCAGCGGGTTCGCCGAGGAGGTGAGGGTTCAACTCGTCGGCCACGATCCGCGTTATGAGACGCTCTCGCTGCGCGCGACCATCGGGGTGGGGAGCCGCGACGAGGTCGTTGTGCCCCGGTTCGGAGCGGCGCCCGGCGAAGTTCTGCAGTTCGACTTCGGGTCCGGTCGGGTCGGTGCCTGCACGGTCACCGGCGATCTGCCGCGGTAGTTCCGAGAGCTACCTGAGCTACCTGACAGCACCCTCGTGGCCTGCGTCCGCCAACTCTTGGGCGATCTGTGCGCGCAGCCGGTCGAGGTCTTCGGGATCGGGCGAGGTGTCGGCTCTGGAGAAGTCGAGGTCGGCCATCGAGTTGATCGGCACGACATGGACATGCACATGGGGTACTTCGAACCCGGCGATCATGAGTCCGATCCGCATGGGGCCCAGCAGCGTCTTCTGCGCGTTGCCGATCCCGTGGGCGACCTCGGTCAGGTGTGCGGCCTGGCGTGGGGAGAGGTCGGTCCACTGGTCGATGGCATCGCGGGGCACGACGAGGCAGTGGCCGCGGGCTAGGGGACGAACGTCGAGGAATGCGACACAGTCGCTGTCGGAGTAGACGAATCGCGCCGGGATCTCGCCGTCGATGATTCGAGTGAATATGGTTCGAGGGAATATGGTGGGCATCGTTGGATCGTAGGCTGGTGACAGAACAGATTGCGGAACAGATATGCATGACGCTGAGCCGAGCGGAGGACCGGAGCCGCATGTCGCGATCTTCGATGACCGGATTCTGACCGTTCCCAATCTGATATCGCTGCTGAGGCTGGCGGGCATTCCGGTGTTGGTGTGGCTGCTGTTCGCCAACGACGACCGTTGGGCGGCGGCCTGGCTGTGGGGTGCGATCGGGGCCACCGACTGGGTGGACGGCTGGTGGGCGCGCAGATTCGATGCAGTCAGCGCACTCGGCAAGCTGCTTGATCCGGTGACCGACCGTGCGGTGTTGATCGTCGGGGTCGTGGCGGTGGGCATTGACGGCGCGGTTCCGTGGTGGCTGGTCGCCGCGACCCTGGCGCGCGAGGGGATCGTGGCGGTGGCGGGAATTGTGCTCGGGGCCCTCGGTGCGCGGCGGATCGAGGTCACCTGGTGGGGGAAGTGTGCAACCTTCGGTCTGTACTTCTCGTTCCCGTTCCTGTTGGCTGGCGCTTCGGAGGTCGGGGTGGCCGACTGGTTCTGGTGGGCGGGATGGGTCTGTGCAGTGCCTTCTCTGCTCTACAGCTACCTGTCGGCGGCGCAGTACATTCCGCTGGGCCTCGAAGCGCTCCGCGACGGTCGTGCCGACAGGCGAGCGTGACTCCCCGGCAGACGCGTATCCGCGATAGGTTCTTGCTATGAACACTCCCGACAATCTTCTGTATTCCAAGGACCACGAATGGGTCTCAGTCCAAGGCGGTGCCGCAAGGGTCGGAATCACCGACTACGCGCAGGATGCGCTCGGCGATGTCGTCTATGTCGATCTTCCGCGGGTCGGGGACCAGGTTGAAGCCGGTTCGTCGTTCTCCGAGGTCGAGTCGACCAAGTCGGTTTCGGAACTCTACGCACCGGTCTCGGGCACGATCACCGAGGTCAACGATGAGTTGGCCGACACTCCCGAAAGGGTGAACGAAGACCCCTACGGTGAAGGTTGGATCGTCTTGATAGAGATGTCATCTCCAGTGGAGCTTGATGCTTTGCTCGACGGCGGCGCCTATGGTGCTCTGATTGAGAGTTGAGCAACCAGTGTGACTGACCGAGCCTGCACCAAATGCGCACACCGCAATTCTGACGATGCCCGTTTCTGCTCGTCTTGCGGAGAGCCGCTGGCTCTTGAGGAGGTGACGACAGATCATGTGGCGATCGATCTCGATGGCAGCGGAGTGAGCATCGACCGCTCGGCGTTCGCGACCCATGAGGGGCTGTTCGTCGTGCTTCACGGACCCAAGGCGGGGGCACGCTATGCGCTGGACTCCGATGTGGTGACGTTGGGGCGGCACCCCAACAGCGTGATCTTTCTCGATGACATATCGGTCTCGCGGCGCCATGCTGAAGTGCAGCGGCTCGGGTCGCGTTACGTGGTGCGCGACGTCGGCTCGCTGAACGGCACCTATATTGAACGCGAGCGTGTCGACGAGCATGAACTGGCCGACGGCGAGGTGCTGCAGATCGGCAGGTTCAAGCTGGTGTTCGTGCATGGCACCGGGACGAATTGAAGGCAGGGAGGCAGGGGATTGGCTGTGCAACCGCATCACTCGATCGGCGAGGTCTTGAGCTTGCTCCAGGCGGAGTACAGCGACGTCACGATCTCGAAGATCCGTTTCTTGGAGAGCCAGGGGCTGATCGCCCCGGAGAGGACTCCGTCGGGTTACCGCAAGTTCTATCCGAGCGATATCGCTCGGTTGCGTTGGATACTGACCCAGCAGCGAGACAACTTCTTGCCCCTGAAGGTGATCAAGAAGCGCCTCGAGGAACCTGGACTTGAAGTTGAGCTTGAAGCTCTCAAGGGCGACGAGGCGACGGTTGCACCGCCCACGCTCTTCGCCAATCGAGACAAACCCGCTGTCGAGCCTGAGCCTGTTGTGGTCGAGCCTGTTGTGGTCGAGCCTGTTGCTGCTGTTGAGGTCGAGCCCGAGCCCGAGGCGCGGCGTTCGGCCTCCGCTGCGGCCGTCGAGCCCGCAACAAGCAAGCCCGCAGCCGACAAGCCCGCAGCTAACAAGTCCGCGGCCGAGAAGCCCGCGGCCGAGGAGCAGGCAGCAGAAAATCGCGCGACGAACAAGCCCGCGGCCGAGAATCGCGCGACGAACAAGCCTGCGGCCAACAAGCAGGCAGCCAACAAGGCGAAGGAGCCCCCACGAGAGGAGGGGGCAACCGACGAGCCCGAGGAGCCGGTCGACGGCCTCTCGGCGACTGGTCTGGCCGAAGCGGCCGGAGTCGAGGTCGGGCTGGTCAGAGAGCTCGACCGTCTGGGCCTGATCGTGTCGGTGGGGCGTTCAGGCAGTCCCGTCTACGGCCCAGAGGCCCTGGAGATGGCCAACGCTGCCGCGGTGTTCGGCCGGTCCGGGCTCGAACCGCGGCACATCCGCATGTACAAGGTCTCAGCCGAGCGCCAGGCTGGCCTTCTGGAACAGGTCTTCTTGCCGCGCCTGGCCAAGGGCGGCGACTCGCTGCGACAGGCGCGTGATGAGCTCAACGAGCTTGTGCGGCTCGGCGAAGCTCTGCAACGCTCGATTCTGCGGCGCAGTTTCGGTGAGAGCCTCGACGCGTAGCAATATCGAACACCACGAAGTTCGCGGTCTAGGGTATAAGCATGCAGGAAATGGAACTCATCGGTGTTCGCGTCGAGATGCCGACAAACGCACCGATGGTCCTGTTGCGCGAACGCGCTGGCGGCGACCGGATCGTCCCGATCTACATCGGCGCCCAGGAGGCAACTGCGATCGCCCTCGCACTCGACGGTGTCGACACGCCGCGCCCGATGACCCATGATCTGATGCGGGACCTGCTCGAGGAGCTGTCGGTCGATCTGGTCCGGGTGGTCGTGACCGGTCTTCACGAGAAGACCTTCTTCGCCGAGCTGCACCTCTGCGTCGCGGACCAGACCCATGTGGTGTCGAGCCGCCCGTCCGACGCAATCGCTCTGGCGGTGCGCACCGACACGCCGATCTTCGCTGAGGAAGCCGTCATCAACGAAGTGGGGTTCCGCGAGTCGGACCCTCAGGAGGCGCCGCAGCCCGAGGAAGTCGTGGAGGAGTTCAAGGAGTTCCTCGACAACATCTCCCCTGAGGACTTCGAGGATTGAGCCCTCGACCGACACGGCGTTGACCTCGCCGCGTCGGCACCGTAGAGTTGCCTGCACTGACAACCGCGTAATTCCGTTGGTGTCATGACGACTGGAGACACAAATGAATGAGCAGGGGTTCAGCTCGAAGCGCACCGCAGAGATCGCCGGAATCACATATCGGCAGCTCGACTACTGGGCTCGCCGCGACATCGTGCGCCCCTCGCTGACCAAGGCGAGCGGTTCGGGCAGCCGCCGCCTCTACAGCTACCGTGACCTGCTCGAGCTCAGGGTGATCAAGACCCTGATCGACTCGGGCATCAAGCTCCAACAGATCCGCAAGGGGCTCGACTACCTGCGCGACCAGCTCGGTGAGGACATCACCACAGCCAGCCTGGTCATCAGCGGAACGAATTCGATGGTGGTCAACACCGAGGGGGAGCTGATCGAACTGCTCCAGAACGGTCAGGGCGTGCTCAACGTGCTGCCTCTGGGGAGCGTGAAGGACACCGTCGACGCCTCCATCGTCGAACTCTTCCCCGAGAGCGACGCTGCCCCCGAGAGCGACGCTGCCCCCGAGAGCGACGCCGGTGAAACCGTGCTTGGCCGCGCAGTCGCCGGCCGATAGCGGCGCGAGCCCCTCTCGGTCCGCAGATCGAAGCTGGAGAGTCGATGACTGGTTTGCGGCACTCGCCCCTCGGTGATGTCCATGTGGCGCTGGGGGCCAAGATGGTGCCCTTCAGCGGCTGGGAGATGCCTTTGTCCTACCCCGGCGGGACCTTGGCCGAGCATCTGGCATGCCGTAACGAGAGCGTCGTGTTCGACGTGTCGCACCTAGGCACGGTGCGGGTCAGCGGCGCGGGGGCGTTCGATGCCATTCAATGGGCCTTCACCAACGATCTGAATCGCATCGGAGAGGGCCGCGCCCAGTACACCCACCTGCTCGACCCAGCCGACGCCTCGGTCCTCGACGACATCATCGTCTGGTGGGTTGACAACGAGCGTTTCGAGGTCATGCCCAACGCCTCGAACACCAGTCGGGTCAACAAGGCGCTGCGAGATGCTCCGACGCTGCCGCGGATCGAGGATGTGACCAGTGATCGTGCTGTCGTCGCCGTGCAGGGGCCGAAAACCCGTGAGCGTCTCGCCAGAGTCTCCCCCGAAGCGGCCGCGGTCGGCCGCTTCCGGGTTGCCCGAACCGAGATTGCCGGATGCGAGGCCACTGTCGCCGGTACCGGTTACACCGGTGAGGACGGCGTGGAGATAGCCGTCGACGCGCAGGCCGCGACCGCCGTCTGGGACTTGATCGGCTCTGCCGGGATCACCCCGGCGGGTCTCGGCGCGCGTGACACGCTGCGCCTCGAGGCCGGTCTGCCGTTGCACGGCCACGAGCTGGGTGCGGGAATCTCTCCCCTGCAGGCCGGGCTCGGTTGGGTCGTGCGCTTCGACAAGGGTGACTTCCGGGGCCGCGAGGCGCTGCTGGCCGAACAGCAGGCGGGCCCATCACGACTGTTGCAGGGGCTGTTGGTGGAGGGTCGCCGGCCGCCGCGTGAAGGGCAGACGGTCTGGCGCGACGGCACCGAGATAGGGGTCATTTCCAGCGGCAACTTCTCGCCGATCCGCCAGCGCGGGATCGCCTTAGCGTTTCTGCATCCCGACATCGCGCCGGGTGACGAGGTGACGATCGATGTGCGCGGCTCAGAAGTGCCCGCGGTGGTCACCTCGGTGCCCTTCGTGTGAACCCGCGGTCCTGAGCCATCACCAAACCCGGGTCGGCTACTGTGCTTTGCGGATCGGGGTGATGACCGTCTCGCCGAATTCGCTCAGGGTGTCCGGGGCTGCGAAGTCGCTCATCCACGCGTAGATCCGCTCGATCCCCGAGGCGGCTCGCAGCGCGAAGTGCTCAATCAGCTCTTCGGCGTTGCCGGTGACGTGGCCGACTCCGCTGAAGCGTCGCGCAGCGGTCCCTGAAACAGCGGCTCGGTCAGCACCCTCGGGAATGAAGGTCACCCGCTCCTGGATTGAACTGCGGGCATTGCCGATCCTCTCCCGCATCTCGGGGTAGCGGTCGAGTCGGTGAAGCGGACAGTTCCACCAGTCCGCGAAGCGGGAGACGAGCTCGAGTGTTCGGGGACCGCTCCCGCCGATGATGATCGGTATGCGACGTGTCGGCACCGGCAGCTGCTGGGCCTGGTCCAGTGAGTGGTACCGGCCCGAGTAGCAGACCTGTTCGCCGGACCAGAGCGCCAAGATCACCTCCAGGGTCTCGGTGAGCCGGTCGACTCGGGCGCGGGGCGCGGTGTCGCCGACACCGAAGGTCTCGAACTCCGTCGGGACGCTGCCCCAGCCGATACCGAGTTCGAACCGGCCCGAGGTGGCGTGATCGAGGGTGACGGCCTGACGGGCCAACACTGCGGGATGCCTGAACGAGTCACACAGAACCAGATGGCCGACGGTGCCTCTGGTGTTGGCACCGAGCCATGCGGCGCTGATCATGGCGTCCCACATCGGCTGGTTCTCAGCAAGCGGTGGTGCCAGGTGGTCCATCAACGCCACGCCCCCGAACCCGGAGTCGACCGCAACGTTGCAGCGCTGTGTGATCGTCGGCAGATCCATCCGCATCTGCGGCAGGAAGAGTTGGAAGTCCATGACGACCCGACAGCCGGCTCAGGGCCGTTCGTCGAGCATCGGCAGCACGTCGATTGCGTGTTGGCGCAGGAAATGGTCTGCCAGGGTCAGCAGCACCATCGCCTCGACCATGGGCACCGCGCGGGGCAACACGCAGGGGTCGTGCCGTCCTCTGGCTGCGAGTGTCGTGGCTTCGCCGTCTCTGGTCACTGTCGCTTGTTCGCTGGCGATCGTGGCCGTGGGCTTGAACGCCACGCGGGTGACGATGTTCTCGCCGTTGGAGATCCCGCCCTGGATGCCACCTGAACGGTTGGCGGTGGTGCTGATCCCGTCGGTGGCGGTGTTCTCGCCGTTGGAGGTCCCGCCCTGGATGCCACCTGAACGGTTGGCGGTGGTGCTGATCCCGTCGGTGGCGGTGAAGGGATCGTTGTGGGTCAGACCGGTCATCAGCGTTCCGGCGAAACCGCTGCCGATCTCCACGCCCTTGGCGGCCGGAAGCGACATCAGGGCGCCTGCTAGGTCTGCGTCGAGCTTGTCGAACACCGGCTCGCCGAGGCCCGCGGCGACGCCTCGGGCGATGCACCTCACGGTCCCGCCCAGAGAGTCGCCGTTGCTGCGGGCCGCCTCGATGGCCTCGCTCATCGCTGCTGCCGCGGTCGGGTCCGGGCAGCGGGTCGGATGGCTCTCGACATCGTCGAGGCTGACGGCGGCATCGTCGACTTCGGCTTCGATGTCGGTGACGCTCTGCACCCAGCCGAGCACCTCGATTCCCGCCGCGACCGCCAGGAGTCGCCGTGCGACCGCGCCAGCGGCCACCCGACCGATCGTCTCGCGTGCCGACGCCCGCCCCCCGCCCTGCCAGTCTCGGAACCCGTATTTGGCGTCGTAGGTGAAGTCCGCATGGGAGGGCCGGTAGACGTCGCGCAGGTGTTGGTAGGCACCGGGGTTGTGGTCGGCGTTGCGGACCAGCACCGCGAGCGGCGTGCCGGTGGTGTGCCCCGCGAACACGCCCGAGAGGATCTCGGCGCGGTCAGCTTCGTCGCGTTGAGTCACGAGGCGGCTCTGGCCCGGGCGACGCCGGTCGAGGTCGTGCTGCAGGTCGGCGGCATCGAGTGCCAGGCGCGGCGGGCAGCCGTCGATCACGACTCCCACACCTCCTCCGTGGGACTCGCCGAACGTGGTGACGCGGAACAGGGTGCCGAACGAACTGGACATTACTGCCGAGTGTAGGGCCCCCGTCCCGCCGACACCGTAAATTCGAGGCGCTCAGTCGACGGTCTCAGCGTAGCTGACCCGCCGTGCGTGCGGCACCCCGTCGGATTGCCCGGCGGTGGTGTGTGCGCGGGGTGTTGCCGTCGGTGGGTGCCGCGTCGGGAGGGTGATTCAGGTGTGTGCGGGGGTGTTTGCCGGGTGTGGGTGTCGTGTCGGGTTGGTTGGTGGTGTGTGTGCGCGCGGTCTCGGTGGTGGTGGGTGTAGCGTCGTCTGGAGGGTCAGGTGTCGGTGAGTCCGCGGGTGTCGGCGGCACGGCGGCGCAGGCTGTCGGCGGTGCTGTCGTCGGGCGCCGCGTTGGCGGCCCGTTCGGCCTCCACCCGTTCGTACCAGCGTCTCACCTCTTCGTCTTTGCGCTGGTCGCTCCAGTGGAGTTCGCGGGCCATCAACGAAGCGACGCTCTGCGCTGCCAGGTTCCCCCGCTGTTCGTCCTCTATCGAGATGCGCAGGCGACGGGCCAACACATCGTCGAGGTGCAGCGCGCCCTCGTGGCGCACCGCATGCACGACCTCCGCAGCGATGTAGGCGCCTCCGGGAATTCGCGCGCCGAGTGCGGGCTCGTGCTCGGCGATCTCGAGCACATCGACTATGCGGTTGCCGTGGCGCCACAGCAGGCGCTCGACGATGTCACGGTCGAGACCGCTGCAACAGGCCAGTTCATCGGCCTGTTGGGACCAGTGTTCCCATTCGTCACTGCCGAGGAGCACCACCTCGTGGCTGACCGACGGCGGGACCGGCTTGCCGAGACCGGCGACTGCGGCGTTGACCGCGTCGGCGGCCATGACCCGATAGGTGGTGTACTTCCCGCCTGCGATCGAGACGAGGCCCTTGATCGGTTCTGCCACGGCGTGCTCGCGGCTGAGCTTGGTGGTGTCGTCGTCGGAGGCGTCGAGAAGCGGGCGCAGGCCCACGTAGACACCTAGAATGTCGGCTCTGGTCAGTGGCCTCTCAAGTGCCGCGTTGGCGTGTTCGAGGATATAGTCGATGTCTGCGCTCGATGCCGCCGGGTGGGCGCGGTCGTGGTCCCACTCGGTGTCGGTGGTGCCGATCAGCCAGTGGTCGCCCCAGGGGATCAGGAAGAGCACGCTGCGGGGGGTTCGCAGCACGATCCCGGACTCGCTGTCGATGCAGTCTCGGCGGACGACCAGATGCACTCCTTTGGCGGCGCGCACACTGAGGCTGGCGGGGCAGGCCATGTCGTGGATGTCGTCGAGCCAGACGCCGGTGGCGTTGATGACCTTCGTGGCCCGGCATTCGTATTCGGTGTCGGTCTCGAGGTCGCGGAACCTGGCGCCGACCACCGTTTCAGTACTGTTGTGCTCAGTACTTTTGTGCTCAGTACTTTTGTGCTCAGTACCGTTGTGTTCAGTACTTTTGTGCTCAGTACCGTTGTGCTGTTCGATGAGCAGGCCGGTGACGCGTGCGCTGGTGACGATCGAGGCGCCGTGGTGACAGGCAGTTCGGGCGATCGCCAGGGTGTGTCGGGCATCGTCTATCTGAGCATCCTGATAGATGATCGCACCGCGGATCGACGACTGTTTCAACCCCGGTGCCAACTCCAGCGTCGCTCTGCGCCGGAGGTGACGGTGGAATGCCAGCGGGTGGCGCCCGGTGCGGGCCAGCAGGTCGTAGAGCAGGACTCCCGCGCCGAAGTAGATCCGCTGCCAGAACCGGTTGGTCAACGGGATCATGAACGAGACCGTGCGGACCAGGTGCGGTGACACGGTCTTGGCCAACAGGCCGCGTTCGTGCAGCGCCTCGCGCACCAGAGCGAAGTCGCGGCTCTCGAGGTAGCGCAGGCCGCCGTGCAGCAGTTTCGATGAGCGGCTCGACGTGCCGCTGGCCAGGTCACGCTGTTCGACGAGTCCGACCCTCAGCCCGCGAGCAGCTGCGTCGAGGGCGCAGCCGACGCCGGTGACACCCCCGCCGATCACCAGAATGTCGAGTTGTTCGTTGGTGAGGCGTTCGATGTCAAGCTCCCGCCGCTTCGGGCTGAGCGAACCCGGAACGGGCGCGGGACTGGCCTGGGATCTCGATGTGTGCGCCGTGTGCGCCGTGTGCGCCGTGTGCGCCGTGTGCGCCGTGTGCGCCTCCATGCTGCCAGCGTACGCTGCTGTGAGTATGACTCCGCGGTTTGCCGACGCGCTCAATTTCGCAACGATCTGGGAGGGAATCGCCGAGCCGATGTCCGAGCAGATGGCTGGCCCGGTGGCCAGCCCTTTACCGGCCGACCTCGGTGCCGACATCGATCAGACAGGTGACGTACTGGAAGGGTAACTGGGTTGCTCCGGCGACGGTGACGCCGTCGACGGTCACCGTGTAGCAGTGGTCCCGATCGGTGTACCGGGGAAGCTCGTCAGAGTTCGAGTCGCCATGCACTGCCCACACTATTGCTCCCGACCCCCATGTGCTCGACTCCCGATGAATCACTTTGACGGGTACGGGACCGTAGTCGTCGGTGACCGCCACGGTGGCCGTATCAAAGTTCGCTTCGTCAAGCTGGAAAGACCAGCGACCCCATACTGTTTTTCTGGGCACGTAACCGGCTGGAGGCCAGGCCACGAAACCTCGCGGCTCGCGCACAGCCGGAACGAGGCCGAAGTCGTAGGCCAGGTGCATCGCGTTAGCCACTCTGTGGAGTCGGTCGTCGTCGCGCACGTTGCCCGTGCCGATCCGGACGACCAGAGGAGACAGGATCTGCCGCCGGTGGCCGACCGCCTGGTTGGTGTCGCCACGGTCTTGCATGTACCCGTCAACGCCGCGGACTCCGGCTGCACTGAGTCCGAGGTTCTCGCCGGGGTGTTCGATGTCGGTGTAGCAGGCCCAATCAGGGCTCGGAGTGTGAGACAGCGCTCCCTGGGCGAGCATAATGAGGGCCTTGCGCTGGGCGGTGGCGCTGAGGCCGGGATCCTCGGTTGCGGTCGCGAGGCCTGCCATTGTGCGGTACCAGTTGAGGCGCTGCACGACGCTGTCCCTGAAGGCTTGACTTGTGGTTCCTGCCTCGCAGTCGCCGACGTTGCCGGTGAAGCCGTGATCTGGTTCTTGCCGCTCGAACTCCTCGCGATAGGACCCGATCACCGTCTTGCGGTCCCAGATGTCGAAACCGGGACCTCCGCTGGGATCGGTCAGACCGGGATGTCTCACCAGCAACCCTGAGGGCTGGTTCCAGTTCCCGGCGACATCTCGGGCGACGCCGCCGGGTATCCGCACCACAACCGGTCCCTCCGCGGCCGCGGTCACGGTCGCGGTGTAGCGGGATCCCGAACCGGATAGGCCGGTGGTAGCCCCGTTGGTCACCCGTATGTCTTCCTCGGCGAATCCAGTGACGGCTTCGGCGAAGGCGATCGCCACATCGAAGGCTCCGGTGGGCGCGCCGGGAGTTGTCGTGGTCAGGCTCACCAACAGAGACGCGTCTGGGTCGCGCATTGGGCTGGAACGATCGATTACAACCTTGTGGCCCCAGCAGGTGACGGTGTTGTCAGTGTTGACCCCACACGAATGCTCGTCGCCTACGGAGACGGTTTTTATCGCAACGCGGGGCGCGCCGGCCCGCCAAGACACGTTGTGCCCCCAGCAGGTGAAGGTGTTGTCAGTTTTGACCCCACACGAATGCGCGCTGCCGGCGGAGACGGTCTTGAATTCACCGCCGGGCGCGCCAGCCTGCCCAGACCCGTTCCAGCCCCAGCAGGTGACCGTGTTGTCAGTTTTGACCCCACACGAATGCCAACTGCCGGCGGTCACGGTTTTGAATTCACCGCCGGGCGCGTCGGCCTGCCCAAAATCGTTGTGGCCCCAGCAGGTGACGGTGTTGTCAGTTTTGACCCCACACGAATGCCTGCTACCGGCGGTGACGGTTTTGAATTCGCCGTCGGGCGCGTTGGCCTGCCCAAACCAGTTGCGGCCCCAGCAGGTGACGGTGTTGTCAGTCTTAACCCCACACGAATGCCTGCTACCGGCGGTGACGGTTTTGAATTCGCCGTCGGGCGCGTTGGCCTGCCCACTGTAGTTGCCAAAAGAATCCAGGTTGCTGCCCCAGCAGGTGACGGTGTTGTCAAATTTGACCCCGCACGAATGGAAGTCCCCGGCGGTGACGGTTTTGAATTCGCCGTCGGGCGCGTCTGCCTGCCCATCTCTGATGTGGCCCCAGCAGGTGACGGTGTTGTCAGTTTTGACCCCGCACGAATGGAAGTCGCCGGCGTTGACGGTTTTGAATTCGCCGTCGGGCGCGTCTGCCTGCCCAGACCCGTTGTTGCCCCAGCAGGTGACGGTGTTGTCAGTTTGGACCCCACACGAATGCTCGTTACCGGCGGTGACGGTTTTGAATTCGCCGTCGGGCGCGTCGGCCCGCCCATGCCCGGCTAAGCCCCAGCAGGTGATGGTGTTGTCAGTTTTGACCCCGCACGAATGGAAGTCGCCGGCGTTGACGGTTTTGAATTCGCCGTCGGGCGCGTCTGCCTGCCCAGACCTGTTGTTGCCCCAGCAGGTGACGGTGTTGTCAGTGGTGACCCCACACGAATGCCAGCGACCGGTGGTGACGGTCTTGAACTCACCGCGGGGAGCGTCGGCCTGCCCATATCTGTTGTTGCCCCAGCAGGTGACGGTGTTGTCAGTTTTGACCCCGCACGAGTGCCAGCGACCGGCGGTGACGGTTTTGAATTCGCCGTCGGGCGCGTCGGCTTGCCCGTATCTGTTGTTGCCCCAGCAGGTGACGGTGTTGTCAGGATGGACCCCACACGAAAGCCAGCGACCGGCGGAGACCGTTTTGAACTCACCGGCGGGCGCGTCGGCCCGCGCGGACCTGTTGTAGCCCCAACAGGTGACGGTGTTGTCAGTTTTGACCCCGCACGAATGCCAGCGACCGGTGGTGACGGTTTTGAACTCACCGCGGGGAGCGTCGGCCTGGCCATCTTCGTTGTTGCCCCAGCAGATCACGGTGTTGTCGGTATTTACCCCACACGAATGCGAGCCGCCGGCGGAGATGGTTTTGAACCTAACGCTGGCTGTGTTGGTTTGGTCATCGGTGGGGTCCGTCTCGGCTTCGCTGTCGGGTGTGTCGGCTTGGTCGTTGGTAGGGACCGTTTCGGCTTCGCTGTCGGACGTGTTGGTTTGGTCATCGGTGGGGTCCGGTTCGGCTTTGCCGTCGGGTGTGTCGGGCTGGTCTGTGGGTGGGGTCCGTTTCGGCTTCGCTGTCGGGTGTGTCGGCTTGGTCGTTGGTAGGGACCGTTTCGTCACCGCATGGGGGAGAGGACGAGTCGATGGTGGCATCGGGTTGGTCTTGGTATCGCCACAAGAACGTGACGAGATGTGCGCGGGTCAACTCCGTGTCAGGCGAAAACGTTGTGTCCGAGGTGCCGGTGGTGATCGCGCGGTCAGCAGCCCACGAGACGCTGCCTTGCTGCCAAGGTGCCTGCACATCGTCGAAGCTGTGGTCAGGCGCCGGTGGTTGACCAGCCAGGCGCCACAAGAACGTGACGAGATGTGCGCGGGTCAACTCCGTGTCAGGCGAAAACGTTGTTTCCGATGTGCCGGTGGTGATCTTTTTGTGTGACATCCACGACACCGCCGCGTCTTGGCCTTCGTCGGTGACGTCAGCGAAACCGTGGGCCGGCGCGGCTGGCCGGTCTTGCATGTTCCAGATGTAGACCGAGGCCTCGCCGCGGGTGACGACCGCGTCGGGAGCGAAACAGTTCCCGTCGATACCCGCGATGTCTTTGTCGGCTGACCACTGCACAGCCTCGGTGTAGTACTCGCCGTCGGCAACGTCGCCGAACCCGGCCACCGCCCCCGCAGGCGACGACGACGCCGCCAGCAGCGCAACTACTGTGAGGCACCACAGCAGCACCGACCAGCGTCTGCTCAACCGCGTCAAACAACTAGACACGGGCCGGTCCAGCAGCGGTGGGGAGGGGTGAGAGTTCAAGAAGCTCCTCAATTGAACAAAGACCGCGGCCACGATCACCGGCACCGTACAACAGGCAACCCACAGGCGCAATCAGACCGGCGCACCCCAACATCGCGCGACCTGAACGCCGACAACGCCGGCCAAGACACGACGCTGGCCCGAGCAGCGAACTGTTGTATTCCTCGAGCGGCTACGACCAGTTCAACCGCTCCCACGGAACGCAGTGGTTATCCACATGTCAAGCGATTTCCTGTGGACCAGTTCCCCCGCTCCCACGGAACGCAGTCTCGACGGAACGCTGGTGCCTACCACTCCATCGAACTCGCTTGAGTAGCGGCCGCAAACCGAGCCACAGACAATCGAGCACCACTTGGTCGCTGCTCTGGCTCAGAGGACGCCAGGCCGGTCTCGACGGCTTCCGCATAAGCGAACCTATGAACCAGCCCCTACGCCAGCACAAGTTTCCGACAACCCCACCACCCGTCCAGTAGAGACGTGCCTGATCGCCCCAGCCGGGCCACGCCCCGATACACCGTGGGCCTGCGCTCTGATCAGAGTTCCAGCAGTGCCTGCTCGACGACTTCGGGCAGGGCGGGATGGATGTAGTACTGCTTGGTTGCGATGTCGTCGACGCTCAGGTCGAAGACCATCGCCTGGATCAACTGCTGGATCAGCGTGGAGGCTTGGGGTCCGAGGATGTGCGCCCCCAGCAGCCTGCGGGTCTGCGTGTCAACGATGAGCTTGCAGAAGCTCTGCGTGTCCTCCATGGCCCAGCCGTAGGCGGTTGAGGCGTACTCGTTGACGGCCACACGGTGGGGGAGCCCGGCCTGGATGCACTGCTGTTCGGTGAGGCCGACGCTCGCTACCTGGGGATGGCCGAACACCGCAGCGGGAATGAACCGATGGTCGACTTCGGTCGGGCTGTCGGGGTTCGCCAGGTTGTGCGAGACGACCCTTGCTTCATGGTTGGCGACATGCTTGAGCTGGACCGGGTTGGTGATGTCTCCAAGCGCCCAGATCCCCTCCACGTTGGTGCGGCGCTGCGCATCGGCGATGACGTAGCCGTCGTCGTCGGTTGCGACCCCGGTGGCGGCGACATTGAGCTGATCACCGTTGGGCACCCGGCCGGTGGCCACGAGCAGTTCATCGCAGCGGTGCTCCCCCTGGTTGGTCTCCAGCACGGTCTCATGGTGGTGGCGACGGATCCGGCCGATGCCGACGTCGGTTCGCACATCGAACTTCTCGGCGTAGATCTTGGTGAACCGTTCCCTGATGTCTGTGTCCTGGGATCGGAGCATCGTGTCGCCGCGCAGCAGGAAGGTCACCTCGCTGCCCAAAGAGCCGAACACGTTGCCGAGTTCGGCGGCGATGTAGCCGCCACCGATCACCGCGAGTCGCTTCGGGATCGCGTCGATGCGCATGACGGTGTCGGAGGTGTGGTAGCCCGACTCGGCGAGCCCGGCGATGTCGGGAACGGTCGCCCTTGCGCCGGCGGCCAGCACGATCTTGTCCGCGGTGATGACCTCGTCGCCGACCTGCAGCTGTTTGGGGCCGACGAAAGTGGCGTGGACCCCGTAGACGGTGACGTTGGGGAGGTTCCTTCGGTACTGCTCGCCGCCAGCGGCGATCGGGTCTATGCGGTTGAACACTCGGTCGCGCACGGCCGGCCAGTCGGCACCGACGAAGCTCGTGTCGAGGCCGTACCGCCGACCGTCTCGGGCCAGTTCGGCCAACTCGGCGGTATAGACGAGCATCTTTGAGGGGATGCAGCCGACGTTGAGGCACGTTCCCCCGAACCGGCCGCGTTCGACGATGGCGACATCCCAGTCGTCGAAGTCTTCTCCGACGATCGAGTTTCCAGACCCGGTGCCGATGATGATCAGATCAAACGAGCGCATCGGCGCAGGCTACCGTCGCTGATCGTCTCTCTATACTGCCGTTCTGGCGGTGCCATGCGTCGGTTTCCGACGCATGGCACCGCCAGAACGGGTTAGGAGGCCAGTTCGGCGAGTCGTGTGCGAAAGCGCTCCACGTTGCGGAGCTTGACGGACTCGAAGCCGCGCACCAGGTCAGCGGCCTCGGCGACCTGTCGGGTGCGGGCCAGGTCTCCGTCAGCTAGCGAGTCGCGCAGCGCGGCCAGGTACTCGTGGGGCAGGGCTCGTTCGATTCGGCGGACGCTGGCCCACCCGAAGACGTCCAGAGGTGTCCCACGCAGGCGTTTGGCGGAGGCCAGCAAGCGGAACATCGGACGCCAACGAACCGAGAAGCTGATTTTCCTGGAGTATCCGAGGGCTCGCAGCGATGGCGGGTGCAGCAGCCATGCAACCTTGTCGCTGGGCCCCGCCACTTCAAGCACCCCCTGATGTCCGTCAGCGTCGAGCATGAGGCGGGCGACCTCGTATTCGTCCTTGTAGGCCATGAGCTTGAACAGCCCGCTCGCTGTGACAGCGATGATCTCGAGAGTGAGCGCGGGGTCGACAGCCGTGGTCGCCGCGGCGATCTCGTCGAGCCGGTCGAGGTAGCTGAGAGCCGCCTTGGTGTTCTGGAAGGCGATGAGCTCAGCGGTGAATCGACTCAGGTCGTCTGACAATTGAGAGTCGCCGGTGCCGAGCGCCGCGACCCGTTCGGCGAGCACCGCGGGGAGTTCGCGGGAGGGCTCCGGAGGGTTCTGCTCTGTTGCGGCAGCGGCCACCATCGTCGGATCAGCGATCTGCCAACGCCCCCATCGGAAGGCCGCGAGGTTGAGGTCGACTGCCACCCCGTTGAGTTCGATGGCTTGTTCGAGGGATTGCGGGGAGATGGGAAGGAGACCGGACTGAACGGCCATGCCGACGACGAAGATGTTGGCACCGACGGAGTCGCCGACGAGGGCCGAGGTCAAGGCTGCGGCGCCGGCCCAGTGGCTCGAGCCGGGTCGGGCCCTGTCGTTGAGCCGCATGAGCAGTTCGGCTTGGGTCGGCATCTCGATCTCGGGATGTGCCGTCTTGATCCCGGGCGGCGTCAGCTCCAGAGAGCCGACCACCGCGGTGCGGCCGGGGTCTGTGGCGCTGAGACCGGTCCACGAAGATGCGACCAGAAGATCGAAGGCCAACAGCAGGTCGGCCTCCCCGGCCGCCACGCGGTTGCTGCCGGAACGCTGAGTCGTGGAGATGCGAATGTCGCTCACCACAGGACCGGCCTTCTGCGACAGCCCGGTCTGGTCGAGTCCGGCGACCTCCGAACCCTCCAACATAGCTGCGGTGCCGATTATCTGCGACACAGTCACGACACCGGTCCCCCCGATGCCGGTGATATGGACGTTGAGGTCTGTGTCGGTGCACGGCGGCGGGTCAGCAATGCCCTCAGGCACGGCGGGAAACTGCGATTCGGCCGAGTCGGCTTTGCGCCGCCACGGTCGGTCCGGCTTGGTGGTGATTTGGATGAAAGCCGGACAGTCGCCCTTGATGCACGAGTAGTCGAGGTTGCAACTGTGCTGGTCGATGGTGGTCTTGCGGCCGAAGGGAGTGTCGATCGGTTGAACTGACAGGCAGTTGGAGACCGCCGCACAGTCTCCGCAGCCTTCGCAGACGCGATGGTTGATGACGACCCTTGTGCTCGGTGGCTTGATCCGCCCGCGCTTGCGGTCGCGGCGCAGCTCCGCGGCGCAGCGCTGGTCGTGGATCAATACGGTGACCCCCTCGATCGCGCTGAGGATCCGCTGCGCTTCGGGGAGCCGGTCGCGGTGCCACACCTCGACCTCGACCGGCAGGGCGAGCGAGCGGGCCCGTTTGGGGTCTTCGGAGGTGATTATCACCCGTCGCACGCCCTGGGCGAGGAGTTGATGGCATACCCGGTCGAGATCGATCTGCCCGGTCGGGTCCTGTCCGCCGGTCATCGCCACGGCCCGGTTCCACAAGAGCTTGTAGGTGATGTTGGTGCCGCTGGCGATGGCTGCTGTGACCGCCAACTGCCCAGAGTGGAAGAAGGTGCCGTCACCGAGGTTCTGGATTGCATGGTCGGTCTCGACGAAGGGTGACATACCGATCCACTGAGTGCCTTCGGTGCCCATGCAGGTGATCCCGGAAATGTCTCCGTAGCGGGGTTCTCCGCCCATCATCACCATGGCGTGACAGCCGATGCCGGCACCCACCAGCGTGCCTTCGTCGACGACGGTGCTGCGATTGTGTGGACAACCGGAGCAGAAATACGGCGTGCGGGCCACATTCAGGGCGATATGTTCACGTTCTGGTGTCGCGGGGCGCAGACGGTGGCCTATCCGGGGCGTGAGACGCTCGCGCAGTGCGGGCACGATGTTGTCAGAAACCAGTGCGCCTCTGCTGGGGAGCAGGGGATTGCCAGCTTCGTCGTTGCGGCCGACCACGGCGGGATGGTGACTGGCATTGTAGAGGGCGTCCTTCACCTGCAGTTCCACAGTCGGGTTCTTCTCCTCGACTACCAGGACCTGCTCGAGCCCCGCCGCGAACGACCGCACAGTCGAGGTGTTGAAGGGGACTGGCATGTTGAGCTTCAACAGGCGGATCCCCGCCGATTCGACGTCGCCGTCGGTTTCGAGGCCGAGCGCCCGCAGTGCCTCTCTCAGCTCGCGGTAGGTGTTGCCCGATGAGACTATCCCGATCCATGGATCCGCAGGGTCCACGGTCAACCGGTTGAGCCGGTTGAGCGCGGCGTACTCCAGGGCCAGGGGTTTGCGGACTTCGAGGATCTCGCGTTCGATGTCGAGCGTGTGAGGGGTCAAGAGGTTGCCGTCGGGGCGGTGGAAGTACGCGCCACCGTCGACAGCGGGCAGCACCGGGGTGATCCGATAGGGGTCCAGATCGACTGTGCCGGATCCGTCCGCCACGTCGACAACGATCTTCAGGGCAACCCACAGGCCCGTCGCCCGGCTCAGAGCGATGGCGTGACGCCCGAGGTCGAGTGCCTCGGCGGGATCGGCGGGGAACAGCACGGGCATGTTCAGGTCGGCGAGGACCCCGGCCGACGATGAGGGGATGGTCGATGACTTGGCGGCCGGATCGTCGCCGGCGAGCGCCACCACGCCTCCGAGCGGGTCCGTGCCTGCGAAGGTGGCGTGGCGCAGCGCGTCGGAGGCCCGGTCGACTCCCGGGGCCTTGCCGTACCAGATGCCTACGACCCCGTCGTAGCGTGCGTCGTCGCGCGTGGTTGCGAGTTGGCTGCCCATGACCGCTGTTGCTGCGTACTCCTCGTTGACCGACGGTCGCAGGTGGATGGGCAGTTCCAGCGTCTGCGCGACGGCCTGCGACAGTGCGCCGTCGATTCCCGCCAGGGGAGAGCCGGGGTATCCGGCCGCGAACGCCGCTGTGCGCAACCCGTTGGAGCGGTCCACACGAAGTTGCTCGATCGGAAGGCGGGCGAGGGCTTGGATACCGGTCATGAACACGGTTCCGTCGTCGCGCGTGTAGCGGTCAGTCAAACGGTATGTGTCTGTCGTCGACATCTCCACGCATTCCGGTTGTGGGTTCCTCCCCGCACACAACACCCTAGTCGGCTCGCTCCGCTCGGTGTTCTCTGTCGACGTCGACAATCGTGGAGGTGCCCGGACCGCGGCGGCTCACTTGGCAAGGCCGGGGCGGTAACGCTTGGTGTCGTTTTCATCCACCGCTTGGTGTGGGTCATGGGCCGTTGGGTGGATTGACAGGGGCTAGCGGTCTCCGCTGGACCTAGGGCAGCAGGTCCAGGTGGTCGCAGTGGCTTGGCCTGACAACCGAGAAGTCTCGTCGGTCGAGGGTCGCGACAGTGGTGACACCGAGACGTTCGGCGGCGACAACTACCGAGGCGTCCACGGTGCCGAGGGGTAGGTCTCGATATCTATGCACTAGTTCAGCGATCCGCAGCCAGTCGCTCACAGCGACCGGGTCGACTTGGAGGTCTCCCGAGGCGAGGTCGCCAACAAAGCGGACTTCAGCGTCGGGACTGAGTCGAGTCTCGAGGAGGTAGACGACTTCGGTCACCACCAAGGTCGGAACGATCAACGGACCGGGATGGGTCAACAGGAGTTCCAAGCTGGCAGCGTGGTGCCGGTCGTCCGCGTCGACGTATGCGTAGAGTGGACCCGAGTCGACGATCAGCGCGATGACCGGGCCTCCCGAGCCAGGATCTCCTCGATGCGCTCGGAGACGTCGGAGCGGCCGCTGCGACCCGCTGCCGCCGCACCCAGCTTGCGACCGGAGTGAAGGTGACTCTCGATGGCCTCCCTGGTCAACTCCGAGATAGTGATCCCGCGGCGCTCTGATTCGTAGCGAAGGCGTGCATCGAGCGCTTCGGGAAGTTTGACGGTGGTACGAACCATGTATGCCAGCATACCCTGACTGTGTCGGATCGCGCGCCTCTCAACAGAGCGGTGATCAACGTCCACGCCTCGCTTCGTAGCCGACAATGTGGGGCTTCGCGTTTTAGGTCGGGGTGAGGGTTTCGAGGAGGGCCCAGTTGGGCTTGCCGGTGTAGAGCAGGGTGCGGATCCGGTAGTTCGCAAAGTTGGTGTACCCGAAGGCGCCGCGTTTGACGCGTTTGGCGAGGTTGTTGGCGGCTTCGACCCGCGCAGCACCTGCCTCGTCGGCGACTCCGTGAATGTGGCGGTGACAGTCGCCAACCTCCACTTCTTCGACCTCGACACCCACAGCTCCATCTGGGACTAACCCTCCAATCGTTCCATCACCGTGAGGTCGAGATGCTCGGCGGTTGTGAACTCCCGCACGCGTAGCTGCACGGCACGCCGTAGTTGCTGGTTTTCGACCGTCTGGCTTTCGAGGCTCCCGAAGGGATCGTTGATTGCCCGAATGAAAGGAGATGCGTGAACAAGGTCGGCACGAAGGTTGCCGACCAGATACAGCCAGAAACTATCTCGGAGGTCGCTGCGCGACGCGCTCTTCCACTCGTTCCAAGACATCGCTTGCACCCGCGCATCAACCCCCGAAGACTTGAGTTCGATCAGGCGGTCAATCTCACCGCCGCGGATTGACAGCAGGTCAAACCCGGGATGAACGCGGCTTACACCGGTGGTCTCCAGGTCCTCCATTACGCGGTTCACCACGTTGCTCAGCTCTTTGGCACGAACAATGGCTGCGGGAGTATGTACAGCTACAACAAGCGTGTCATCGGCCTGCGAGCCATCGCCCCCTCGCAAGACTCCGTCCGAGATGGTCGTCGTAACCGATCCACCAACACGCCCAAGACGGTGCGCCTCGTAGGCGACCGCGATCTGCATCCCGAGAGCATCCAATGCCGACAAGTCGGTTCTTGCCGGCACCCGGTTCGGCGTTGCTTCACTTGAGGAACCTTCTGAGCGACCAGATCGGCCTGGTACCCATCCCGCGCCGGTCGGCTCTCCCGTCACGATGAGAGGTTTCCCTTCGATAAGCAGCGAATCGAGACTATGAAGAGGAACCGGCGGCGCTGCCGGCCGTGCGACGTCTGGCCCACTCGGCATCCTCTCTTCGCGCGGCCGCTGCGCCTCGGGAGTTGCCGTCGGTTCTGCGACGGGCACGGGGGGCTCCTCCAACACCTCCGAATCCTCGGAGAGCTCACCGACGACGTCTTGATAATGGCCGGACGCTCCGGCAATGCTCAGCAACTGCTGCCGTTGACTGTGATCACTGGTGATGAATGCGAGAATTATCTCAACAAGATTGATCCGCAAGGTATCTGCAAGGGCCATCGCGAGGCGCTGGGCAGTGTCTGGGTCAGGCGGCCAGCCTTCTCCCGTCCACACAACAAAGCCTTGGAACTTCTCCGCTCGGGTTCGAGGACGCACGTAGTAGCTCGGGTTTGATTGCCGATCGAGTTGATCTCCGTCGAGTGTGCAGACAACCTCAAGCTCTTCCACCGGCTCGATCTGTTGTGCGAAGTTGACGAGGTTCTGAAGGTCTTGGTCTGGGGTCTTGCTTCGTTCTGCACGTATGCGCGCCGCTAGAGGTGGCACCAGTTGGTTCAATCCTTGGCGTATCTCGCCCAGCTCGTGACCTTCAATCGAGTCACCGGGGTCGGGGCGTCGTTCCAGGGCCCCCTCAAGGTCTCGGCAGCCGAACACCGACCTAAGCGGAGCCAAAGCAGCTGGTTCGGCTTCGAGGACAAACAGAGGAACGCTCCCGGCGAGACCAATGCGCTCCCGGATTCCGGGAGTGGATACGAACAGCACTTGGCCCGCGGGGAGAAACTGGTGTTCGCCCGCCTTCTCTGCTAGAAGTCGGGATTCCACTAGGGGAGGGCTGTCTAGGGATTCCGACTTGCCGCTCAGCAGTTCGAACATTGACCGGTATATGGGCCTGATTACCTGACGGAGAGCGGATGGATCCACCGCTTCGCCGTTGTAGAGCCGTTCAATCTCTGTACAGAGGAGTCTAGCGTCGTCGACTGTGAAGGTCGTGGCGTTTACTTGGGAGCGGATGCCGAGTCGCTCACAGACATTTCGCAGGTTGTTGTCCGGTATATCCGACGACTGCTTGAGAACCGGCACGAAGTCGCCCGCATGGTGACGCCCCTTGCAAAAAGCGTTCTCAAGTTCCGGTGTCTGGAGCCATGTGGCCTCTGGACTACGCGGTCCCCGCGATGTCGGGCAGATGCCGCTGGTGCGCAACCGCCACAACCAGAGGTTGTCACCACCAGACACGATCTCTTCGACGTTGGCGCGTGGCGGTTTTTTCCGCTTGGCGGGCTGAGAACCAACTTGAATTAGGGCGACCTGCGCGTCAGCAAGCGGCTCATACGTCCTCCAGTTCTTCGTGAGATGCTCGAATAGCCGAACGGCAACCTCTGCTGTCGGATCCTGCTGAGCGGCGTCGATGAGCGGCAGCGCGAATTCGAGATCGTGCACTTTGTACAGGTACGGCACCACATCATCGCTGTCCTGACGATCCGCCAGTTTGGCGGTCAACTCGCCGCAGTATTCGCTCCAAGTCTCACCTAGGTCGCGGAATGCCCACCCCTTGGGTTGTTGTAGATATCTGGTCGTCAGCCACCCCGAATCGCGGTCTTCGATATCGTGGAAATGAACTAACCTCAGCGAACGATTCACGCCTATCCAAGACAGAAAGTTGAGCCAACGCTCGAACTCGGTCGTCTCGAGGAACTGGCCAACGTCTTCTTCGAATTCCACTTCGTCGTCATCGCCATCGGGTGTGGCCGCGCGGTCCTCCTCGGCCAAATCAAGTAGGCCGGTGAGCTTCTCCGTTGAAACGAGAAAGTGCACATCGATCCGCTCGTCGTCCGGCATGGCTTCAACAACATGCTCAAACGAATCATCCCCCAACCAGCTCCGGCCGAAGTAAGCCTTGTACGCAGGCACCCAGATTTCCGCTCCCTTGTGATCCATGCACGGCACGGGCAATCTGCTGAGATTGAAGTTGGCCCTGTCATTCTCCAGCCTCTGGTATCGAAGCGGTCCGTCAGGATTCACATTTCGGCCAGCCAGTTCGCATATCGCTGCGAGCGTCTCCTTGCGGCACAAATCGTCTCGCCACGAGAGTGTCTCCGGCGTGGGGTCCAAGATCAAGGCCGGCAGCACGGATGCTTGCATGACTTCCTGGAATCCAAAGTCCTTGATGCCAAAGAGAGCCGACCAGACCCACATCTGCTCCCCCAACATCGAGTTGCGTTCGTTCCGATTGAGCGAACCCCAGCAGACGGCGTGGCAAAGAAACTGGGGGAGTCCTGGAAGCGGCAAGTCGCGCTTGGCGGACTGCGGCGGATAGAACGCCGTGTCGTCACCCAGCGCCACACGCTCGATGCTGCCGTCGTCGTTGCGGTAGATTGGAAAAACTTGCTCACGACGAGCAGCGCTCTCGATTTCTGAACGGTCGGCATAGTGGGCGCGCTTCCACAGCAGCGCACCCATGTCAAGAACAGGATCCACCTCGTAGCGACCCGATTCGTGGTCCCGTGCCGCTGATCGCTCACGGTCCGCGAGCCTGCCCAAGGCGGACAGGCATTCGACAGGTGTGAGTTCTTGCGCGCCATGGTCGGCGGCAACTCGGGCCCAGCGGCCACGACAGAACTCGGCATCTGGAAACTCTGCTTCGCCCCACTTCGCGTCCGCTGCAAGCAGACTCCGAAAGAGTTCTCCCTTCAATTCCAACGAAGAGTTCGGAAGTACACATTCTTGAATCGGCCGGAGGTGGCCCGACTCCGTTGGAATCAAAGGCTCGTCCGCGAGTGAATCGACGAGGCAGTCATGGAGGAGATTTGCTGCTTCTCCTCCGTCACGGTCTTCTCCACGGTCCAACGCTGCAAGCACTCGGCTCGCACCGTCTCTTTGGAGTTCGGGCAGCATCTGGTTCACGAACAGTCGAGCTGCTTCCCTGACGAGGTGCGAGTTGTAGTCTCCACGCTCGGAACGAACTCGGATGTGCTGACGAGACAGGTCGGTAGAAAACGCTCCGTTCACCAGCATCGGATACGGGCAGCGCTCTTCAGTGGGAAGGAACACGTGGAAGCGCCTCCATTCCATAGGCATACCATCGTCAGGGTCGTTTTCCAGCACTGCAATCGACACTTCGGTGAGGTCGACACCCTGCCAGGCAGGCCCACTCAGTCCTTCTCTGTTGGGGCCAATCGGAACCTTCGCATCGTGGGCGATATAGAAGGCGGCGGACTCACCGGCCGAACTCGAGACAGTCACTCTGTAGAGACCCGAGTCTCCCAAACCCGGTACGGGAACCCACTCACCGTCTCGTTGGATCGTTCGGCTGATCTTCCACACTCGATGCTCTGATCGACCCTCCCGGTCAACCCGGACTTCTACCGACTCAAGGTGCTTGAGGAACAGGACCGTGGTGAGTGGAAGGCCCAGCAGGAGGGCGGTCAAGCCCTCACGCTGGTCGGACGCGAATTCCTCACGCAAGAGGAACTGAAAGGCCGCGTTGAGTCCACTGTCGCGCAGTGCCGGCCACCGATCCTCGTCGTCCTCTTCTCCGATCACGGACGGGAAGCGCATCGCTGGCACGGCCGGCGGCGGTGTGCTGTCCAACTCGTCCCAGAGTGCTTCGACATGAGGCCGTGCTTCGCGCTCACCAAGCCGAAACGAGTGTGTGCGCGAATAGATCGCCGGAGCGTCCGTGATCTCGAGGACGCTCTTGAAACCAAGGCCCTTGTGACCGATCGATGCCCTCTTGGTTCCCGCCGGATCGACTTTTGAGCTTGCGCCCAGGCCGCAGAGACCCTGGACATCAGCGTCGGTCAATGGTCGACCAGAGTTCGCCATCCAGAATGCGTCGTCGGTTATGAGGAAGACAACACGATCAGCATTCGATTCTGACGATTCCATGGCGTCATCAGCGTTCTGGAGAAGCTCGTAGACCAGACGGCCCCGATAGTCGCTCGCTACCTGGGCCTCCTGGCTGACATCCTCTTGGAGCCTCGATGGGGACGCCCGGTAGACATCCAGATTCTGTTGGACGATCGTCCCCACGATCGTGCCGGGCGGCTGGGGATCCGTAGCCCCGAGCGCACCTGTGCCGCTGGCCGAATCGCCCACGCTCGTCACGGCTTGCTGCTCTGGGTATCCCGAAAAGCCGAACGCAACGATGTCTTGACTCCTGCACGATCCGAGTTCGAACGCTTCTTCACCCCGCGTTGCAAGGCGCTTGATCTGTTTGGCATGTTGAGAATCGCTGATTCATGGTGAACCAGCGCGGCGCTGTCCATGTCATTACCTCCAGTGGCAGAGTATACAGTTGCCCGCTGACAGCGATCCGGCGACTCCTTGTCGGATGGGTGAGTCGGGGCCGTTTCACCCCGCGTTGCAAGGCGCTTGATCTGTTTGGCATGTTGAGAATCGCTGATTCATGGTGAACCAGCGCGGCGCTGTCCATGTCATTACCTCCAGTGGCAGAGTATACAGTTGCCCGCTGACAGC
>JAHQYN010000018.1 GCA_024421085.1 Acidimicrobiia bacterium
CCCTCGATGGGGATCAGGCGGCGGCCGCGAGGGGTGTCCAGGCGGGGGATCGCGGCTAGCAGGCCGGCGGTGTAGGGGTGGGCGGGGTGTTCGAAGACGTCGTCGATCGGTCCGGTCTCGGCGGTGCGGCCTGCGTACATCACCAAAAGGCGGTGGGCGGTGCGGGCCACGACACCGAGATCGTGGGTTATCAGGATCAGAGCCGAATCGACAGCCTGGCGGGCCCGCTCCAAGACGTCGAGAATCTGAGCCTGGATGGTCACGTCGAGCGCGGTTGTCGGCTCATCGGCGATCAACACGTCAGGGTCGTTGGCGATGGCCATGGCGATCATCGCCCTCTGGCGCATGCCGCCGGAGAGTTCATGGGGATAGGAGTCCACCCGCCGGGCCGAGTCGGCGATACCCACAAGGTCCAACAGCCCCGCGGCGCGCCGGATCGACTCTTGACGCTTGAGTTTCTGGTGGACGCTGACTCCCTCGGCGATCTGCTCGCCGACCGACATGACCGGGTTGAGCGAGGTCATCGGGTCCTGGAAGACCATCGACATCGCCGATCCCCGCAACCGCTCGAGTCGCTTCTCAGGCATTCCCAAAAGTTCCTGCCCGCGGTGGCGGATCGACCCGCTCACCCTCGCGTTGGGTGGGAGCAGTCCCATCGCTGCCAGGACACTGACCGACTTTCCCGAACCGGACTCTCCGGCGATTGCCAGCACCTCGCCCTCATGCACATCCCAAGACACCCCTCGGACTGCCTGCACAACGCCATCGTCGGTAGGGAACTCGACGGCCAGATCGCGCACCGACAAGATCGCAGTCGGATCCGCCTCGCCGCTGCTCAACGGGTCGCCGCTGTTCATTGTGGTCGCCTCTGGCGGGTGGCGCGCCTTTGGCGGGTGGCGAGCCTTTGGCGAGGATCGAGCCTTTGGCGGGGATCGAGCCTTTGACGGGTGGCGCGCCTCTGGCGGGTGGCGCGCCTCTGGCGGGTGGCGCGTCTTTGACGGGGATCGAAGGCGTCGCGCAGGCCGTCACCCACGAAGTTCACGCAGAGCACCAGCGCGATCAGCACCGCGCCCGGCAGGTAGAAGAGCCACCAGCGCGTGCGTGCGGCATCACGGCCCTCGTCCACCAGCGCCCCCAGCGATACCTCAGGCGGTTGGATGCCGAACCCGAGGAAGGCCAGCGCCGTCTCAACAAGGATCGCCGTGGCCACCGTGAGCGTGGCATAGACGACCACCGAGCTCATGACGTTGGGGATTAGGTGGCGGAAGATGATTCGTGTGTTGGAGGCCCCCAATGCGGCGGCGGCCTCGATGTACTCCTTCTCGCGGATCGAGAACACTTCACCCCGCACCACCCGAGCCAGCGGCGCCCACAGGAACAACCCGATCACCACGGCCACGAACATGAGCGAACTCCCGCCGACGGCGCGGGTGCGGGTTGCCAACACCATCAGCACCGGCAGCAGCGGCAGAATCAACAGGAAGTCGACCAACAGTCCCACACCGGCGTCCACACGGCCCCTGAACCAACCCTGTACCGCACCCAGAACCGTCCCCAGAACCGTGGCGATCGCCGCCACCACCATGCTGACGTGGATCGAGACCCGCAGCCCCCGCATCGACTGGGCGAACATGTCGTGACCGATCGTGTCGGTGCCGAACCAGTGATCCGCCGAGGGTCCCTGCGACAGGTCTCTGGAGAGCTCCTTGTAGTTCCAACCCGTGAGCGGCTCGGCCATGAAGGTCAGCACGTAGCCGGCCAGGGCCACGACCAGTGCGCCGACCGCGAAACGGTGCGAGAAGAAGCGTCCCGCCACCGTGCGCCACTGCGAGCGGGGCACCACCTCAGAGACGAACGCCGGACGGCTCGGATCATCCATGGCGAACCCTCGGATCAAGCAGGCCGTACACCAGGTCGGTGAGCAGGTTCACGGCGATCACCGAGACTCCCACCGCCAACAACCAGCCCTGAGAGACGGCCACGTCCCCGTCGAGCAGCGAGTCCAGGAACAGGCGGCCCATGCCCTGCCAGTTGAACACCACCTCGGTCACCACTGTGCCGCCTATGAGCGTGCCGAAAGTCAACCCCGTGTAGCTCACCACAGGCAGCAGGGCGTTGCGGAGTGCATGGCGGGTGATCACCCTGCTTCGAGGCACGCCCTTGGCGCGGGCAGTACGGATGTAGTCGCTCTCCAGCACGTCCAACATCGCCGAACGCTGAAAGCGGCTGGTGGCTGCAAGCTGGATCAGGATCAGCGTCAGCGCGGGCAGGATGATGTGCCCGGCCCGGTCCGCCCAGGTGCCCCAGAAATCAGCGTCGAGACGAGGAGACTGCTCACCGATGGTGAAGAAGACCCGCCGTCCCCACCAGTCGTTGAAGCGGATTCCCAAGTCTTTGAGCACCGCCCCGAGCCAGAACACGGGCATGGCGAAGAACAGGAACGCGAAGAAGGTCGACACGTTGTCGAAGACGCTGTATTTCCGCACCGCGCTGACCACTCCGACCGCCACCCCGAAGATCACCGAGATCACCGTGGCTGCAATCACCAGCCGCATGGTCACTGGAATGGCCTCGCCCAAAAGGGTTGTGACCGCGCGGCCGTTCTCGGTGGAGGAACCCATGTCGCCGCGCACCAGGTCGCCCAGCCAGTTTCCGTAACGCTCGATCAACGGCTTGTCCAGACCGAGGGAGGCTTCGAGGCGGGCGACCTGCTCTGCGCCGCCGGGTTGGGACAACAGGAAGACCCGCTGCTCGGCGATCGGGTCCACCGTCGCAACCAGCAGGAACGCCACCAGGGTCGCGAAGAACAGGACCGGTATGGAGATCAGCAGCTTGCGTGTTGCGTACCCGAGCACTGAGCCGCCACGTTATATCCCCGACGAGTAGGGGCGCGTCCAGACCGTCGGTCACCGGAGCACCGTCGGCCCAAAGAGCACCGTCGGTCACCAGAGCACCGTCGGCCCAAAGAGCACCGTCGGCCCAAAGAGCACCGTCGGTCACCAGAGCACCGTCGGCCCAAAGAGCACCGTCGGTCAGGAGAAGGACCACTGCTCAAGGTTCCAGGTGAAGCTCTCCAGGGTGGGATTGTCCTCGAGATTGTTGAGGGTGTCGTTGTAGGCCAGGAAGAACGGAAGCTGGTAGACCGGGACGTTGGGCAGTGTCTGCCACATCAGAGCGTCAGCCTCGTTGAGCAGTTCTGCCTGCCGATCGAGGTCCAAGGTGAACGTCGATTCGGTCAGCAGGTCGTTGACCCGGTCGTCGACGTAAGCGCCGGGGTTGCTCGCGCTGCCGCTCCCGAACACCTGCATGGTCGAACTGGCAGGCAGCGGCCCGCCGACCCAGGCGAAGATCACCAGGTCGAAATCACCCGGGGGGTCTGGCGGATCGTTCTCGGAACCGAACACCGGGCCGAATATCTCCCCGCCGGGCAGGTTGTCGATGGTCACCTCGATCCCCGCTTCGCCCAGTTGGCTCTGCACGAGTTCCTGAAACTGTTCCCGCCGGGAATTCCCTCCGGTGGTGCGGATGCGCAGGCTCAGCCGCCGCCCGTCGCGGGCGTAGACCCCGTCGTCGCCTTCGGTCCAACCGCCCTGCTCCAGCGCGGCCCGCGCTGCTTCGACGTCGCGGGTGCGGAACTCGGCGGGCGTGTTGTCCTGGTACTGCGGCTGACCGTTCACGAAGACCCGATTGCCCAGCGGCTCAGCGCTGTCGGAGAACGGACGCATGAGTGCGGTCACGATCAGTTCGCGGTCGAGCGCCAGGGCGATTGCACGCCGAGCCTCCAAAGGCACCGTCGCAGTGTTGAAGGTGATGTGCTCCCAGGTGGGGCCGAAGGTGATCGTGGAGGCCACGCCGTCGAGGGCTCCGATCTGATCCACCAGGTCGACCTGCGGCTGGGGATAGATCACGTCGACCTCACCGTTCTCGAGGGCGAGCGGAAGGTTGCCGACATCGCTGATGAATCGGAACGTCACTTCGTCGATGTGGGGGCCGTCGCCGAACCAGGTCGGGTTGGGCACCAGGGTAAGGTCGCTGCCCGGGTTGTATTCGTCGACCTGGTAGGGGCCGGCGGCCAACATCGGGTCCCCTTTGAAACCCTCGGTCCAGTCTAGGCCGAGGTGCGCGGGTGGGAACGGGCCCGAGAACAGCGCGATGTACTCGACGAAGGGCTGACCCTCGGGCCAGCTCAGCCGCACGGTCTTGTCGTCCACGACCTCGAGTTCGGCGCTGTCGAAACCGGCGGTCGCGGCGCAGTCGTCTTCGGGGTCGTTGCAGTTCTCGAAGTAGAACTCCAGGTCGTCGGAGCTGACGGGGGTCCCGTCGCTCCAGTTGGCGTCGGCGCGCAGTCGGTACTCCACGACCAGCGGGTCTTCGTTGACGATGGTCGGGAGCGTCTCGCAGAAGTACGGCTCGAATGTGGAGTTGGGAAGGGTGCGTGTGCAGGTCGGCCAGACGGCGCGGATGACCTGTCGTCCGGCCAGGAGGTTGTCGCCGGCGGTCAGGTTGTTGAAGTTGGTGAGTTCCTGCTCCAGACCGATGACCACCGAGGTGGGTTCGCTCGACGGTTCAGCGGCGGTGGTCGTAGTGGTCGTGGCCCCGTCAGGCGATTCGGCACCGGGTTGGTCGGGTTGGTCGTTGTCGCCGCAGGCGACGGCCAGCAAGGTCAGCGCGGTCACGATCCCAACCCAGCGAAACGACCTGTGCCGTTTGAACCCGGCGTGCTGTTTGATCCCGGCGTGCCGGGCGGACCCGGCGTGATGTGTGATCCCGGCGTGCCGGGCGGACCCATTGTGATTGTGTCGCTTCATCGAAGTCGCATCCTTCGTCGGTGGCGTGCGGGCAGCCCACGTTAGCCTGCAAGTCACCCTCAGAGGGTGCAACGACGACCGGAGCGCGCTGCGCAGATCCTGTGAATCACTTCCGGCGGACCAGGGCCGTCAACTCGGATTGTTTGTTGCGGAGTCGCAGCGCCCAGTCTTGCAGGGTCTGTCGGATCGAGTCTTCCCAGCCCAAAGCGGCCACGGGCTGGTTCAACACCTCGGTTGTGCTCGGCAGGGGGTCGAGGCCGGCGATGACTGTCGGTTCGAAGTCGATGGTGGGTGTCGGGTCGTTGTCGGTGCGGACCTCCGCAGCGCTGGGCAGCCGGTCCTCGGGGTGCCCGAACAGTGCGGCCACGCGGCGAGGATCGGTCGGATCGGCGAGGACCGCGGCAAGGTCGCCGGCCAGGTCGGCGCTGCAACCGAGCAGCGCGAGAGCCGGTGCCGACCATTCGACGGTCGGGTCGATCACGATCCCCGTTGCACACTCGGCAACCACCAGTGCCACACCGACGATGTCGTCGCTGCGGTCGAGGGTGGAGCGGTCCCGCAGGCGCTGCGGTGTGCCCCTTGTGCGAGGGCTCGACGCCGGCCCGGCTGCGTCGAAGTCGGCGATCCAGAGACCTCCGTCGGGGGCCATCACAATGTTCGCGGGCTTGACGTCGCCGTGGACCACGCCGTGCTCGTGGATCTCGGCGAGCGCCGCGGCGATCCGGGCGCCGACCCCGCGGCACTCCGGCTCGCTGAGCCGACCCCGCTCCGCCAACACGTCAGCGAGGCTCCCGTCGCCGGCGACGGTCTCAACGACCGCCGGGTCGTAGGGGTCGCCGCCGCGATCCAGCGGGCCTGGAGTGGGGACCACGCCGGGGCCCTGCACCAAGCCCAGGACAGCGCGCTCAAGGGCGGCCCGGTTGACGGGAGACACTTTGCGATGGTTGGATGACATTGCAAAGCACAGAATAACAACAGATATGCTTAATCACATGACTGAGTTGGCGGCGCTGCGCTCGACCCGCAGGCAAATCACCGCTTGAGGCCTCCGGGCGCAAGCTACGATCGTCGCCCGTGAAGCAGGTATCGATCGGTCTACTCGGATGCGGCAATGTCGGCAGTGCGTTCGTGTCGTTGTTGGAGCAGCGACGGACCACCATCTCGGCGCGCACGGGCGTTGAGCTTCGGGTGACACGCGCAGCGGTCCGCTCGCTCAACAAGGACCGCGGACTCAAACTGCCCGCAGGCGTGTTCACCGACGACGCTGCGTCTGTGGTCGAAGATCCGGACGTCGACATCATCGTCGAGTTGATCGGTGGGGTCGATGAGCCGCTGGAACTGCTTCGCCGCGCGGTCGAACTTCGCAAACCGGTGGTGACCGGCAACAAGGCTCTGCTCGCGTCCCACGGCGCTGAACTGTTCGCGGCGGCCGACGCCGCCGGCGTCGATTTCCTCTTCGAGGCCGCAGTAGCCGGCGGGATACCCCTGATGCGACCGCTGAAGGCTTCGCTCGCAGGTGAACCCGTCCGTCGGGTGATGGGGATCATCAACGGCACCACCAACTACATCCTGACCAGGATGACCGACGCTGGCATCGACTATCGGACCGCGCTCGGCGAGGCGCAGGAGCTCGGCTATGCAGAGGCCGATCCGACCGCTGATGTGGAGGGGTACGACGCCGGCGCAAAAGCCGCGATCATCGCCTCGATCGTCTTCGGCTCGGTGGTGCAGTCAACCGACGTGTACCACGAGGGGATTTCGAACATCACCGCCGAGGACATCTCGGTGGCGGACCGAATGGGATTCGCCGTCAAGGCCATTGCCGTCATCGAGGCGTTCGGGGACAACATCAGGAACCACCCGGAGATAGCGATCCGGGTCCACCCCGCGCTCGTCGTCAAGTCACACCCCCTCGCGGCCGTGCGCGACAGCTTCAATGCCGTGTTCATCGAGGGCGAAGCGGTCGGTGATCTGATGTTCTACGGGCGAGGTGCCGGTGGCCGACCGACAGCCAGTGCGGTCCTCGGTGATGTGGTCGACGCCGCCACCAACATGGTTCACGGCACACCGGGCCGGATCGGCGCCCTCGCACCCGCCCGGATCCGACCACTGGACGCCCTGAAATCGGCGTTCTACATGAGCCTCGCCGTCACCGACCGGCCGGGTGTGCTGGCCCAGGTCGCTGATGTGTTCGGCCGCCACGGCGTGTCGATCCAGTCGATGGAACAGCAGGGCCTCGGAGATCGTGCCCGTCTGATCTTCATTACCCACGACTCGGTGGAGGCAGCCGTGAAAGCCACGATGGCCGAGTTGCGGCACCTCGATGCAGTCGTCGACGTCCACTCCGCCATCCGGGTGATCGGTGGCGAGGGCTGACCATGGCCGTGCGCTACGGCAGTTCCCGCGGCAGAGCGCCGGAACTGGGATTCGCCGACGTCCTCCTCACCGGCTTGGCACCCGACGGTGGACTGTTCCTGCCGACCGATTGGCCGACCCTGCCTGCGCACACGGTTTCGACGTCGTCATCGTATGTGGATTTGGCCGCTGAGGTGATTCAGCCGTTCGTTGGCGGCGCGCTCAGCCGTGTTGACCTCCAGTCGATTCTGGAGGACGCATACGCCTCGTTCGACCATCCCGACGTGTGCCCCCTAGTGCAGCTCGACGACGGGCATCACCTCATGGAGTTGTTCCACGGACCGACCCTGGCGTTCAAGGACATCGCCCTGCAGGTGGTGGGCAGGCTGTTCGACCACGAACTCAAGTGCCGCCGGCAACGGGTGATGATCGTCGGCGCGACCTCCGGCGACACCGGCTCAGCCGCGATGGAGGCAGTGCGCGGCAGCGAGCAAGTCGACATCGTGGTGCTGTTCCCCCACGGCCGGACCACAGAGGTCCAACGCCGCCAGATGACCACCCTGAAAGACCCCAACGTCCATGCGGTGGCGGTCCAGGGAACATTCGACGACTGCCAGGACCTGGTCAAAGCGATGTTCGGCGACGAACCCTTCCGCGAGCGCCACAGTCTGGCTGCGGTCAATTCGATCAACTGGGCTCGGGTGATGGTTCAGATCGTCTACTACGTGTGGGCGGTCCAGCGACTCGGCCGTGGTGTGCAGGCAACTACTTTCTGTGTTCCCACAGGCAACTTCGGAAACGTCTTCTCGGGTCATGTGGCGGCGCGGATGGGCTTGAACGTTGACCGATTCCTGATCGCATCGAACCGCAACGACATACTCTCGCGCCTCATCGAGACGGGAGAGATGCGCGCGGAGGAAGTGGTGCCGACCCTGTCGCCGAGCATGGACATTCAGATCTCCTCGAACCTCGAGCGCCTGCTGTATGAACTGCTCGACGGCAACGGTGCAGCCACCGCCGAGCTGATCGCCGGGTTCCGCGACCACGGCCGTGCCGCGCTCACCCCGGCGCAGCATCAGCGCCTGACAGCCGCCTTCTCCGGTGACCGTATCGACGACTCGGAGACCCTGGCGATCATCAGCGAGGTCTACGACAGCCATGGCATGCTGGTCGACCCACACACCGCGGTGGGTATCGGGGTGGCCCAGCGCCATCGCCGAGCCGGCGAGCATGTCGTGTCGCTGGCCACGGCGCACCCGGCCAAGTTCGGTGACGCGGTGGAGCAGGCGACAGGAGTGCGCCCCGAATTGCCTCCCCACCTAGCCGACATCTTCGATAGCCGCGAAGATTATGCGGTGCTTCCCAACGACCTTGCGACCGTCGAGGCCTTTATTGACGGGCTCAGCGTGCGCGGTCTCGGCTGATGCGCGGGCTCAGCGTTGACGGGCTCAGTATTGACGGGCTCAGCGTGCGCGGTCTCGGCTGATGCGCGGGCTCAGCGTTGACGGGCCCAGTGTTGACGGGCCCAGTGTTGACGGGCTCAGCGTGCGCGGTCTCGGCTGATGCGCGGGCTCAGCGTTGACGGGCTCAGTATTGACGGGCTCAGTATTGACGGGCTCAGCGTGCGCGGTCTCGGCTGATGCGCGGGCTCAGCGTTGACGGGCCCAGTATTGACGGGCTCGGCTGATGCGCGTTCGGGTGCCGGGTTCCTCGGCCAATCTGGGTCCGGGGTTCGATGCGCTGGCGCTTGCCGTCGACCGCTACTACGAACTCACCGACGAGCCCCTAGAGGGGTTCGAGCCGGTCGGCACCGATGATCTCGTCTGGACCGCGCTGAAACGCACCGGTGCCTCCTTCGGGCGGTTGTGGTCGCGCAGCGAGCTGCCGATAGCGCGGGGGATGGGCTCGAGCGCGGCCGCCTGTGTCGGGGCCGCGTACCTCGGCTTCCGCAACGACGGACTGGACCACACCGCCGCGCGCCATGCCGCGTTCACGGTCGCCGATGAGATCGAGGGCCATCCCGACAACGCCGCGGCTTCGGCATACGGCGGGTTGAACCTTGCGGTCGGCGGCCGGATCCATACTGATGTTCCGTGCTTGGCGCCCGGTCAGTTCTACATGTGGATTCCGGCGAGCGTGTCGTTCACAGCCTCAGCCCGCGCGGTTCTTCCCGAGGCGCTTGACATTGTTGATGTGGTAACCCAGGCCGCTTCTTGCGCGGCGGTCTATGCCGGGCTGTTGAACGGGTCGTGGGATCTCATCGCGGGCGCCAACGGAGACCAGATACATGAGACGGCCCGGTTGAGCCTGCTGCCCGACTCAGCGGAAGTGGTGAGCAGGCTTCGGGCCGCCGGGCATGCGGCGTGGCTGAGCGGGTCCGGCCCCAGCGTCGGCGCGCTCATCGAGTCGGGCGGCGAGCAGATGCGCCCCGAACCCACCGGCGACTGGGTGGCCCTCGGAGTCGACACCACCGGCTGCGTTGAGGTGAAGGCCTTGGGCGGATGACAACTGCCACCTCCGCGCTGCTGCCTGAGCGCCTACCTGGGGTCGGGGAGTTGGTGCAAGTGCGGTCGCGGCGCTGGATCGCGGAGGGGGTGACTGAGTCGGGCGTGCCCGGCGAGTCGGCAAGCGTCCTGCTGGCTTGTGTGGACGACGACAACCAAGGCCAAGCACTGGAGGTGCTATGGGATTGCGAGCCGGATCGTTGGATTCTCAGTGACGAAGGATGGGCCGACTTGGCATCCAAGGGGCTCGATTCGCCGCGTTTGTTCGCGGCCTACCTCCACACACTTCGATGGAACTGCACCACGGCCACCGACTCACGGCTGTTCCAGGCACCGTTTCGAGCGGGCATCACCATCGACGCATACCAGATGGAGCCTCTGCGCAAAGCGCTGACGCTGCCTCGAGTGAATCTGCTCATCGCCGACGACACCGGTCTAGGCAAGACCATCGAGGCCGGCCTGATCGCCCGCGAACTGCTGTTACGCCGCAAGGCCAGGTCCATAGTGGTGGCTGCGCCGCCGTCGATGCTGGAGCAGTGGCGGAGCGAGATGGAGGAGCGCTTCGGCCTCGTGTTCGAGATCCTCGACCGCGCCTACGTGTCGCGGATGCGCCGTGAGCGGGGCTTCGGTGTCAATCCTTGGCGCACCCACAGCCGGTTCCTGGTGTCTCACAACCTGCTGATCGACCCGGCGTACACCGACCCGATGCGGGAGTGGCTCGGTGAGGCGCGGGCCGGGAGCCTGCTGATCCTCGACGAGGCGCACCATGCGGCGCCGTCATCGGGGGGCCGCTATGGAATCGAGACCAAGATCACGAGGGCCGTGCGCGATTTGGCCCACCGCTTTGGGCATCGGCTGTTCCTGTCAGCCACCCCCCACAACGGCCACTCCAACAGCTTCTCCACGCTGCTGGAGTTGCTCGACCCGTACCGGTTCACCCGCGGCGTGAAGGTGCGGCCCAAGACCGACCTCGAGCCGGTGATGGTGCGGCGCATCAAGGAGGATCTTCGCGAGATCCAGGGCGGCTTCCCCAAACGCAACGTGGTGCCGGTCGAGATCGCCGGTCTGCCCGACGACGCCCCGGAACTGGTCCTGTCGAGGTTGCTCGACGAATACCGCACAGCGCGCGAGCAGCGCTACGCGTCGGAGCCGACCCGGGTGCGCTTCGCCTCCGGGCTGATGGTCGTCGGTCTGCAACAGCGTCTGCTGTCCTCGGTCGAGGCCTTCGCTCGCAGCCTCAAGGTCCACCGCGAGACCGTTCAGCGCCACTGGGACAAAGCCCGTGGATCCACCCGTGATCAGCCTTCCGGTTCGCACATCCCGGACGTGAGAGACACCGCCGACGATCGGACACCCGGCTTCCTTCGACCTCCGGATGCCGACGACGAGCGAAGCGACTGGACGGCGGACGAGGTCGAGGCCGAAGAGGAGGCCCAGATCTCGTTGATCGACGCCGCGTCCGACCCGGTCGCCGCCCCCGAGGCGGTGGCCTGGGCCAACGAGCAGCGGCTCCTCGACCAGATGCAGAAGATCGCGGAGGACACGCGGCACATTCCCGACGCCAAGACGCTCTGGCTCATCGACTGGATCCGCGAGAACCAGGGCCCGGCCCTGCCCGCCCTCGGCCCCCCGCCCGAGTGGACGGATCGGCGAGTCCTGATCTTCACCGAGAACCGTGAGGGCACTAAGCGCTACCTCAAGTCGATCCTCGAGCAGGCCATCGAGAGCAGCCATCGGGCTGACGAGCGCATCGAGATCATCGACGGGCTCACCGGCCGGGCCCGCCGCCGCGAAGTGCAGCGCCGCTTCAACGCCGATCCCGCCAGTGAGCCACTGCGCATCCTGATCGCCACCGACGCCGCCCGGGAGGGCCTGAACCTGCAGGCCCACTGCTCGGACCTGTTCCATTTCGATCTGCCTTGGAATCCGGGCCGCATCGAGCAGCGCAACGGTCGGATTGACCGCAAGCTCCAGCCTGCAGCCGTCGTCAACTGCCACTACTTCGTGCTGCCCCAGCGGGTCGAGGACCGGGTGCTGGAGGTGCTGGTCACCAAGACCGAGACGATCAAACGCGAGCTGGGCAGCCTCTCGCAGGTCATCGACGATTCAGTGGAGCGGAGGATGCTGTCAGGAGGAATCCGCCACCGTGACGCCGAAGCGCTCCGTGGCGAGATCGAGGCAGAGTCGCTGGAGGACAGTCGGAGACGAACCACCGAGGAGGAGCTTGAACAGGCACGTGACCGTTCCCAGGAGTTGAGAGGCCAAATCGAGAAGTGCCAGGACCTTCTGGATAGATCCCAGCGCTGGGCGGGGTTCTCGCCTGGACCATTCCGCGACGCCATCGACTGCTCGCTGAGCCTTCTGGGCGCTCCGCCGCTGGTGGAAGAAACCGACGATGAGGGCCGCAGGGTATGGACGTTCCCGCCGCTGGAGCAGCGCGCCGCCACCGATCCGAGTTGGACATCGACGCTCGACTCGCTCAGGGCGCCGCGCAAGCTTGACCAGAAGGTGCCCGAGTGGCGCCGCGATGCGCCGATTCGCCCCGTCGTGTTCGAGGACGCGGGACGCCTCGACGAAGAGACGGTTCACCTGCATTTGGAGCAGCGGGTGGCGCAACGTCTGCTTTCCCGCTTCAGGGCGCAGGGCTTCATCCATCACGACCTGTCGCGGGCCTGTCTCGCCCAGTCGAGGGACGCGATCCCCCGGGTGATCCTGCTGGGGCGCCTGTCTCTCTACGGCCGGGGTGCCGAGCGGCTCCACGAGGAGATCGTGCCGGTGGCGGCCCGCTGGCGCGACCCAGCGAGCCGCGACGGGCCGTTGCGGGCCTACGCCCGGGACGCGGAGACACGGACGATGGATTTGCTGGAGGTTTCGCTCAACGGCCGCGGGCGTGCCCCCAGCGAGGTCATCCAGCGCCGCCTGATGGATGCAGCTGTGAGAGACATCAAGGACCTGCGTCCCCAGCTCGAGCCGAGAGCCGCCGAACACGCCGAAACCGCGAAGCGCAGCCTCGCCCAGCGCGGCGAGCGAGAGGAACGTGCGCTGCGCGACACTCTTGAGAGGCACCGCGGCCAGGTGGAGGCCGAACTCGCAAGCCATCAGCGCGACTACACGCAGCTCCTGTTGGACTTCCAGGGCCAGGATGCCCATCAGCTTCAAGAGGACACGCGCCAACTTGATGCCAACATGCGGCACTGGCGCACGCGGCTTGAGCAGTTCGAGCAGGACTTGGAGCGTGAGCCAGCCCGTGTGCGCGAGTTCTACGAGGTGAGGGTGCAGCGAGTCGAGCCCGTTGGTCTGGTTTACCTGTGGCCGGAGACGAACTGATGGCGAGACTCGACCCGCATGTCGCGGCCCACCTGGAGTGGATCGGGTTCGTCCGACCCACTGGCCTCGTTGTGTCGGCACCCGCACTGGTGCGTGCTGGTGTGATCCTGAACCGCCACGACACCGAGGGCCAGCGACTGCTGCGCGCTTGGGACGAGGACACCGATGCTAGAACTCCGACAGATCGGGCATCGGGACTGGCAGAATTCCGAGGGTTCGCGGAGACGGTGCTGCGCTGGAGCTTCTCGCCAAAGGGATATGGGGGCACTCCGGATTCTCCCGTCCCGCCCGATCTGGAAATCGGACTGCCCGAGTCCGGTGGCGTTTTCCGCCCCGACTTCGCAGTCCGGACTGAACCGCTGCGAGTCCCGCCGAACGAACGCGGAGAACGAACGTCGACTTGGCAGCTGCTGGTCAGCGTCATTGATCCCGCTGAGGGCTTCGACCACAGCACTGCAGGCGGCTTGGAACTATCGGCTCACGGGCGCATGGAGAGGCTGCTGCGCCACACCGGTGTCCCGGCCGGGCTGATCTTCAACGGCACCGCGCTTCGACTCGTTTCGGCACCAACCGGCGAGAACTCGGGTTGGTTGGACTTCCATTTGGCCGACATGCTCCAGGCCGCCGGCCGTCCGATCTGCTCGGCTATGCGGGAACTGCTCGGACAGACCCGCCTGTTGTCCGTACCGGCTGATAAACGGCTCGCGGCGCTGCTGCACGACAGCCGCAAGTTCCAAAACGAGGTCAGCGAGCGCCTAGCCCAACAGGTGCTCCACGCCCTCTATGAGTTGCTGCGCGGCTTCCAGGCCGCGCACGACACGTCCGGAGGCGAGCTGCTCGGCCGCCAGCTCATCGACGATTCCGACAAGATCTACCAGGGTCTGCTCACCGTGGTTCTACGCCTCGTGTTCCTGCTGTATGCAGAGGAGCGTGACATGTTGCCCCAGGACGAGATCTTCTTGGGATCGTATGCGGTATCGGGCCTCTACGAGCGCTTGCGAGAGGACGCGGCCATCTACCCCGACACGATGGACCAGCGCTACGGTGCCTATGCACAGTTGCTCGCGCTGTGGCGCATGGTCCACGACGGTGCCCGCGGTCCACAGATGAGCCTGTCACCCCGGCACGGTGACCTGTTCCACCCCGACCGCTACCCGTTCTTGGAGGGCCGCGGCGGGGAACACGTTCGCCAGGTCGGCGAGCGCGTCGATCCGCCCCTCGTGTCCGACGGCGCGATTCACCGTGTGCTGGAGAAGCTGATCGTGCTCGACGCCGAGCGGATCTCCTACCGGGCGCTGGACGTGGAGCACATCGGCTCCGTCTACGAGACGATGATGGGCTTCCGCCTGGAAACCGCGACCGGGCGCAGCATCGCCGTCAAGGCCGCCAAGAAGCACGGCGCCCCTGCCACCGTCAACATCGAGGAACTACTGGCCGAACGCCCGCCCAAGAGGGCCAAGTGGCTCCGAGACCGCACCGACCGCAAGCTCACCGCAAAGGTCAGCAGAGCCGTGCAGCAGGTCGACCCTCAGGTCGGGGGAACTATCGACGATCTGCACGCCGCCCTCGACTCTGTGATCGACAAGAACGCCACGCCCGATCTCGTGCCGACGGGAGCGATGGTGCTGCAACCCAGTGAGGAGCGGCGACGCTCAGGCTCCCACTACACGCCCCGCGAACTCACCGAGCCGATCGTGCGCATCGCGTTGGAGCCCATCTTCAACCGCCTTCGCGAGAAAGCCCAAGGGCCGCCCCAGCCCGAGCAGATCCTCGACCTGAAGGTGTGCGACCCAGCTATGGGTTCCGGCGCGTTCCTAGTCGAATCCTGCCGCCAACTCGCCGACGCCCTCATTGAATCCTGGCGAGTCAACAACATCGTGCCGGTGATCCCACCCGACGAGAACGAGGTGATCTTCGCTCGCCGACTTGTTGCCCAGCGTTGCCTCTACGGCGTCGACCGCAATCCCAAGGCTGTCGACCTAGCCAAGCTGTCGCTCTGGCTAACAACGCTCGCCAAGGAGCACCCTCTTACGTTCCTCGACCACGCCCTGCGCCACGGCGACTCACTGGTGGGACTGTCGATTCCCCAGATCCAAGCCTTTCACTGGAAGGGCGACGCCCCTATCTTCGAGGAAGGCTTTGAGGCGCTTCAGGCCCGCGAACACTTGGCTAGAGCTGCCGAACTGCGCCAGCTCATCCGCGAGGCCGACGACACCGTGGCCGACTGGGAGCTAAGAGATCTCTGGGACGAGGCCCAGACAGAGACTAGGGAGGTACGGCGATTGGGCGACCTCGTGCTGCTCGCCTTCTTCAAGGGAACTAGGCCGAAGGAGCGTGAACTTCGCCGCAGACAGCTCGCAGAATCTGTCCTCCTCGGTGACACGGAACTGCCGCAGGCCCGGCTAGCAGAGCTCCGCAACGCCGAACAGCCACTCGTCCCTTTCCACTGGGAGATCGAGTTCCCCGAGGTCTTCGACAGAGACAACCCAGGCTTCGACTCCATAGTCGGCAACCCGCCATTCCTGGGAGGAAGGAATCTCTCCGCGGCCCAAGGAGAGGTCTACTCAAAGTGGCTACTTGCGACGCATGAGCAGTCGAACGGCGGAGCAGACCTTGTAGCTCACTTCTTTAGGAGGGCATTCGATCTAATTCGAAGTAGCGGCACCTTCGGACTGATAGCTACGAACACGATCGCTCAAGGGGACACACGAACTAGCGGCCTGCGTTGGATATGTCAGAACGATGGGGAAGTGTATTGTGCCCAACGAAGAGTCAAATGGCCAGGCGTCGCAGCAGTAATCATCAGTATTGTCCATGTCAGCAAGGGATCAGTGATTGCCGCCAAGTGTCTAGACAACACATTCGTTGAGAAGATCACTGCCTTTCTCTTCTATCGAGGTGGACATCAAGACCCCAAGCGACTTGCCAATAACTCCGCGAAGAGTTTCCAAGGAAGCATCGTGCTCGGTATGGGCTTCACATTCGACGACCGTGATAGACGTGGAGTTGCCTCTTCTCTTGAGGAAATGAACCATTTGATTGATGAGAATCCTAACAATCGTGAAGTCTTGTATCCATATATCGGTGGGGAAGAACTTAATGGTAGTCCTACTCATGATCATCACAGGCACATAATAAACTTTGGAGAGAACGATCAAGCACATTGTATGAACCGATGGCCTCAGCCCTTTCATATCGCAGAAAGGCGTGTCAAGCCTGAGAGGATGCTCAAAGACGCAGACAAATACCCTAGAATGGTCAACGAATGGTGGAAGTACTGGAATGCACGGCCGGAACTGTACGCCGCGACGTCTGACTTAAGGCGCGTTCTAGCGAATTCTCGAGTTAGTCATCGCTTGCAGTACGCATTCTTACCCTCAAACATGGTGTATGCGGATTCACTAATCGTATATCCGTTTGAGACTTACGCGGCATTCTGTATGCTACAGTCTCGGCTACATGAGGCCTGGGCACTTTTTTTTGGATCATCAATGAAGGATGACCTTCGTTATACGCCTTCAGACTGCTTCGAGACCTTCCCGTTCCCCCGAGATTGGAAGACACAAAGCGATTTGGAAATGTCTGGCAAGGAGTACTACAACTTCCGAGCTGATCTGATGGTACGGAACGATGAAGGCATGACCAAAACCTACAATCGCTTTCATGATCCGTACGAGAACAATGTCGATATCGAGAGGCTTCGCACCCTGCACACTGCCATGGATCGTGCCGTCCTTGCGGCATACGGATGGTCCGATGTCCCGGTTGACTGCGAGTTCCTTCTCGACTATGAGATCGAGGAGGAGACATGGGGCAACAAGAAGAAGCCCTACCGTTACCGTTGGCCCAACGAGGTCCGCGACGCAGTGCTCGCCCGCCTCTTGGAACTCAACGGCGAGCTAGCCGTCGAGGAAGCTCAAGCAGGCATCACCAAACGCACGAGGACTATAGGCGGCCGACGGTCAGATGCTCGGTCTGTTCAACTCTCGGCCGAGGAAGGTTATGTCTCTGCTACGTTGTGGGATACAGCCTTCTAGTGGCAAACAGCATCCTCATTGTCAGTCTCATGCCATCACAACGTGACCTAGATCAACTAGTAGATGCCAAACTGCCGGCCTCCCGACATGGTGAAGTGCCCTCCCACACGTTTGCTGCGTCGTCTCAAGTGTGCTCTATTCGCGGTTGGCACGACGATAAGTTCATAGACCACGGCACCATCATGTGATGCTTTACTAAACACGAGAACCTGGTTGTCATAGGAAGGCGGGCCCGTTGATGATCCTGGGACAGGCACCGTAAGCACGTCCATCGAGTTGTTTGAGTATCTCAATGTTCTGTCCCAGGAGATGTGGCCCTTGTGTCTAATAGCCAATTCTCGCAAGTGGGTATCAGGAGGAACATTCTTGGCCTCAACGCCAAAGAAGACCCGGGTCATCGCGCGCATCATTATCTGGTTCCCCGGAAGTCCCTTCCCGCGGTTCCTGGTCACATTCCCAGCTTCAATCCAGAGATGTTGCGCTGATCGAAGTCTTAACAGATCTTCCGCCCGGAATCGAGTCCGAAGCTCAACCGCATTGGTTGCGTCGTCCGAGGTCGGTGTAGGTTGCCCAATAGAATCAGAGTGGGCTGACTGGTAGCGGTCCTCGATTTGTGAGTACCTAGTGGCATCTTGCCATAGGTGACGGAACCACTTGTTCGTGTCTCCGAGTGCTTTCCAGGCATGCCGTTCGGCGGACGTCTTGGCATCCCGAACTTCGATGACCGTGTCGAGTTCATGGCCTATGGATAGGCCGTTCCTTGAGAGATTTGCTGAGCCAGAGACAAGGAGTCGGGCAGTCGGCCCCAGAAAAAGAAATCCCTTCGGATGAAACGGTATCTGTGGAGCACATCTGGGTGAATTCACGATCTGGGCTCCGAATGGTATCCGAACCGATGATCGGGGCATCGAGTCGAGCGCGCCGAGTGCAGCTGGCTCTGACCGGCACCAGTCAAGAGCGACCAGCCACTGTGCCTTGAGATGGGAGCCCCGACACGCTTCGGAGCGCTCAAGTAACTGAATCCCGCTCTGCGTCGCATACGCCACGGCGGCCCTCAGGTGTCTATAGTCCCGTTGTCGAGTCGCGTCGGCAAGCAATTCGATGACCGAGCCCTGGCCGGGTTGACCGATCGTCTCAGTCCTGAGCATTGCTATTTCACCTTGTCTGCGAAGCAGCGATCTTGATGGCTCGCACCTAGATCCTCGGGAGCGCCCAGCAAGCATCCACGAATCCGCAAGCGAGGATGATGTCCCGACAATCCTGGCCTCGCTCCGCCTGCTGCCTCTCCACGAGAGCGGATCTCCGACTCAATAGCCCGGCCGCGCGGAGTATTGTGAGCGACCACGGCCCGCTCCATCGGCGCGCCACGTTCCTCGGCGAGTGGCGCGGTCACCTGCATGTCCGTTTCGCTCCTGCTCATCGGCTGACCCTATCCATGCGAGCATCCCTCGCGCACATGCCCGGGCTGCGTCGCTGCCAGCAGAGCCGATCTGGAGGTCGCCTGCCGTCGAAAGACGGTGGCGGCTGAAGCGACACAGCCTGCTAGCGACAAGCGGTTGGACCGTCGATCCATGGGGTGGAAACGAAGCCCGGCCTATCCTGTCGGCCATGACACACGAAGTAGGATACCTGCCGCGGCTGGCGAGCTGGCGAGAGTTCGTCGACTACATGGAGGGCCATCCTGTGCCTAGCGCAGCCGATGTCGAGTATCCAGACACCGGACGCAAGCTGGTCAAGACCTACGTGCTGGAGACCGCCGGCAGCGACCGGCAGATGCCGGACCTAGCGAGCAGGTTCGCTGGCCGTGTGCGTCTGCAACGTCTCGACGACACGCTGAATCGCGTTGAGGATGCCGACCACAACGGAGAGGTAGCGGCAGCGACAGATGTTGTGTCCAATGCTCTGCAGAGTCTCGGCGGATTCCAAAGGCGGAGCAGAGATACGATCTCGTTGTCGCTCTCAAGCTACGAGGAGCAAGCGGAAGTTGTGAAGTTCCTGGAACAGGCTAATCCAGCCGACAAGATGACGAATCTGGAAGCAGCAGTCAACGAAGCACCAAGGCTCTTCGATGCCTATTGAGTCAGCCCACATCACTCTCGGTGATCCCGAGAAAGTCGCCGCGATCGGTGTCGCCAGATGAGGCCATTATCCCAACGACTCTGCAGATGGCTGCGTAGCCTGACTTGCGAATGAACGCTGAATCCCCGTCGCCGTCGACCGCCTTCACCGACTCCCCAGCGGTGCGCGTGTACCTCGTGGACGCGCTGAGGTTCGACCTGGTCGGGCCGAGGCACGGGCATGAGTTGGCCGAAGAGATGCTGCCGGGCTGGGTACGGCCGTCCAACTGGTATCTGACCGGGTTCTTGGTTCCTTCTGACACGCCCTTCGAGTTGCGGTCCGACACAGACGCGGACGACCCGCTCGATGAGACACCCGACAACGCGGGACTTGCAGAGGAGTCCTCGGAAGAGCGCTCAGCCGCCAAGCGTGGGTTCTTCCCGTCCTCGATCGGCCTGAGCTTCCTCGTGTCGAGCGAGTCGGATGATCTTGTGGTGACAGTCCGCTGGGGCGACTACGAGAGAGACGAGTACCAGGGTCCCGACGGCAAATCTGTCGAGGTGTGGCAGCGACACCCGCAGGAGCGCACTGTGGCCGTAGCGCTGTCGAAGCCGGTTGCTGACCATCCAGTGCCTGATTCGGGCGGGTTGCGGCTGCACGTCGTCTTGCGGGCCGTCGAGACGGAGCGGTTAGCGGGGCTGGCGGCGGGCACCCGGTCGGTGTCGGTGTTCTTGATCAACGGCCGGAGATCTCAAGCCGGCAGTCCCGACGACCCGGACAGCGCCGATGACGCTGTGCGGGCCTATACCTTCCAGGCCGAAATCGAGGTGTCCGGTGACGTAGCCTTCGTGCCACGGCCTGATCCGCGCGGAGCGGTGGCCACCGACTGGGACGACCAGGTTGCCGACCTGCACTACTCCGACGTGCCCGCGTACGCCACGGGCCACGGAACCTCCGCGGACTGGGAAACGATTAACGGCGAGTGCCATGTGCTTCGCACGACATGGATCCCGAGCGCGACAGTGGCCAAGACCGAGACGGTGGCCGTGTCGGAGGTGGTACTCTCGATGGAGACGCTTGGTGTCCTCGCTGACGGGCAGGCAGCCCGATCCGCCCTTGAGCCGCTGGTGGAACATTACCGCGACTGGATCGAAACTCAGAGCACCGGGCTCGGCATCCTCGGCGACGATGCGCGCGAGACGGCTGAGGAGTTGTTGCGGCGAGCCGCACTCGCGGCGGACCGTATCGAGCGAGGGATTGGCATGCTGGCCTCTGATCCGGATGCCCTGGATGCCTTCAGAGTCGCCAACCGCGCCGTTGCTCGCGCTCTGCGCCGACGCGCTCTCCTGCCTGACAACGACCATGCTGACGGTGAGGGCCCGAACTGGCGCGCCTTTCAGCTCGCGTTCATCCTGCTGAACGTCGGCGGGTTGATCGATTCTCGCGACCCTGAACGAGAGACTGTCGATCTGTTGTTCTTCCCGACAGGCGGCGGCAAGACGGAGGCCTACCTGGGCCTGGCCGCGTTCACGATCGTTCTGCGCCGGTTACGGCATCCGGGCAACAGCGGACTAGAGGGCGCGGGAGTCGCGGTGATCATGCGCTACACCCTGCGCCTGTTAACGCTCGATCAGCTAGCTCGGGCCGCTGGGCTAGTGTGCGCTCTGGAGCTCGAGCGGGCAAACGACCCTGGCCGTTACGGCACCTGGCCGGTGGAGATCGGATTGTGGGTGGGCAAAGCGGCGACGCCCAATGTGATGGGCCGCAAGGGAGACAGTCGATCAGACACCGCCCGATCGAAGACCAGCCAGTTCAAGTCCAACCCTCACAGCAAGCCTTCCCCGATCCCGCTGGAGAGTTGCCCCTGGTGCGCGACGCGCTTTGAACGGTCGTCGTTCACGCTGCTGCCCGACGACGATCAGCCCACGGAGTTGCGGATCGTGTGCGCGAACTTCGAATGCGACTTCAGCGGGGACCGGCCTCTGCCGATCCTGGCTGTGGATGAGCCCATCTACCGCCGCTTGCCGTGCTTCCTGATCGCCACCGTGGACAAGTTCGCGTCGCTGCCTTTCACAGGGCAGACCGGCGCACTGCTAGGCGGCGCGGTGCGACACGACACCACCGGTTTCTACGGCGCCGCCGAGCCGAGGAAGGGCAGGCCGCTGCAACGGCCACTGGCGGGCCCCGATCTTGTGATCCAGGACGAACTGCATCTTATCTCAGGCCCGCTCGGAACGATGGTCGGACTGTACGAGACGATGATCGAGGCGCTCTGCACCCGAACCGCCGCTATCGCAAAGGAGGTTGCGAACGACTCAAGCGAGGTTGCTACCCGCCCGGTGCGCCCCAAGATCGTGGCCTCGACCGCTACGGTGCACCAGGCCCAAGACCAGATCCAGGCCCTGTTCGCGCGGTCGAGCACACAAGTCTTCCCGCCGCCTGGGCCTGACCGTCGAGACTCGTTCTTCGCGCAAGTCATCCCAGCAGAGCAGATACCCGGCCGGCTTTATCTCGGTATCTCGTCGCCCGGCCGGAGCCCAAAGGTGCTGATGCGCCGGGTGTGGCTGGCGCTCATGGGCGCCGCCGAGCGCGCCTATCGCGACGCGGGCGGGCACCGCAACCACGGCAACCCGGCCGATCCGTACATGACTGTGCTGGGCTACTTCAACAGCCTGCGGGAACTGGGCGGCGCGCGCCGGATCCTCGAGGAAGAGGTGCAGCACACGGTAAGGACCTACGGCCTGCGGCGGCGCATCGGCCAGCCGAGAGGATCCTTCCAGGACCGGCGAACGATGTCCGATGTCGTCGAGTTGACTTCCCGCGTGTCCACCGACAAGGTGGCGCAGGCCCGGCACCGGCTGAGTCTCGGTGCCCACCAGAGCGGGCGCGTTGATAGCGCAATCGCCACCAACATGATCTCGGTGGGCCTCGACATCACCAGGCTAGGGCTGATGGTGGTGGTCGGCCAGCCGAGAACCCACGCCGAGTACATACAGGCCACCAGCCGGGTCGGACGCGATGATCAGAGGCCAGGACTCGTGGTGACGTTGCTGAACGTCCACAAACCCCGCGACCGCTCCCACTACGAGCGGTTCCGGCATTATCACGAGACCTTTTACCGGTCAGTGGAGGTGTCAAGCGTGACCCCGTTCTCGTCCCGGGCGCTTGACCGGGGCCTTGCGGGCGCGATGGTGGGTCTGGCCCGACATTCCGAGCCTTCGCTCACTCCCCCGGCTGGCGTGGCTTCACTGGAGACCGTACGGGCCATCATCGAACAGGTTCTGCTCGACGACTTCTTGGAGCGGGTCGACAATCAGCCGATCGCGGATGCTGGGGAACGGGCCGAGCGGATTCACAGCGTGCGGTTGAGAATCGTCGATCTGCTCGACTCGTGGATCACCGTGGTCGACGACTACCGGTCGACCAACACGGCCGTCAAGTACCAGCAGTACGAGCGGCTCCCGGGTCGACCCCTGCTTCGCGAGATGCTCGACACGGACTTCGAGTCTCCACACCATCGCAAGTTCCGGGCAAATCGATCCCTGAGGGATGTGGAGCCCGAGGTGAACGTCTACATCGATCCCCTGATTGCATCCCGCCAGACCGGCGAGGGGTGAGCATGGCCGCGGACGGGAAGTTACGCCAGAGCCAAGTGATCACCACCTACGGGCCGGGCGCGCTCATAGATCTGCCCCACGATGCCGCCATAGTCGGCGGGCTTGAGACCTGGCCGAACCCGAGCCAGCTCGACGAGATCGTCGATCCGCGCCTCTCCAGCCTCCTGCAGAACATCACGGAGGTTCCGGAACCTCGCTTGTACGCGCCGCCGCCGCAACCTGAGCAGCCGTGGCTGCCGAGGCGAGGCATCGGTGCATGGCGCTTCCCGGAGTGGTTCGTAGTGCAAGAGGCCGACGACGGGGACGAACAGCAGCGCTCGCGCCGACTGGTTCATCGCAGATCACTGGAGAAGGGACGATTCGAGCGAAGGCCGGTGGTGCCCACACGGTTCGTGCGGGCCTGCCCGCGGGGCCATGTTGACGACCTGGACTGGAGAGGCTTCGTGCACGGCAGCGAGGCCTGCGTGCGCCAACTCTGGCTCGACGAACGAGGCACGACCGGAGATTTGGCCGACCTAGTCGTGCGATGTGAATGCGGGAAGTCTCGACGTCTCTATGAGGCCACCGAGTTCAGCCAGCGGCCCCTGGGCACCTGCCGAGGCAAGCGCCCCTGGCTCGGTCTCGACACCGAAGAACAGTGCGACCAGCCCAGCCGACTGCTGATCCGCACAGCCACCAACGCCTACTTCTCCCAGGTTGTGAGTGTCCTGTCGTTGCCCGACCGAGGCTCGGCCGTCGAGCAGGCCGTAAGGGGGCTCTGGGACGATCTACAGATCGTGGACAGTCCCGCCGACCTCGCCTTCATCAAGAAGAAGCCGCTCGTGACCGACACTCTCAGCCTGTTCTCCGACGACGAGGTAATGCGGACAGTCGAGCAGATCAAGCGAGGCGACCCACATCAGCGCTCAGTCAAGGAGGCAGAGCTCGAAGCCCTGCTCGCCGCGCCCGAAGGCTACGGCGAAGATGTGCCCGTTGACCCGGACTTCCACGCCCGGCGGCTGCCAGCGAGCGCTTGGCAGCGCGCCGGATCTCAGCTGAGTAGTGCCGTCGAGGGGGTCGTGCAGATCCACCGGCTACGCGAGGTTCAGGCCCTCATCGGCTTCACCCGCTTCGAGGCCGCGGTGCGAGACATCCACGGCGAGTACGACACCGATGTGGAACGCGCCGACATCGCCGTCGAACCGCAGTGGTTCCCCGCAGTCGAGAACCGCGGCGAGGGCCTGTTCGTGCAACTGCGCTCGGCGGCAGTGTCCGCATGGCTGGATCGCCCGGTTGTGGCTGAGCGACTCGCCGTCCTGAATGGCCAGCACGACGCTTGGCAGAAGGACCGTCCCCGCCCCCGCGCCTTCGTCGGCGGGCCGTATGTGCTTCTGCACACGTTGGCGCACCTGTTGATCCAGTCGATGGCCATGCGCTGCGGCTATCCGGCCAGCTCGATCCGCGAGCGCATCTACGTTGAGGACAGACAGTACGGGCTGATGCTGTACACCGGAACTCCCGACGCCGAAGGCACGCTAGGAGGCCTGGTGGCGCAGGCCCGGCACTTCGAGGATCACCTCGCCCACGCGCTCGAGATGGGGCTGCTGTGCTCGAACGACCCGATCTGCGCGCAGCACGTCGCTAGCGAAGACCACGACCAGCGTGGTCTGCAAGGCGCGGCGTGCCACGGCTGCGCCCTGATCGCCGAGCCCTCCTGCGAGATGCGCAACGACTACCTGGACCGAGCGCTGGTGGTGCCCGTTCTCGGTCTCCCCGACGCCGCGTTCTTCCCCCGGCCGTGACCTTCCCGGGCGCGCATCTAGCAGCGCTGCCGCTTCATCGGCGGCGACGGCTCGTGGATGCCATCGAGACCGGGATGCTCCCGGACGCTCCCTCGGCGGCGGCCCTGTGGTCGGTGCTCGGACAGCGAGGCGAGGTAGACCATGTCCGCGACGACCTGATCGCTCTCAAGGGCGTCGGCGTCGTCGGTCCGGCGGTAGCGGTATGGCTGAGGGCTCTGGAACTCGCCCAGGCACGGGCGCCTGTGCCGGACCTGGTTTGGTCCGGTCCCGAGGTACCGGGGCTGCACGCACGTGACACTCGCCGGGTCTACGAAGAGCTGGTGCGAAGCGCGCGGGATTCGGTGTGGATGAGCACCTATGGCTACTTCGACGGCCCGCGCGCCTTCGCGGACCTGGCTGAGCGTATGGACGCCGTAGCCGGGCTGCGTGTCGTGTTGATGCTCAATATCCAGCGCGCCCGAGGCGACACCACAGCATCCGACCATCTCGTACGGCGCTTCGCCGACCGATTCTGGGGCACCGACTGGCCCGGCCAGTCCAAGCCGGTCGTCTACTACGATCCGCGCTCCCTCGATACCGACAGACCTACCGGTGTCTTACACGCCAAGGCACTCGTAGCGGACGACGCGGCCGTGTTCATAACATCAGGCAACCTCACCGAGGCAGCCCTTGACCGCAATATCGAACTGGGTCTCCTGATCCGAGACCCGACCCTGGCCAAGACGACAACCACCCACTTCCAAGCCTTGATCGACCGCGACCTGCTGCGCCCACTCCCAGAGGAATGAACCGGTGTCCGCTGGTGGCACGCCCACCTGCGCTGAAGCAACGCCAAGGTCCCAGACACCCGACCCGCTCGCCGAGCAACGCCGCGAAAGCGCCCGAGTACGATCCCGGCGACGCCGCCGCGGGGGCGTCCTGGCCGCACAACCAGCACGAAATCCGACCACATTCACCACGCGCGGGAACATCTGTTGAGAGAGCACTAGCTGGCTTCGATTGATCGCTCGCGGGTCGCTAGCGGCGCTTCGTGTTCACGCGGGGAGTCTGGGGCGGTTTCGAGCTGCCTCCGAGTGATCGCTCGGGGCTCGGTTGCGGCTGCGGTTCTGCGCCCCTAGCCTGGATGTCGCTGTTTGGTTGTCGACGACGAGTCGTATCTCGTGCGACCTTGGTTGTTACTTGCCGGATGCAGCACCACTCACGATCATGAGGAGACGAATCCGTGGAAACCGCGGAGATGCGCCGGTCGACCCTTCAACGCAAGGACCGCGAAGAACTCACCGAAATCGCCGTCACGCTCGGAACGAAACCCCCGCCGAGGGCACGCAAGGGCGAGATCATCGACCTCATACTCGACCTGGTGAACGGCGGAGACGGCGCCCCCCTCGGTGACCCGCCCGCGACCGAGGACCAGTCGAACGCCGAGGGCGCCGGTTCCGCGCCCGATGAGACCGTCGACCAGCAGGAGGCGGCAAGTCCCACCAGCAAGCCTGACCTGAGATCGGCGGGCAACGGCGAGCCCGCTTCGCAAGCAACGGAGACCGAAGCGGGTAACAGGCGTCGGCGCCGTCGGGGTCGCGAGCGGGAGAACAACAGGGACACCGGCGAAGTCTGGAACGGCGATGTGGTGCCGGTTGCGGGCTATCTTGAACTGCGACCCGAGGGATACGGGTTCCTGCGGGTCAACGGAGCGCTCCCGTCCAAGGACGACGCCTACGTGCCGGTGAAGATGGTCCGGCAGTACAAACTCGACAAGGGCGTGCATCTGAGCGGCACCTCGCGCCCCGCGGGACGCAACGAGAAGAACCCCGCAATGGTGGATCTGTTCACGGTCAACGGCGGCGCACCCGAAACCGCTGTCGAGCGCGTGGCCTTCGATGAACTGGTACCGGTGTTCCCCGACGAGCGCCTCGTGCTGGCGGGCACCCAGGAGCCTGGAGACCCCACGGCACCGATAGTCGATCTTTTGACCCCGCTGGGGAAGGGTCAGAGGGCGTTGGTCGCGTCACCGCCGAGGGCGGGCAAGACCACGGTGCTCAAGCACCTGGTCCGGTCGCTCGAAGTCAACCACAGTGACCTCGAGTTGCTTGTCCTGCTGGTCGACGAGCGTCCCGAGGACATCACCGACATGAGCCGCTGGGTGCGCAGCGGTGAGGTGGTCGGTGCCCCATTCGATCAGCCGACCGATGAGCAGATCACGATCGCGGAGATGACGGTCGAGAGGGCCAAGCGAATGGTTGAGGACGGCAAAGACGTCTGTCTCGTCGTCGATGGCATCACCCGTCTGGCCCGCGCCCACATTCTCGAGGCTTCCCACAGCGGCCGTTCGGGGTCGGGCGGAATCGACAGGTCGGTGGTCCACGCATGCAAGCGTTTCCTGGGCGCGGCCCGCAACATCGAGGGCGGTGGTTCGTTGACGATCATCGGCACGATCGTCGTCGACAGCGGGAGCTCGGTCGACGAGTTGGTCTATGAGGAGTTGGCCAACACCGCGAACCTGGAGTTGCGGCTGTCGCGGGCGCTGGCGGTCCGCCGGGTCTATCCGGCTGTCGACATTGCCGCCTCCGGGACTCACAACGAGGAGATCCTGATGGTGCCCGCGGAGCTTGAGGAGGCCCGTGAGTTGAGGCGGCGTCTGATGACTGTCGCTGCGGCCGAGGAGTCAGCCCCCGGCGATGATGTGCTGGCGCTGCTGAACGAGCTTTCGGCCACCGATGCCAACTGATGCCAACGCCGACCGATGCCAACGCCGACCGATGCCAACGCCGACCGATGCCAACGCCGACCGATGCCAACGCCGACCGATGCCAACGCCGACCGATGCCAACGCCAACTGATGCTGGCGCGCAGGTTGTGGCTCGGAACTGGGGTCCTAGAATCATGGGGCTATGAAGCCTGACACCCATCCCGAGTACCGCACGGTCGTGTTCCAGGACACTTCGGCGGGCACTTCGTTCCTGACGCGGTCCACGATTGAGACGAGAGAGTCGATCGTCTGGGAGGACGGCAACGAATATCCGCTCGCCAAGGTGGAGATCTCCAGCGAGAGCCATCCGTTCTACACGGGCCAGATGAAGATCGTCGACACCGCGGGCCGGGTCGAGCGTTTCGAGAAGCGTTACGGCAGACGCAAGAAGCTCGAGTCCTGAGGTTGGCAGCGCAGGCGCTTGGCAATAGATTGTGCATCAATTCACGAGCGGGCACCGTCGGCCCAAACTCACGCCGTCGGCCGAACTCAAAGGGGGTCTTACCGTGGACGAACGGGAGCAACGCGAGATGCACAAGGGCGCGGGCGATGCCTTCGCGGCAGCCTTTGAGATGATCGTCACGCCCGCTCTGTTCGGCCTGTTCGGCTGGTGGCTCATCGACCGCCCCCTCGGCTTGTTTCCAGTCTTCACGCTGGTTCTCGCCGGGATCGCGCTCGCCTATGAGACTCAGAAGCTGTGTGCGTCCTACCGCCGCTCGCTCGACGAGGCACTGCAGCAGCGTCGTGCTGGCTACGGGCAGGGTCCGCAATGAATGCCCGGGCCAAGGATCGCATGTCCCCCTTCCCTGCGGAGGTCTCGGCCAGTGCGCCTGAGCGCGAGATAGCCCGCGACCTCGCCGTCCGCACCTTGCTGGTCGCTCCGGTAATGCTGGCGGTCGGTGCCGTGTTCTGGGGTTGGTCCGGGCTCTGGTCGTCCGGTTACGGCCTGGTCATCGTGGCCGTGAACTTCCTGGTGGGTGCCGCGATCATCACCTGGTCCGCCAAGATCAGCCCGGCAGTGATGTTCGGAGCAGTGATGTTCGGCTTCATTGCCCGGCTCGGGATCATCACCGCGGCGGTGCTGCCGATCCGCCAAAGCGAGTGGTTCGAGATCGCACCCTTTGCCATCAGCCTGTTGTTCACCCACATTGGTCTGTTGGCCTGGGAGACCCGCCAAGTTGCCGCCTCGCCTGCGTTTCCCGGTTTAAGACCCGGCGCAGCAGTCCTGTCGCCCAAGGGCGATCCAGTCAACCCAAGCAAGCCGACCGACGATTCGACCGCGGAGCACTCAGCATGAATCTCCTCGCTCTCGAGTTCCCGCCCGTAAACCACCTGTTCGACTGGCCGAGCATCTGGTTCGAGGGAACTTTCTACGCGATCAACAAGACCGTTCTCATCTACCTCGGATCGATGCTGGTGACCATGATCCTGTTCGGTCTGGCGGGCCGACAGCGAGAGTCGTTGGTGCCGGTGGGCGTCCAGCATGTCGCGGAGTCGGGGGTGAACTTCATCGAAGAGTCCGTGGTGATGCAGACCATCGGCCCGGACGGCAAGAAGTTCATGCCCTTCCTCACCACGATGTTCTTCTTCATCCTCTTCTCCAACATCACCGAGGTCATCCCCTTCATTCAGTTCCCGGCCAACTCGCGGATGGCGATCCCGGTCACCCTCGCCCTGCTCGTCTGGGTGATCTACAACTTTGTGGGAGTCCGCAGCCAGGGTCTTCTCGGCTACCTGAAGAACTCGCTGTTCCCGCCGGGTGTGCCGTGGCCGCTCTACCTGATCGTCACGCCCATCGAACTGGTCTCGACCTTTCTGGTACGGCCCTTCTCCCTGGCGATCCGGCTCTGGGCCAACATGGTCGCGGGCCATTTGCTGCTCGTCACCTTCGCCGTCCTCTCGGCGGCGATGTGGGGCGCCGGAGGCATCGGTTTCGGCGGCGCGCTGTTCCTCTCGTTCCCGATGCTCATCTTGATGACCGGCTTCGAGATACTCGTCTCGGTGCTCCAAGCATTCATCTTCACCATTCTCACCGCCGTCTACATCGGCGGATCAATGCATCCGGAGCACTAGTGCTCGTGCATCGACCAAGCGACCAACCAACCCGAATTCCGAAAATCACAACACCCAAATCAACAACAGGAGAAAGCAAGTGTTCAACCTTCTAGCGCAAACCGGAGATGAATTGGTGGAAAGCGGAACCGAAGCTGGAGAGTTCCTCACTGGACTCGAAGCGATCGGTACTGGCCTCGAAGCGGTAGGTTCTGGCCTCGAAGCGGTCGGTGCCGGCCTCGGTTATGGCCTCGCTGCCATTGGACCAGGAATCGGCATCGGCATCGTGGTGGGCAACGCCATCTCCTCGATGGCCCGTCAGCCTGAGTCGGCCGGGATGGTCCGTACCACGATGTTCCTCGGAATCGCATTCACCGAAGCGCTCGCCCTCATCGGTTTCGTCGTCTTCATCCTGCTGCTGCCGTAGACAACGGCCCGCAATTCAAGGCAGCACCCAAAGCAAAGGTTCAACTCATGACAGCAACTATCCGGCGACTGGCCGGAGCATTCGGGCTCATCGGTGCCTTGACCGTGCTTAGCGCCGTTCCGGCATCGGCCGTTGGTGAAACGCCCGGCACCTGCATATTTGAGAAGGTTCTTGAAGCCGAGAATGATTACGGCTCGGTTCATGCCCTTGAAGACCCGGCCAACAAGGATGCCCTCGCAGCGTTCGAGCAGGAGCTTGACACCTGTGAGGAAGCACCGAGCCTGATCATCCCAGAGATCGATGAGATCATCTGGGGCGGCGGTGCCTTCCTGATCCTCTTCGGTTTCATGTGGTGGAAGGGCTTCCCCGCGGTTCAGGGGGCCATGCAGGCCCGTTCCGAGAAGATCGCCGCTGACCTCGACGCCGCTGAGTCGGCCAAGACCCAGGCGACCACGGTTCTCGCCGACCATGAGGCGCAACTCGCCGGCGCCAAGGCGGAAGCCGCGCAGATCGTCGAGGATGCCCGTGCCCAGGCCGACTTGGTGGCCGCGGAGATCGCGGCGCGCGCCAACGAAGAGATGGCGCAGATGCGTGCTCGGGCCGCGGCTGACATTGAGTCTGCCCGCTCCCAGGCCGTGTCGGACTTGCGCGGAGTCGTAGCCGACATCGCTGTCGGCGCGGCCGAACGGGTCATCAAGTCCAATCTCGACATCGATACACAACGAGCCCTCGTGGATGCCTACATCGACGAGGTGGCCGCCAGCAATGCCTGACGAACGGCTCGACGGCTACGCCGAAGCGCTCCTAGCGGTCGCTGCCGCTGAGGGCCGATCGACGCTGCTCGAGGACGAACTGTTTCGCATCGGTGAGGCCCTGCGGCACAACGAGGAACTGTTGGCCGCACTGTCCGACAGCCGGTTCCCGATCGAAAGGCGCCAGAGCGTGGTCGAGGACCTGCTCGGCGACAAGGCGTCTGCGGTCACCACGGCGCTCGTGTCGATGGTGGTCGGCACGGGGCACGGCGGTCACCTTCCCGAGATCGTCGATGCCATGGTTGCTCGGGGCGCCGTCAAGAGGGATCGGGTCCTGGCCAAGGTGCGATCCGCCATCGAACTTACAGACGACCAGAAAGCGAGGTTGGCCCAGGCCATCAAGTCGTCCACCGGCACTGATGTCGAGATCCGGGTGATCATCGACGAGAGCGTGCTCGGTGGTCTCGTTACCGAGATCGGCGACGACGTGATCGACGGCAGCGTGCGGCACCGGCAGTCGCAGCTCCGCGAGAACTTCGGCTGATCAACACTTCGCCCACTTCGCCCGCCCACTTCGCCCGCCAGACAGGGACAGAGCAGAAAAGACGAGAAATGTCAGATCTCACGATCAACACCGCCCTAACCATAAACACCGACGACATCGCCGCGGCGATCCGCGGCAACCTCGATGACTTCACGCCGAGCCTGGAGCAGACCACCGTTGGTCGAGTGCTTGAGGTCGGCGATGGTATTGCACGGGTGTCGGGCCTGCCCGGCGCGGCCGTCAACGAGATGCTCCGCTTCGAGAACGGTCTGGTGGGTCTGGCCCTCAACCTCGACGAGGAGTCCATCGGCGCGGTCGTGCTCGGCGACGTGGAGGGCATCGTCGAGGGCCAGGCAGTTGTGGCCACCGGCGACATCCTCTCGGTTCCGGTCGGCGACGGCCTGCTCTCACGGGTGGTCAACCCGCTCGGCGAACCCATCGACGGCAAGGGCCCGCTCACCAACGTCGAGCCCCGCCGGATGGAGATCCAGGCCCCCGGCATCACCGGCCGCAAGCCCGTGCATGAGCCCATGCAGACCGGCATCAAGTCGATCGACTCGCTGATCCCTATCGGCCGCGGCCAGCGGGAGCTGATCATCGGCGACCGCAAGACCGGCAAGACCACCGTCGCCCTAGACACGATCCTCAACCAGAGGGGTCAGGGCGTGAAGTGCATCTATGTGGCGATCGGTCAGAAGGCATCCACGGTCGCCCAGTCAGTCGCCACCCTTGAAGAACTCGGGGCCATGGAGTACACGGTGGTGGTCAACGCCCCGGCCTCTGATCCGGCGCCGTTCAAGTTCCTCGCACCCTACGGCGGGTGCGCCATCGGCCAGCACTGGATGGAGAACGGCGAGCATGCGCTGATCGTCTACGACGACCTTTCCAAGCAGGCCGAGGCCTACCGCCAGGTGTCGCTGCTGCTACGCCGTCCGCCGGGGCGTGAAGCGTTCCCCGGCGACGTGTTCTACCTGCACAGCCGGCTCCTCGAACGTGCGGCCAAGCTCTCCGACGAGCGGGGCGCCGGCTCGTTGACGGCGCTGCCGATCATCGAGACCAAGGCGGGCGACGTGTCGGCGTTCATCCCGACCAATGTGATCTCCATCACCGACGGCCAGATCTTCTTGCAGGACGACCTGTTCAAGTCGGGTATCCGTCCTGCGGTCGATGTCGGCATCTCGGTGTCCCGGGTCGGCTCCGCAGCCCAGGTTTCAGCCATGAAGGCAGCTACGGGCACGCTGAAGGGCGACCTGCAGCAGTTCCGCGAGTTGGAGGCCTTCGCGGCTTTCGGTTCGGACCTCGATGCGGTCTCGTCTGCCCAGCTCGAGCGCGGCTATCGCCTCACTGAGCTTCTCAAGCAGGGTGTCAACTCGCCGTACCCCGTTGATGAGCAGGCTGTCTCGATCTACGCGGGCACCCGCGGCTACCTCGACAAGCTCGAAGTCGACGATGTCATGCGTTTCGAGTCGGAATTGCTCGACTGGTTCCGGACCCGCCACCGCGAGGTGATGGCGAAGATCCGCAGCGAAGGTGTCATCGAGGATGAGGCGGCCTTCGCGGCCGCAATCGCGGCCTTCGCCGATCAGTTCGTCGGTTCGCGGGTCGATAGCGCCGAGCCCGAAGCCGAGGCTCAGGGAGAGGCGCGTTCAGACATGGTCGATTCCGAGACCACCCTTCCTGAAGAAGAGATCACCCGAGACGAGATCTGAGCGATGCCCGGGGGTAAGGAGCGCGAGCTTCGCCGACGCATTTCGAGCGTCCAGTCGACGAAGAAGATCACGCGCGCCATGGAGCTGATCGCGGCGACCCGGGTGGTCAAGGCGATGCAGCGTGCCGACGCCGCCCGCCCCTATGCCCGACGGATCACGTCTGTGATAGAGAACCTCGCTGCGGGCGGCGCGCAAGTCGATCATCCGCTGCTGCGTGAGGTCGGCGAGGTCAAGCGGGTCGGTTTCATCGTGATGGCAGGTGATCGGGGACTCGCCGGGGCCTACAACACCAACCCGATCCGCGCCGCAGAGCGCCAGCTCATGGGCCACCAGAGCGAGGGCAAGGATTATTCGCTGTTCACTGTCGGCAAGAAGGCGGCGGCCTACTACAAGTTCCGCAACTACCGTGTCGGCCATTCTTATCTGGGGTTCACCGACAACCCCGGTTACGAGGACGCACGTCGTATCGCCGACGATGTCGCCGAGGCCTTCTCGGTCGGCGAGATAGACCAAGTCGAGTTGATCTTCACCGAGTTCGTGTCGATGGGGACCCAGCGTGTCTCTGTGCGCCGGTTCCTGCCTCTGGAGGACACCCGGGTGATGGCCGAGGTCGGTGGTGGCTCTGCGGAGGCGATCTCCTCGTTCGAGTTCGAACCGTCGCCCGAGGCCGTGCTCGAGGCGTTGCTGCCCCGCTATGTCGAGGCACGCCTGTACGGCGCCCTGCTCGACTGCGCGGCCTCTGAGCATGCCAACCGGCAACGGGCCATGAAGTCCGCCACCGACAACGCCGAAGATCTGATCACCAAACTGTCGCGGGAGATGAACGCAGCCCGCCAGGCCGCGATCACCACCGAGATCATGGAGATCGTCGGCGGCGCCGAAGCGCTGGGCACCGAGGTGCCCATCGACGACTTCGCAGCGGCCTTTGCTGCTGTGGCTCCCGCTGCGGTGGCTCCCACCGCGGTGTCCCCCGCCGATTCTCATCCCCTTACCGAGACCTGAAAGTACCCCTAGACATGACTGTCACTGCTAGTACCTCCTTTACCGAAGGTGTCAATAAGTCCGGTCGCATCGTCGGCATTGCCGGCCCTGTGGTCGATGTCGAGTTCCCGCCCGGTGACCTGCCCGAGATCAACACTCAGCTCGAGTTCAACGTCGAGGTTGACGGCGAGACGATCAACGTGCCCGCCGAAGTCGCCCAGCAGATCGGCGACAGCCGGGTGCGGGCGATCGCCATGAAGCCGACCGACGGCCTGACCCGCGGCGCTGAGGTTCGCAACACCGGCCACGGCGTGCAGGCGCCCGTCGGCGACGACACTCTGGGCCATATCTGGAACGTGATGGGCGACTGCCTCGACGAGCCGGGCCGCACGACCGCGCAGCGCTGGGACATCCACCGCCCGGCACCAGCTTTCGACGCGCTGGAGCCCTCGGCGAAGATGTTCGAGACCGGCGTGAAGGTGATCGACCTGCTCACTCCCTACAAGGAGGGCGGCAAGATCGGCCTGTTCGGCGGTGCCGGTGTCGGCAAGACCGTGCTGATCACCGAGATGATCACCCGGGTGGCCTCCAACCACGGCGGCGTCTCGGTGTTCGCAGGTGTGGGGGAGCGCACCCGTGAGGGGACCGACCTCTTCATCGAGATGGGCGAGACCGTGATGGGTGACGGCGAGACCACCGTGCTCGACAAGGCGGCGCTGGTGTTCGGCCAGATGGACGAGCCCCCCGGCGTGCGTCTGCGTGTGGCTTTGGCGGGCGTGACGATGGCGGAGTACTTCCGTGACGTCCAGAACCAGGATGTGCTGTTGTTCATCGACAACATCTTCCGTTTCGTCCAGGCAGGCTCGGAGGTGTCGACGCTGCTCGGGCGGATGCCCTCGGCGGTGGGCTACCAGCCGACCCTGGCTGACGAGATGGGTGAGCTGCAGGAGCGGATCACCTCGACTCGTGGCAAGTCGATCACCTCGCTGCAGGCCGTGTACGTGCCGGCCGACGACTACACCGACCCGGCCCCGTTCACGTCGTTCACGCACTTCGACGGCACTACCGAGTTGAGCCGTGACATCGCCGCTCTGGGTATCTATCCGGCTGTGGATCCGCTGGCGTCGAGTTCGACGATCCTTGATCCTCAGGTTGTCGGTGACCGTCATTATCAGACGGCACGGCGGGCCCAGGAGGTGCTGCAGCGCTACAAGGAGCTCCAGGACATCATCGCCATTCTGGGTCTCGACGAGTTGTCCGAGGAGGACCGCATCACGGTCGACCGGGCACGCAAGGTTCAGCGCTTCTTGTCGCAGCCGATGTTCGTGGCCAAGGCGTTCACCGGTCAGGACGGCATCTTCACGCCGGTCTCCGAGACGATCGAGTCGTTCGAGGCGCTGCTCAACGGTGATCTTGACGACCTGCCCGAGCAGGCGTTCTACATGGTCGGCGGTGCGCAGGACGCGCAGCGCAAGGCCGCTGAACTCCAGGCACAGACGTAGGGTTTAGGATCGCTGCGATGTTCAACGTCGAAGTCGTCAGTCCGGAGGCTGTCTCCTATACCGGTGAGGCCGACATGGTCATCGCCCGCACGGTCGACGGTGGCGACATCGCCTTCCAGGCCGGTCATGTGCCCTTCATCGGCACTCTGGCGGTGTGGTCGGTGGATGTCGTCAAACCCGATGGCGGGCGCGACGTCTTCGCGGTGCATCGCGGCTTTGTGCAGGTTCACGGCAATCAGGTCACGATCCTGTCAGACGTGTCCGAGTCGGCAGCAGAAATCGACGTGACCCGCGCCCAGACTGCACTCGACAACGCCAACGCAGCTTTGGCCGCACATGCCGACGATCCCGAAGCCGCAGCCGCCAAAGTCCGCGCCGAACTCCGCCTCAGGGTCTCCGCGCTCTGCTAGTTCCGGGCGTAGCCGGAGCCCCGGGTGTCGGTGCGCTGGGCTAGTTCTGGGCGTAGCCGGAGCCCCGGGCATCTCCGCGCTCTGCTAGTTCTGGGCGTAGCCCGGCGCCGCCGGGATAGCTTAGATTGGGGGCAAGCCCCGACTACTCGACTCCAAGGCACCCCGCAACCTGTGCAAGACCCGGGGTGAATCAGTGGGGCGCGACAAGGTTCTCTCGGCTGCGGATCGTCGATGCAACATTGCAATCAGACGATGTGCAACCTTATAATCAGCCGAGACACAACCTTGCAATTGGCCGACACGAGGCATATAGTCTGTCGATGAGCGGCACCGTGTTCTATCCGCGTCATGTTCGCGGCCTGTTCCTCGAGTCGCTTCAAGACTCGCCCGCGGTGGTGATCCATGGGCCTCGCCAGTGCGGCAAGACCACGCTCGCTCAGGCGGTGTGCGCGCCGGAACACCTCGACGGGAACTGGCGGCCCGCAGCCAGGACGGTGACCGGGCCCACGTACGACTACATCACCTTCGACGACGACGCGGCCCGCAACGCGTCCCGGGCCGATCCGGCCGGGTTCGTTGCCGACCTGCCCGACAGGGTCGTGCTCGACGAGGTGCAGCGAGTCCCGGAGTTGTTCGCGGCGATCAAACTGTCTATCGACCGCGACCGCAGGCCCGGGCGCTTCGTGCTGACCGGCTCGGCCAACGTGCTGATGGTGCCGGGGTTGGCGGACTCGCTGGCCGGTCGTATGCAGGTGCTGCGGCTGCACCCCTTGTCGCAGGCCGAACTGGTGGAGCCGGGCTGGCCCGGGGATCGGGCCCAGCCGGGCTCGGGATTCCTTGACTTCTTGTTCGGCGACGGGTTCGCAGTCGCGTCGAGCGGGCGGCTCGGCGCGCAGCTGAGGGAGCGGATCGCCGCGGGCGGGTATCCGGCCGCCCTGACCCGGCCGCCCGGACGGCGCCGGACCCGGTGGTACACCGACTACCTGGAGGCCGTGCCCCAGCGCGACGTGCGCGACCTGGCCCGCATCGCCCGCCTGGAGGCGATGCCGCGTCTGCTGGAGGCGGCCGCAACCTACACCGGGTGCCTGTACAACGTGAGCCGCCTCGCCGCGCCGTTCCAGCTCAGCCTCCCGACGATCCGCGCCTACCTGACTCTGCTGGAGAGGCTGTTCCTGCTGGAACGCTTAGACCCTTGGCACAGCAACCGGCTCAAGCGTCTGGTCAAGACGCCCAAACTCCACATCGGCGACACAGGATTGGCCTGTGCATTGCTCGGAGCCGACTCCGACACGCTGCGCGCCGACCGGGGGCTGCTGGGACAGCTCACCGAGACGTTCGTATACCAGGAGCTCAAACGGCAGTCGGGCTGGTATCACAGCCCCCTCAGGTTCTTCCACTACCGCGACAAGGACGGTGCCGAGGTCGACATCGTGATCGAGCGCGGCGCTGGGTCCGTCGCCGGAATCGAGGCCAAGGCCGGAGCCACCGTCACCAGCGCCGACTTTCGTGGCCTGCGCAAGCTCGCATCGGCCACCGGCGATCGATTCGCCGCAGGTGTCGTTCTCTACGACGGCGAGATCAGCGCCAGCTTCGGCGACCGCCTCCGAGCTGTGCCGATCCGTCGCCTCTGGGAATCTCCCCCCGGCAGCGACCAGCCGGATGCCGCGCGCATGCAGACTTGATGCGGACGTGCCGCTACTGGTAATTGACGCTGGAGAACTCGGCGAGCTTGTGGAGCGTGTGGTGCGCCTCAATCTTGTGCATCGTGCCCGATCTGGAGCATTGTGACGATATGACCCGGCGCCAGCGTAGCAAACGACCCCACCGGCACCGACAACGAGCGCTGTCGGTCAGCGATCAGGCCGTATGGATCGCGGCCCGTGACGGCGGCTACTACTGCGCCTATTGCGGTGTCAACATCAAGCGCCGCTACACCATTGACCACGTACACCCCAAGAGCAAGGCGGCCAGTTATCCTGGCGGCCACGTCGCAGAACTAGCCAATCTCGTGCTTGCTTGTAAGCGTTGCAACCGAGCCAAGGGGGACAAACTGCTAGGACGTGGATGGACGCCGCCCAAGGAACGACAGACACGTGACCGAGAACATGGACGAGGGTAAGTCTTGGACAACGTTCCTTATGAGGTGGTCGCTTGCTGTCGGGGCGTCTGTCGGAACTGGAGCGGTGTCGGCTTGGGAGGCGCGTGGCGAGAGTTGGACTTACACGGTCGCGATAACGGCGTTGACCATGGTCTTTGCGGGACTTGTTTGCGTGCTGACAGTCGAAGCCCTGCGTGCCCTCTCAGTTCGCTGACCAGTAGCGTGGTGTTGTCGCGGGGCGCAGCCGGAGCCCCGGGCGTCGGTGCGCTCTGCTAGTTCTGGGCGCAGCCCGGTGCCGCCGGGATAGCTTAGATTGGGGGCAAGCCCCGACTGCTCGACACCAAGGCACCCCGCAACCTGTGCGAGACCCGGGGTGAATCAGTGGGGCGCGACAAGGTTCTCTCGGCTGCGGGTTGTCGATGCAACATTGCAATCAGACGATGCGTAACCTTATATTCAGCCGCGACATAACCTTGGAATTGGCCGACACGAGGCACATAGTCTGTCGATTAGCGGCACCGTGTTCTATCCACGTCATGTTCGCGGCCTGTTCCTCGAGTCGCTTCAAGACTCGCCCGCGGTTGTGATCCCTGGGCCTCGCCAGTGCGGCAAGACCACGCTCGCTCAGGCGGTGTGCGCGCCGGAACACCTCGACGGGAACTGGCGGCCCGCAACCGGGGCGGTGACCGTGCCCACATACGACTACATCACCTTCGACGACGCGGCCCGCAACGCGTCCCGGGCCGACCCGGCCGGGTTCGTTGCCGACCTGCCCGACAGGGTCGTGCTCGACGAGGTGCAGCGAGTCCATCCCCTCCTCATTGAACCGATGAATCACCTCGCGCGCACGATCCGGCGAAGTCACCGCCAACCTAGCGATCACAGGCACCGTGTTGCCACCTGGGTTGGCCCGAGGCCCGGTATCGTTGCGGTCAACGCACCCAAACCCAGACGCTGGGATGCGGCGGCCGCAATCGCGACCCGCTCTATGGGATCCCTAAACTGTAGCTGACCGGAGCCGATCCTCTCGACACCAAGGGTTGGGGCAAGAATCAGAACTCGACATCCCTCTTCGACGCGTAGAGCCGCTAATCTAGCGAGCTTGCCGCCGGTTCGCCTAGTCAGAGACTGGACGATCCAAATTCGGAGGAACGTATGGAGCAAGAGAAGAAGTTCGAGAGCAACGAGAAACCTCTCTCGGATCTGATCAAGATGGCTGCGTCCGGGCGCCTTCAACTTCCAGATTTTCAACGCGGGTGGGTCTGGGATGACAACCACATCGTGAGCTTGTTGGCTTCCATATCCCTCTCCTACCCCATCGGTGCGGTGATGACCCTCCGTACCGGGAACCCCGACGTGAAGTTCCGGCCGCGGTTGCTTGAAGGCGTCGAGCTTGCCAGTGGCACAGAACCCGAGTTCATGCTCCTTGACGGGCAACAGCGAATGACCTCACTCTTTCTTGCTCTTCATTCTCAACGGCCCGTGCCGACCCGGGACGCTCGAGGTCAAGCAACGCGCCGTCACTACTACGCGAACATCGACGCTTGCGTTGATACGGATAAGGACCGCGAGGACGATGGGATCATTAGTGTGCCGGAGAATCGGATGATCACCACCAATTTCGGCAGGCAAGTGCAACTCGACTTGTCGTCCCGCGAAGCTGAGGTTACAGCTGGCTACTTTCCACTGGACATCGTTCTGGATGGGAACGCAACCATGGACTGGCAGATGGCATATCTCAGCAATGGGTCGGGTGAGTCGTCGGAACGGTTCGCGAAGTGGAAGGATTTTGTCCGGGAAGTCATCAAACCCTTCATCTCATACCAAGTTCCAACTATCGAACTCGCCAAGTGCACACCGAAGGAAGCTGTCTGCCAAGTCTTCGAAAAGGTGAATACCGGAGGTGTCACCCTCACTTTCTTCGAATTGTTGACAGCAACGTTCGCCGCTAGCGATTTCAACTTGCGGGACGACTGGAACACACGTAAGGAAAGGTTCGGTAAGCACCGTGTGCTGCGACAGTTCTCGGCTACTGATTTCTTGCAGGTCGTCACGCTGCTCTCGACTTTCGGAGCGCGGACCGCACGCATCGCAGATGGACAAGAGGGCGATCGTGCTCCGGCCGTCTCCTGCAAACGGAAAGAAATTCTTCGTCTTGAACTGGCCGATTACGAAAAATGGGCTGGTGTCGCAACGGAGGCCGTGCTTCAGGCAGTACCATTTTTGCACACCGAGCACATTTTCTCGGCCCGTGACCTCCCCTACACGACGCAGTTGGTACCGCTCTCCGCGATCCTCGGTGAACTCGGGACCACCGCCGAGGGTCATCGAGTGAACGAACTCTTGCGAATGTGGTACTGGTGCGGTGTCTTTGGTGAGATGTATGGAGGCGCGACCGAAACACGATTCGCCAACGATCTCCAAGATGTGGTTGCATGGGTTCGAGAAGATGCGGCCGAACCTCGCACCATTCAAGAAGCGCAGTTCCAAGCTGCCCGTCTGCTCACCCTACGGACAAGGAACAGTGCGGCGTACAAGGGTTTGTATGCGCTTCAAATGTCTCGCGGTGGCCGTGATCTCCGCACTGGGAAGCCGATCGATGTACACGCATATTTTGACAAGAACATCGATGTACACCATATCTTTCCAAAGAAGTGGTGCAGCGAACATGGAATAGCAACCAAGATCGCCGACAGTGTTGTAAATAAGACCGCTATAGGCGCACGGACGAACAAGATCATCGGTGGAGATGCTCCTAGCCGTTACTTGGCAAAACTGGAAGACGGTGACCAGATCGGTACCTTGGAACTGGATGCGATCCTACGGTCGCACGACATTGACCCGCGTTCGCTTCGCAACGACAATTTTGAGTCATTTTTCAACGACCGATTTGAGCGACTGATTCTTCAGATCGAAGCGGCCATGGGAAAGCCAGCAAACCGGTTCGAGAATCGTGATGAGAGCCCCTTCTCTTCCAACAGTAGCGATCCCGAGCAGGGCACTGCCGCAATCAGGGCTCTCATCACCGCCGGCGAAAGCAAAGTTGTTGAGTTCAAATCGACCGCTATCAAGAACCTCCATACCCATGACAAGGACACCTCGATTACCTGGAGCTCACTCAAGACAATCGCCGGATTCATGAACGCCGAAGGCGGAACACTGCTGGTAGGCGTCGACGACAACGGGGCATCCATCGGGATTGAGGAGGACTACCCGTTCGTGAAGGATCATGACCGCGACGGATGGGAACTCTGGCTGACATCAGTCACCAGTACCTCGCTGTCTACGACTGCGGCGGCAGATCTGAGAGTCACGTTTGCCGTTCTTGAAGAGAAGACCGTCGCGCGAATCCAAGTTGGACCCGCTGCCAGACCAGTGTTCGCGAAACCGCCGAAGGGTGAGAGGAAGGAAGTCTTCTTGGTCCGCCTGAACAACTCCACTCAGGAGTTGCAAGGCCAGGACATGCTTGACTACCAAGCGAAGCGGTGGTCCTGAGGCCGACTGTCTCGCGTACTTCCCCTCGCGCAGAGCCAGACGGACGGAGATCGGATGAGCGGACCTACCCTGTCTGCCCTGGTTGTGGTGTGTGGTTAGGGGCCGTTGGGTGGGTTGTTGGGGTTGATGATTTGGTAGCCGGTGTTGGTTTTGGTGACGGTGTAGCCGCGGTCGTGGATGTTGTGGTGGCATAGCGGGCAGGCGAGACACATTTCGTCGATGTTGGTGCGTCCGCCTTGTTCCCAGGGTTTGATGTGATGGATTTCGCAGCGTTCGGGTCCGGCGGTGCAGCCTTTGCCTCGGCAGTGCCGGTCTCTGGCGATG
>JAHQYN010000149.1 GCA_024421085.1 Acidimicrobiia bacterium
ACAATGTTGCGGTCTTATCGGCGGAAGCCCTCGCAGGTCTCTGTGAATTGCACTCCGCTCGGCCTCTCGGGCTAGCCGACTACAGAATCATTTTCGTGCAGAGTGGCGAGGTAGACCTGTCCGAGATCGAGGAGCGAACGGAGGAGGCCAATCGTCTCGTGGCATTGGCCAAGCGGCTGATCGATGCAATCGCCGACCTGGCCCAAGCCCTCGGGCCGCTGACAGCCAACCAGTTACGACTCACCATGTATCACCAAGACAGCGAGGATCTTCCCACCCAGACGGAGATCGAAACGACTCTGGCCGCACTCGCCAACCCGCTAGTGGGTGCCATCGTGGGCGACCCGCACACCGGGTACGTGTTGGCGTGTTCGCCAACTGTGACAGCCTCCCGACTCAGCATCCTCGGCTCCGCCCTCACACGCCACACAGACTCGGATCCCGACAACCAGGACTGACGGTTGCCCGGCGCGTTGAACGCCCGAAAGGGGCTCACATGTTGAGCAGGTCGTTCAGGGAGCCGCCCCAGGTGTCGTCGATTAGCTGGATGGCACCGATCTTCGTATTGTCTTGGGTCCACGGCGTGAGATCGCGGGCCCACTTGAACTTGAACAGCCGTCGTTTGCCGATCGAGAACATGCACGCAGCGACAACGTCGAAGTTCCCACGGCCCGTGGTGAGTGGGGTCCGGCGGGTCAGGCAGCGTGTCTTGTTTGCGACAACCAACGATGCACAGACGAGGTCGGGCCTGGGGCACAACGTAGTCGGCTGCGTTCAACACCTGCCATCAGAACCGATAGCCCGGCCGCCTCGACCTCCGCGAGCAAACGGGTGAACGCCGGACGACTCGCCTTCCCTGCGTTTTCCCGTCGATTCCTGGAGAGTTCACACCACAAGCACACCACAGGGGTGTGACAGCAGCGATCACGAACCGCACCCCCAAGGCCCCAAAATGGCAATACCCCGGACGCATGCACATCGATCTCAGGGCGTTTCTTTCCCGAGGTGGACAGGAATGCGGCGACCCTCTTCGTCGTCCTCGAAGACCGCGACGAGTTCGAGCCGCGCGCCGATTGCTCCGAGGTAGTCGCGAAGCGTCGAGACGCGAACGTCTTCGACGTGCTCAACATTCGACACGGCACTCTTGGAGACCTCGAGCCGCCCCGCGACCTCAACTTGACTCAGCGCCTCGACGTGCCGCAGTTCGTAAAGACGAAGCTCTTCATCAAATTCAATGCGCGCTTGGTTCAATGCTTCGGCAGCGCCGGGCCGATCCAACATCTTGTTGCGGATCTCGGGCCATTTTGTGTGTCCACTCATTCGATCAAACCCTCCTCACGGAGTTCGTCCAGATAGTCGTCGTACAAATTGTCCGCTGCCAGGATCGACCACTCGTACCATTCGGCCCACTGACCGGACTTGTCGCCACCGAGCAACAGAATCGCCTGAGGCCGCGGGTTGAAAGCGACCAGCACCCGCAACGCTCCATCCTCACTCGCTCGCAGTTCTTTCATGTTGTGGTGGCGTGAGCCACTGATACGATCCACGACAGGTCGGCCGAGGTCGCCGAACGCGTGGGCGTGCCGGGGCGGGTCGGGTGTCTCCCCGCAGATGTCAGACATGAACAAGAAAATGACATCGCCGGAGTTCCCGCAACCCAACGAGAACGTACAGAGATCCTACAGATTCTCGTTGCCTGAAGCACTGATTCCGGGGGATCTCGCGCGTTCAGGCGCGGATTCTCACCCCACCGATCCCGACCTCAAACGCGGCGAGCCCCCAAAGTACCCCAGCGGCATCCAACCCAAGATCAGAATTTTCGATAGTTTCTCGTTGCGTTGTCACACGACTGGCATAGTATGTCGGTATATCCCCCCAGTCGCTTCGGTGGCTGGGCGAAGGCCCGCTTCGGCGGGCCTTCGAGGTTTTGCCAGCCGTCAGGCTTGCGGATCGGCCCCTTGGAATCATGAACGACGGTCGGCAACTGGGTCTCCGCCAACACCTGACTGGAAATCTGCTTGTAGAACAGGCAGTCAAGTCCGAGAAGCTTGTGTGACCGACTCTTGCGCGAGTGCGGGTTGACGATACCCACCTTGACACCCAGTTCCGATTGGGTGACCTGGATGGCTTGGGCCAGATCTGAACGTTGCTTACTACCGCAGCGGTGTCACAACGACCCTTGAACGCGTCCAGCAGGAGATGTGTGGCCAGGTTGACATCAGAACCCTTTTCTTCGGTTTTGAGCACCTTGATGGTTCGAGATTGCCCCCGTTGACGGTTTACGCGCGGAAGCCGAACGGCCCGGGTCTGGAAATGGCCGTAGTGTATCTCAACCAGAGGTAGCGTTGTAAGTGCCCGCAGATACGTGTCTTGGCGGCTCGCCAACTGGGGGTCATCTGCTCGATCGTTGACCCGAGCAGTGAAGTAACGGATCTTGACGATTTGGTCACCCCGCAGCAGGCTCCGACACATCGCTTCCAAGTCGAGCCATTTGTATCGCGTGTTCTTTACTGCGCCGTAGTAGAGGTTGAACCCGTCGACATAGACGATCGTCTGCCCCCGTGTTGTCTCCGCGCCTTCTGTGCTAACTGTCATGGAGTTGTGACGCTAACAGGTAGTCGCCATACGACAAACCATCTTCGCGCAGCATAGCGCAGAAGTCCCGCAACTTCTGCGCCATCGCCTCTGGGTCTTGTGCGGTCACCGGCGTGCGCTCACAACTTTGGGTCCACCACGTTGTCAATGTCAGACCGTAACCTCACCGGGTCAATATTAGGAAGGTGACACCAACGTTTGAGCAACGTCGAAGTATCCGCTCGTACAGCGGAGGGCGGTAGGTCCGCTGGCGGGTGCCCAGGCCCTGCAACCGTGGTCCGATCACCCGGTCCTGCGATGCCGTAACTGTCTCCTGCTCGTGGTTGCGCCTCACATCGATCGGTTTCTCCCGCAGCGTCGATTTGCGGGACCGCGCGGGACAGCGGCTTCAGCGCCTCACGGAACATCGATTTGCTGGCACCCTTTCACTTGATCGGCTCTCGGATCCGTCAGCTTCAGCCGTCGCCACCGCGTACTGGCGGTCCACGTCGAGCGCGTCCACCATGCCGCGCACCAACTCCGTCAGCCCGACTCCGGCCACCTCCTCAACCTCCGCTCGGTCCCCCGGTGTCGTCTTCCGCTGAAACCGGGTAAGCCGAGATGCCGGTGCCAATGCGGTTGTGTGCTCGATTCGTTGGTATGGGCCTCGTCCTGGGTCATATGACGAGCGGGTTGAGGCGGTTCTCGATGCAGCGAGCCAGATTGAGTGCTGTGAGGGCCGAGGACTTCGGGTTCTCTTCGAGCGGCTTGTTTCGCAGGACGACGGAGAGTTCACCGAATCGCCCTTCGGCGCGGATCTCGTGTCGGTTGACCTTTGCGTTTGGGTCCGCGATCAGCGTCACCCGGGTCGTCTGCGGTCCTGTGCCGGCCAATGCCGTGGTGAGGGCCGCGTTGGCGTTCTCGGGGAACCTCGAGGCTGCTTCGTCCGGCGTACCGCTGAAGGTTGACTGGCATCGCAACGGAATCGGCGAGCCTTCAAACGCGATGCCCCAACCGAAAGGGTGTCCGTGCCCGGCTCGGTAACGGTCGGAGGCGACCTGACCGATTGAAGGGCCGGTCGAGCGCGCATCGTATACCCCGCATCGTCGACATGGGCTTGGTCTGAGACGATGCCGGTCAGCGTGTTGTCTCGGCGGCGGTTCTTCGCCGCAGGTGACGTTGTCAATCTCCCACAGGCTCAGACCGAGTCGAGAGACTCGCGCAACTTCTCCTCCTCGCCCGGATGCATATGCACCGACTGCTCGGAGTAGGGGAACCGCAGAGCCCTCGACTCGGCATGAAAAGCCTTGAGGGCCGCTACCCGTTCCTCATGCATCTGCTCATGCAGCCGGGCGAGGTCGCCGAACGCGTGGGCGTGCCTGGGCGGGTCGGGACTCTCCCCGCAGATATCAGACATGAACAAGAAGATGACGTCGCCGGAGTTCCCGCAACCCAACGAGAACGTGACGATCGAGGTCTTGTCGTTGAGCAGGTTGAGCGTCTCCTCGGCCACGCACTCGATCTCGACGGCGAAGCAGCCGGCGTCCTCTAACCGGCGAAACGTCCTGAGCAGTTCGAGCGCCTCGTCCGCGCTGCGGCCATAGGCCCGCAGACCGCCACCCCAGATGCTCAGCGAAGGCACCAGACCCATATGGGCCTGAACCGGGATGTGCTCGTTGGCCAGCATCTCGATCACGTCGTAGCTGCGATTGGTGAAGTACATGTCGGCGCCCGCCTCCATGCACTCCACCGCAGCCCCCAGGATCTCGTCGTTGGTCTTGTGCTGGCCCCAGTTCATTGCCGTCCCCATGAAATGGGTGGGCGCGATCTCGCGAGCGATCTCGAGCTGGTCGTCCCACACCGTGAGGGTGTCGATGCCCGCCTCGACGCACGCCCGGATCTCAGCCGCGCCAGCGGGGTTGCACATCGTGAGCCGGTTGCCCGAACCCTTCAGGGCCCGCAGATCGGGGATGGTGAAATTGCGTTGAGCCGGCTTGCGTCCGAACGTGTATATGTTCTTCATGGTGTCGGAACAGTAGGGCCTGTGAGGCTCGCCCGCCAGCACGACCCAGAAGCTCGCGTCGGGTGTCGGTGTCGCAGCAGCGTGCTCTCCACCACCTGCCGCGGTCCCCGCAGAAAGAACGTCCCAGCCACAGACTCAGGCAATGCTAGCGATCGTTGAAACACAAACTTCAGATCTACACTGCACTCAAGCTGCTGGTTGAGGAATCAGGCAGCGATGCTGTTGCCGCTCTCTGGCGCGACCAAACCAAGCCGAATAGACTAAATCCCAAAGATTCGGGGGAAGCGCACTGACGAGGAAACGGAAGGCCAGATTTTGAAGCAATCGCGGCACAACAGAGTCCTTGAGATGCTAGCAGAACGCGGCTCGCTGACTGTGGCCGAGATCGCGGAGGCGCTGCGAGTGTCGGCGATGACGGTCCGCCGAGACCTTGATGAACTGTCGACGGCAGGACTGCTCCGGCGCCAGCATGGCGGAGCTACACAGAACATCGGGCGTGCCTATGAGCCACCGTTTCGTCTTCGCGCTGATCGCCAGACGGCCGACAAGGAGTCGATAGGAAAAGCGGCAGCGGCGATGGTCCGACCCGGAGATGCCATCGGCTTCGACGTTGGTTCAACCGCCCTGAGCGTTGCGGAGGCTCTCGAAACCACCAATATCACCGTTGTCACAGCAAGTCTCCGCGTGGCCACAACCATCGCTTCGCGTTTTGCGCTCGAACGGGATCTACGCGTTGTCCTGGTCGGGGGCGTTCTGCGGTCCGACGAACTCTCTTTGGTCGGGGGGATGGCTGATGCAGCACTGTCCGGGCTTCGGCTGGACCGGGCTTTCATCGGAGTCGGTGGGCTGAGCGTATCCGAAGGTGCCACCGAGTTCAGCATGGAGGACGCGCTCGTGAAACGGAGGCTTGTGCAGATTTCAGACAAGGTCGTGGTGGTCGCGGACCACACGAAGTTCGGCGAGGTGGCGCTGTGCCATGTCTGCGGGACAACTGAGATTGACGCAATCGTGACTGACGCAGCCGCGCCCGAAGACGACGTTCGGGCGCTGCGCGATTTGGGAGTCGAAGTTGAACAGGTTTGATTGATTAATACAGAGCGTTCGTGAATACAATCATACACTCACAATCGTACTACCCGTGCTCACACCACGGGAGGAGGGATCACAGGTGACCGGTCAGCAGACCATCGACTGGGACAGCATCGCCAAAGTGCTCGTCGAGCACTCAGCGAAAGTTGCCGAGGGAGATCGCGTGGCCATCGCCATGACGGAACTCCACGCCTATCCGCTAACCCTGGCGCTGTACCGACGATGTGTTGAAGCCGGTGCCTACCCCCAGGTTCAGCTTCTGAGCGCGGAGTTGAAGGACACGGTGCTGCGTCACGGGTCCAGCCAACAAGTCTCCTGGGTGCCCGAACTCGAGGCCCACACCATGGACTGGGCCGACATCTATTTCG
>JAHQYN010000150.1 GCA_024421085.1 Acidimicrobiia bacterium
CACCTGTTCAATTCCGACGGTAGCAGCGCCGCGGTAAGCGGAAACGGTCTGCGCTGCCTCGCCCAGGCTGTGGCTCGCCGACGCGGCGGCGGTGGCCTCGAGCTCGATGTGGCGACGGACGCGGGGGCCCCCCCCTGGTCGGTGCGCGCCACCGACGACCGGCGGACCGCAATCGTCACGGTCGAGATGGGGACGGTCAGTGCCGGCCCGACCCCCGACGTCGAAGACCTGCTGGGATCGGTCGCCGCAGAACTCGGCGCAACCGGCGGAGAGTCGATCGGGGTGCGGCGCTACCAGGCCTGCGATATCGGCAATCCCCATGTCGTGTGCGAGGTGCTCGACCCCGATGAGATCGCAGTAGACATCGTCGGCCCCGCTGTTGAGCGCCACTTCGCGCAGGGTGCCAATGTCAGCTTCGTCACGGTGAGCGGGCCCGACCGGCTCAAGCTGCGGGTCTGGGAACGAGGGGCCGGTGTCACCAGCGCCTGCGGGACCGGTGCCACAGTCGCAGGCCAGGTGTTTCATAGTTGGGGCCTGGTCGGTCTGAGAACTGTGGTGCAGATGCCCGGCGGGGAGGCCGTAGTCGACGTCAGCGGTCCGATCACACTCACCGGCCCGGCCACCCATGTTGCCGACATAAAGATTGCTGATGACTGAGCGATTTCCGATGACTGAGGCCCGAGACCCGTCGCTGGACAGTCGCGCCAACGAGCACGCTGCGGACGCCCCGGCCATGCACAGCGACGGGGAACCGTCGGTGTCGTCGAGCGCTGCGGTTTCTGTTGGGCCTGGTGATGGCGCTGCGGTTTCGGTTGGGCCTGGCGATGGCGCTGCGGTTTCGGTTGGGCCTGGTGATGGCGCTGCGGTTCCAGTTGCGCCCGGCGACAGCACCGCGCATCGGGGCGGCTTCGGCGAGTTCGGGGGCGTTTCGGGCGGATTGATCGAGCGGACCTTCCGCGAGCGGATCGTGCTGGTCGGAGTGGTGCGCGACAAAGGCACACCAGAGTCGGTCGATGCCTCGCTCGACGAACTCGAACTGCTGGTCGACACCGCCGGCGCGGACGCAGTCGAGCGGGTGGTGCAGCGCCGCAGGGCCATCGACCCCGCCACCTTCGTGGGATCAGGAAAGGCCTCAGAGATCAAGTCGATCGTGCAGGAGGCCGACTGCGACACGGTCGTGTTCGACGATGAGCTCAGCGCCGCGCAGCAGTTCAACCTCGAGAAGATCCTCGGCTGCACGGCGCTGGACCGCACCGCGGTCATTCTCGACATATTCGCCCAGAACGCGAGCACCCTGGAGGGCAAGGCGCAGGTCGAGTTGGCGCAGCTCCGTTATCGCCTGCCTCGGCTGCGGAGCCTCGCCGGAAGCTACTCGCAGCAGGCAGGTGGGATCGGCACCCGCGGGCCCGGAGAGACCCAGCTCGAGGTTTCTCGGCGTCAGCTCCTGCGCCGAGTGAACAAACTCGAGGCCGATCTGCGCAGGGTCGGGGCCCACAGGGCGACCCAGGCCAAGGCTAGGAGTCGGACCCGAAACCGCGCTGTGGCGCTCGTCGGCTACACCAACGCCGGCAAGTCGTCGCTGCTGAACCGGATCACCGAGGCCGATGTGCTGGTCGAGGACCGACTGTTCGCAACACTCGACGCCACGACCCGTCGCCTGTCCCTTCCGGGTGGAGAAACGGTGTACGCGACCGACACGGTCGGTTTCGTCAAGAAGCTTCCCCACCAGTTGGTGACGGCGTTCAAGACCACGCTCGACGTGGTCCGTGACGCCGACCTGTTGGTCCATGTCGTCGATGGCGCCGGCCCGGACCCGCTCGGCTCGATCTCCGCGGTCCATGAAGTGCTCGTTGAGATTGGTGCGGGCGACATCGGGCAGCTCCTGGTGTTCAACAAGTCCGACAAGAGCGACGCCGCGGCCCGCCTCGCTGAGCATCACGAGGGATCGATAGCGGTGTCGGCGCACAGCGGGCACAACATCGAAGCTCTGTTGGCGATCATCGGTGATCGTCTTCGTCAGACCACCGAGTTCGTGGAGTTGTTGGTGCCATGGGACCGCGGCGACGTGCTCGCAGCGGTGCATCGTGAGGGCCATGTGAGCAGCAATGTGGCTGAGGAATCGGGTATGCGCCTGCATGCCCGCCTTGAACCGGCGTCGGTGGGCGCGCTCAGCGATTTCGTGGTCTCAGAGCCCGACCCGCCCAGTGCCCTGCCCACAACAGAGGTGCCCACGGCACAGGCGTCGGCGTCATGACCGGCTTCGTGCCGCCGCCGTACCCGTGCGACCGTCTCAACGACCTGGGTGCGCCAGAGGTGTCCTCGGCACAGGCGTCGGCGTCATGACCGGCTTCGTGCCGCCGCCGTACCCGTACGACCGCCTCAACGACCTGGGTGCGCCAGAGGTGCCCTCCGCACAGGAGTCGGCGTCATGACCGGGTTCGTGCCGCCGCCGTACCCGTACGACCGCCTCAACGACCTGCGTGCGCTGGCCGGGCGGCGATTCGATGAAGTGATCGACTGTTCGATCGGCACCCCCACCGATACGCCCCCCGAGATGGCGGTGCAGGCGTTGGTATCGTCGAACGCGGAGCGTGGATATCCGGCTTCGGTCGGAACGCCCGCTTACCGCCATGCCGCAGCGGGCTGGTTGCGAAGGGAACTGGGGGTGGCGGTCGATCCCGACAGCGAACTGGCCGCCTGTATCGGCACCAAGGAGTTCGTGGTCTCGACGCCGCACTATCTGCGTCTGCGTAATCCGTCGCGCGACACCGTGCTGTATCCGGCGGTGTCCTATCCGTCCTATGCGATGGGAGCTGTGCTCGCGGGTTGTCGGGCGGTTCCGGTCCCGGTCGACGATCAATGGCGGATCGACCTGGGCAGGGTCGATCCCGGTGACGCGGCCCGGGCGCTGTGCCTGTGGGTCAACACGCCGGGGAACCCCGCAGGCGGACTCGACGACCTGACCGCAGCAGCACGCTGGGGCCGCGCCAACGATGTGTTGGTGATCAGCGACGAGTGCTACGTGGAGTTCACCTGGGACGGTCCGCCGCGCACGATCCTGTCTGCGGGGGTTGACGGCGTGCTCAGTGTCCATTCCCTGTCGAAGCGGTCGAACCTGGCGGGTATTCGGGCCGGCTTCTACGCGGGTGACCCGGCGTTGGTGCATTATCTCAGCGAGGTGCGCAAGCACGCGGGGTGCATGGTTCCGGGCCCGGTCCAGAGCGCTGCCGTCGCTGCCTGGGACGACCAGGCCCACGTGGTCGAGCAACGCGGCGTCTACTGGCACCGCTTGGAACTCGCCCAACAGATTCTGGGCGCACTGGGACTATCCACGGATCTGCCGGCGGGGAGTTTCTACCTCTGGGCCAGAGCCCCCGACGGCGACGCTTGGGGTCTGGCGCACACCCTTGCGCAGCGTTGTGGGCTGATCGTCAGCCCTGGGGAGTTCTACGGCAGCGATTGCACCGCGCATGTCCGCATGGCGGTGGTGCAACCGACCGTAGCGCTCGAACTGGCACTCAGCCGTGCGACCGACACGCCCCCCGGCTGATCCCAACGACGGTCCCGCGGCGGGCTCCCAACGACGGTCCCGCGGCGGGTCCCCAAAGGACGGTCCCGCGGCGGGTCCCCAAAGGACGGTCCCGCGGCGGGTACCCAAGGCCCGTCCGGCCCGTCCCGCGGACCCGTCCCCCGACTGATCCCAAGGACGGTCTCAAGACAGATAAGGTGCGGGCCATGTCTGATTTGCAGTCACGGATCGAAGCGCTCTGGGCCGACGGCGCATCGTTGGACGTCGATGATCCTGAGGTCGTGGCCACGGTGCATGAGGCCATTGACGAGCTCGACTCCGGCACGGCCAGGGTCGCAGAAGTCAACCCCGATGGCAGCGTCACGGTCAACCAGTGGTGCAAGTTCGCGGTGTTGTTGCTGTTCCGCATCTCCAAGATGGAGACGATCGAGCACGCCCCGTTCGAGTACGCCGACAAGATCCCGCTCAAGAGCGACTTCATGGCCCGCGGCGTGCGGGTGGTGCCTGGAGCGCAGGCGCGTTGGGGCAGCTACCAGGCGCCGGGGGTCGTGATGATGCCGAGCTACATCAACATCGGTGCCCACGTCGCCGAGAACACGATGGTTGACACTTGGGCCACGGTCGGGTCCTGCGCTCAGATCGGCCGCAATGTCCACCTCTCCGGCGGGGTGGGGATCGGCGGTGTGCTCGAACCTGCGCAGGCGGCGCCGGTGATCGTGGAGGACGAGTGTTACATCGGCAGCCGCTGCATCGTTGCCGAGGGTGCGCGGGTCGGCGAGGGAACCGTGCTCGGCGCCGGCGCGATCCTCACGGGGTCCATTCCGGTGATCGATGTGGAGACGGGCCGCGAGATCAGCCGAGGGTCGATCCCTGCGTGGTGCGTGGCGGTTGCCGGCACCCGGCAGCGCGACTTCCCCGGCGGGACGTTCGGGTTGCCGGCGGTGTTGGTGATCAAGCGGCTCACCGAGGGCGAGCGTCACGACAAGTCGGCTCTCAACGAGATCCTTCGTGACCACGGAGCGACCACTTGAGCCGAGGTGCGGCACCGCCCCCAGCGGAGATGCCTAGCGGCACGTCCGCGGCGAACCCCTTAGTTATGCACTCCAGCCCTGGTGCGGTGCCGCTGTCACTGGACCTGCCTGACGGAGACCTGTTCGCGTTGACCGCCGCGCTCGTCGACGTCCCGTCGGTCAGTCACAACGAGCGTGAGATCGTCGATCTCCTCGAGGCGTACCTGCGCCGGGCACCTCATCTGACTGTGGACCGCATCGGCGACAATCTGGTCGCCCGCACCCGGCTCGGCCGCGCTCGGCGCCTGGTGCTAGGGGGTCACACCGACACGGTGCCCCCGAACGGCAATGCCGCGGCACGCATCGATGGCGACCGCATGTACGGGGTCGGCACGACCGACATGAAGGGCGGCATCGCGGTCATGCTCGAGCTGGCGCGCACCGTCACCGACCCGCTGGTAGACGTGACCTATGTGTTCTATGCCCGTGAAGAGGTGGACCTGGCACACAACGGTCTTCGCGAGATCGAGGCGACGCGCCCGGAGCTTCTGGAGGGAGACGTGGCCCTGTTGGGTGAGCCGACCCTCGGTGCCATTGAGGCGGGGTGCCAGGGCACGATGCGCTTTGAGGTCACTCTCGGCGGCACGCGTGCGCATACTGCGCGCCCCTGGATGGGCCGCAACGCCATCCATCGCCTCACCGACGTGCTGGGTGTCGTCGGCAGTTTCGAGGGCCGTCGTCCGCTGGTGGAGGGCTGTGAGTACCGCGAGTCGTTGCAGGCGGTGTTCGTGGAGGGAGGAGTGGCGGGCAATGTCGTGCCGGACCGGGCGACGCTGCGAGTCAACTACCGCTTCGCCCCGGATCGTGACCCCGACGCGGCAGAGGCTTTTGTCCGCGCGTTGATGTCGCCTGTGCTCGGCGGATCCGACCGCCTTGAATTCGTCGACTGCTCCCCGGCGGCTCGTCCGGGGCTCGATGACCCTCTGCTGCAGACGCTGATCGACCGCAACGGGCTCGAGGTCCGCGCCAAGCTCGGCTGGACCGATGTGGCGTTCTTCGCCCAGCGGGGTGTTCCTGCGAGCAATTTCGGCCCGGGCGACCCCACGGTCGCCCATACCTCCGACGAGCATCTGGAGCGCTCCTGGCTCGTTGACGCCCACACCGCTCTGCTGGACCTGCTCACCCGGGGCACCTAGCCCAGATTTTTCAGTAGCGGTGTGTGCGCGGGGGTGGTTGTTCGCGCGAGGTGCCCGTGTGGTGTGGGAGAATCAGACTCGCAGGAAGTTTCTCGGGCCACATCAGGGGGCGCTGGCCTGGTGAAGCATACTTGCGGTCAACCGCGGTTGAAGTTCGCCGGCGGGGGCCGCGGTCTTGGGCTTGTGTTCGTCGGTAGCCTGCTGTATGGTCCCGGTGATCGCGTCCGCGACCTTCGGTTGCTCGAGGAGCCATCTTGATCTATCACGTCAACCCCCCCCCC
>JAHQYN010000151.1 GCA_024421085.1 Acidimicrobiia bacterium
ACTTCGGCCGCAACGAGCGCGAGCGGTGCGTTTGGAAAGACCTCGCTTCTCGTCATGTCTGGAATGGTATCGGAACTGTAACTGAATCTGTAGCCCATTCTGAAGATAGATTCCTAACAACCGCCTTGAGGAGTTGCTGGCCGTGTGGGGCACGTCTGGCTGTCGCCGCATGTCAGCGAGGTGTGGCAGCAGTGGCTCGACCGCCCCGGATGCCTGACATCTGCTCACCGATGTTTCGAATGAGGGGTCACTAGAGGGTTGTCCAGCGGATCAAGAGGTTGTCCCAGCGTTCGATTCGGAGCATCAACTCGCCTCGGGACTCCAGCCTGACGTTCCACATCAAGGCCAGCCAGAGCCCGTGGTCGAGTTCGCGGTGTCGGGTGACCCGCCTGAGGAACTCGGTGTCGACGGGCAGCCCGTACGCCGCGATGAAGTCCTCCGGGTCGTCGTCGGTGGTGCGCTGGTAGTGCGAGATCATCCGCGCTACGTCGGCCTCGGGCGGACCGCAGCACATGAAATCGGAGCCTGCGCGTAAACGTGGGGGGCGGGGTGGTTGGTGAGGCGCGCGAAGTCAGACGCAACCAGCAGCCGGCGCAACGACTCCTCGCCGTAACCCGACTGACGCGCTACACGCGTGACCGTGCCCACCGAAGTGCCACCTCGCGCAACGCGCACACCATCCGCACCGCATGCATTTTCTGCTCATCGCAGTAGCGGCGAGACCTCGCCACCGCCCTCGCTTATGTGTCCATAGATTCCGTACTCGCTCTAATCCTTGGAGCCTGCACAAAACCCAGGGTGAATCAGTCAGCCCGGTGGCTGCGGGTCTGGCGCTAGGTAGGCCGAGATGCCACACCGGGCGTGTAGGACGCGCCAGATGTCGATGTGGTCGTCTTCGGCGACATGGAAGATGAGGTAGGGGAACTTCTGGAGGGGTCAGTTCCGCAGATCTGGGAACTCCAGTTCGAAGGCGAATCTGAGCGATCCAGTGAGCGGATGTTGGCAGAGGTGGTTGATCGCGGCTTCAAGTGCGTTGACGAAGTCGAGCGCGGTTGTGGGGCCGGCTTCGGAGCGGTAGTAGGTCACCGCGGCCTTGATGTCGGTTGCGGCGAGGGCGCGGATGTCGGCTTGCACTGGGGTGTGCTCAGCTGTTGGTTTCGGCTCGGGCTCTGAGTGATGCGAAGTAGGCGGCGTCGGCGGGGCCGGCGATGGAGGAGCGGGCGCCTTCGAGCAGTGCGGTTCGGAGTTGGCGGCGGCCTTGGTCGCGGCGGATTAGATCGCGCACGTATTCGCTTGTCGATCCGTAGTTGCCAAGGTTGACCTGCGAATTGACGAAGCTCCTGAGTTCATCTGGGGGCGACACGTTCATCGTGGTCATGACCACCAGTATAGCGATTTGACAACAAATGCCAAGGTCTTACTTGATGCGGGCTGCCGTGCGAAAAGCTTCCTCTGACTTTACTGCATACTTATGTTACGTACGTGCCGAATAAGACGATCAGTGTCCCTGATGACGTTGTGCCGATCATTGACAACCTCGATGTCCCGTTCTCCAAGTGGGTGACCGAGCAGCTTCGCCGCCACGAGGCCAAGTCGAGCATGTCGTTCGCTCAACAGTTTGTGGCAGATGCGGCTTTGGTCACGACCGAGCGGAAGCTGACTCGGGGAGCCTGCGCGTAAACGTGGGGGGCGGGTTGTTGGTGAGGCGCGCCAAGTCAGACGCAACCCAGGCGGTGCCCTCGTCCATGAAGCACTGTGCAGATTCGTAGATGACGACAACGCTGAGCAGGCACAACACGCGTCAACGGACCCGACGAGTCGGCTTCAAAGCTGCCGTGCCGGCGTTCGACGCGCGGACCCTACTAGACGACACGCTGCGGCAGATCAACGCGTCACTGTCGCCGAACACCACCGACATCGCCTACGAGGCAGGGCTGCGCTGGCCGAGGTGCCGCGCAGCGGGCGGAACGCGTCAACGGATCATCACCAACTTCCTGATCGGGGCCCATGCACTCAAATCGGCGGATGCCTTCCTCACCCGCGACCGAGGCTTCCAAACCAGCTACTTCCCCGAACTCGCCGAAGCTTGATCGCGGACATCGGATGATCTAGGGGCAACCTCCGCGGTTGCCAAATCCGCGTTGATCCCGTGGGTTTTCTGGTCGAAGTGACTGTCGGCGGGATTTGACGGACACTTTTGAGTCAAAGTGCTTGTTGGTTCAACTTGATGGTTAGGATCGGCGCATGGGTAAGTACGTTGAGCGGACCTACGACGGGGTATTGGGGCCAGAACGGTACGAGGCCTATGTTCCCCACGGGATTGGCGACTGGAACCCCGAGATGGGCGAGCAGACCACCCAAAGGGTGAACGCGGCAGGGGTCCGCCTGGCTGGACTGGCTGTCAAGCTGCCGCAGCACCATGCCCTGACTTGGTGCCTCAACCGCTCTGAGGGGATAGCGTCGAGTGATGTCGAGGGGATCTCAACAACCTTGCGATCCTTGAGCCTGCTCGAATCCCTGCGAGCAGAGCGAAACCGACAGCGTGAAGGGCGCGACGTTCAAGCGCTCGGAGCGGTCCGGCTGACCGCGCACGCCCGCACGATCGGAAACAGTACGGACACCCCGGTCAAGGTCGCAGACCTGTGTGAGATGCACCGGCGACTGATCGAAGGAACTGCGGCGGGATTCGAGCCTGGCCAGTTGCGAACCGACGATATCTGGGTCGGTGCGACAGGAGCTACGCCGCTCGAAGCGCTGTACGTGGCGCCGCCGGCTGTGCTCGTCGGGCCGCTCTGTGAGGATCTGCTGCGTTACGTGTCGGCACACGATCTGCGACACCCGCTGGTTAAAGCCGCGATCGCGCATCTCCAGTTCGAAACCGTCCATCCCTTCCCCGACGGCAACGGCCGGGTCGGTCGGGCGTTGATCCATTGCGTGTTGAAGCGCTGCATCCCCGCGATACCGCCGCTGCCGATATCAACTGCTGTCGCCGAGCACAAGCAGCGATACTTCCGAGCGTTGCGCCCGTACCAGACCTACACCGGCGATCCCGACAGCGAGATCCGTGCGGCCTGTGGAGAGGCGTTCGTCTCCTTCCTAGCAGACGCGGTAAGCGTCGCCTGTGACTACACCGAGGCGGTCGCTAAGGCCATCACCGACATGCAGGCCAGATGGAGCGATATCAACCTGCGGTCCCACTCCTCGGCCGCGGCCAGCCTCAAGGCGATGTCAACCATGCCCGCGGCTAGCATCGGCTATCTCAGCAAGGCGACTGATCGCAGCGCCGACTCCGTAAGGCGAGGTCTGCGCAAACTCGTCAGTGTCGGCGCAGTCACAGAAACCCTTGACGAAGAAACCGGGCGCAGGGTGTTCGAAGTGCCCGAAATTCTGCGTGTGGTGGACAACCGACAAAGCCTGCTGAGGCACTGCTGGCAGTCTCACCAGGACGGCGTGTCCCGCTCACCGGCTGAACTCGTCGCCGAATGGGATCGCGGGAGCGATTCGGCCTAACCCACAACGTCGAAATGGACCTCACAACCAGGTCACCAGCTTGGGGGTCACCGCCGGCGAGCACCTCAAAGAACGGCTGCTGGACCTGCACAGCGCCGACGACTACATCGAGGAGATCCGTGGACGGTGATCACAGCCGTCGACACCAATGTCCTGCTCGACGGCCTCCATGGCCACGAACCGCACGGCTCCGAATCGCGTGATCGACTGAAGGTGGCTTACGATGCCGGCACCGTGTTGGTCTGTGGCATCGTGTACGCCGAACTTGCGCCGGCGTTCGACGACTGGTCCCGCGTAGACGGTACGCTGCGGTAGATCAACGCGTCGTTGTCGCCGATCACCAACGACATCGCCTACGAGGTAGGGCTGCGCTGGCCGCGGTAACGCGCAACGGGCAACACATCTGGTTCTGGTCCAGACATTGGGGGTTCACATCCTCCTCCCTGAGCTTGGTTGATGCGAGAACCTGTGCAGAGTGGACGGCGCGCAACGCTGCCTGCTGCCCCGTGATCGCGAAGATCAGTGGCTTCGGCGCGCCGTGTCGGAGGGTTGCTCGCCAAACAAACTCCGGTATTCCGCCGAGAAGCGCCCGAGATGCAGTAGGCCGCTGTCCATGGCCGCTTCAGTCACGCTGTGGCCTCCCCGTACCAGCAGTCGTCGCGCGTTGTTCAATCGAAGCAGCCTCCGGAAACGATTGGGGCTGACTCCAACGCTTTCCCGAAAGGCATGCTCGACGCTTCGCCGTGAAGTGTTGAGGCGCGATGCCAATTCCGCAATGGTTGTCTGTTCGCTGAGAGAGTCGACCATCGCCGCCTTCGTTCGACGGAACAGATTCAAGGAACGACTGGAAGAACCGTCAGGCGCGGACGGCGCAGCCAGCAGATCCAGCATCAGCCCCTGCACTCTCTCCACGGGAACATCCGCCGACTGGGTCTCGGCTTCCCAGGAGCGCAGCACATCAGCGGCGGAGCGCCGGAAGCGTTTGCTGAGGGCCGCGTCCGCGACGCGCCGAACCTGACCGTGATGGCGCGCCGCCAATCGACGAAGGGGCAACACCGGTGTCAACTCCAGCGAGACGCTGAAAACAGCGGGTACGGCACCTGGGCCCACAATCGCCTCATACGAGCCGCCCGGACCGACCAGCAAAACGTCTCCGACCCCGAACTCGGTGCCGTTGGCCATCGCGTCTGAAGGAGACTCCAACAGCACGACCGCACTCACCCGGTCCGCAGGCCCCGCCCCCTGTTGATGAAGCACCCGATTGGTGCATTCGAGGAAGACACCCACACGATTTCCGTCGACTGCCATGAACGCCCCCGAATAGTTCCCCGACCCGATCTGCTGGTAGTGCTGGTCGAAACCGGTGAGTTGCTCGGCTTGCTCGTCGATGCAGAAGAAACGCTGCAGGCAGGCACTGGTACGCATGGTGCCAAACTAACATGCCCGCAAACATATTCGCCACGCCCCGTTCGCAAAACGGATATCTGTGGCTGCAAATGGGATCACGCGGGTCGGTTAGCGGATTGCGCGGATGGTTGCGGGGGCGTGAAATAGTCTCGGTGACTACCTCCAAAGACCCCCTCCAGTCGACGGATGTATCGCCGACCGCAGTCAATCAAACCTCACAAAGGAGATCCCGTTGGGGACTATAACCACAAACGACGGCGTGAACCTCAGCTTTGTCGACGCCGGCTCCGGCCCACCACTCGTACTCGTTCACGGTTGGAACCAGACCGCCGCATTGTTCAACCGCCAGGTCGAGTCTCTGAGCGAGTCGTTCAGGGTGCTGGCGCTCGATCTTCGCGGCCACGGCGACTCTGACGCTCCCGACTATGGATACCGCATGTCCCGTCACGCCATGGACCTTAGAACGTTAATCCTTGAAGTCGCCGGTGGACAAGCACATGTGCTGGGCCATTCGATGGGCTGCTGTGTGCTCTGGTCGTACTTCGACCTTTTCGTCGGCGAGGGCATAGACCGGGCGATCTTCGTGGACATGGCGACCCATCCGGTGCTCAACCCCGCCTTCAGCGATGAGCAGGTTGCCGACTTCGGTGCCATCATGCCTGCATCGGACCTGTTCGGGATCATCAACGGGCTGTCCGACGGTGCTGAGGCTCAGATCATTCCAGGGCTGATCGAACACATGGTCACCGAATCAATCGACCCCGAGGACAAAGCTCGAATCCTGGCCGAGAACGAACGGATGCCCGGACCGCTGTCGGCCCGCGAGTTCTTCTCAGACATCCTGGCCGACTGGCGGGACGTTCTGCCTCGAATCAATCGGCCCAGCCTCTACATCGCCG
>JAHQYN010000152.1 GCA_024421085.1 Acidimicrobiia bacterium
ACCGGCCTTAGATGCCGGGGGACTGGTTGAGATCGACCCGGAGGACGATGTGGTGTGGGAGGAGCAGCCGAGGATCGAAGTTGTCGGTGTTCAGCGGGCCTCACAGCGGCCCGGACGCGCAGGAGCCCGCCGAAGCGGGCTCCTGCTGGGCCTAGCCCCTCGACGGGGAACTAGGTGGTTCGTGCTCAGTGTAAATCGCCAGGCTCAGTTTTCAAGTCATCTGATACGGAACCGCTTGGCGATGCGGCCACCGTAGAGGATTGTCAGGTGGTTTTGAATGGTATTGTAGCTTTTAATCTTGTGCTTTGGGTATTTGACTGTCGCGTTTGGTGCTGGAGCGTTCCCTCGGGCTTTCGCTCGCGACGCTGTCGGACGGTTGCGGTAGGCTGGCGGTTATGGGAGCGAGGGTCGCCGCAGCCGAAGTAACCTGTTGCATTGGCAGGACACAACCCGGCAGCGCCGCGCGTTGCATACGGCGTTGCGACGGTTTGCTTTTGCCCGCAGCGATTAAGTTCGGTGGTGACACTCAGCGCTGGCTTCAATGCAAGCGTGATGCTAGGCCGCAGAACCGCGATGACGGGCGCTGATGGACACGCTCAGCAACCCCATCCTCAATTCGCCGTATGAGGCCCCGGAGCGTCACTTTGCCCTCGGACCCAACGGGCCGACAGGGAAGATCCGGTCGGGGCGCCGACCGAGCGAGTCGTTCGTCCCGGTGCCGGTCAGCAAGAAGAAGCGCAGCAAGAAGGGTACCCCTGAGCAGGAGTCCCTCGAACTCTTCGACACTACCGGCGAGCGCCGGGAGCAGAACAGCCTCATCAATGACATGCGGCGGCGGGTCGAACTTTGGCGTGCTCGCCGTTATCCACATGTGACTCCGATCAGCCGCAAGCTCATGCAGCACTGGGCTGATCCGACGCGAGAAGAGCGGGTGCTGTTCTGCCAGCGAGAGGCTGCGGAGACAGCCATCTACCTCGCCGAGGTGGCCGGCCGCCACGGCGAGCCCGACTTCAGGACGCGAATCGACCCGGAGAACGACCTCCACAACAACGGACTTCCGCGTATCGCTGTAAAGATGGCCACTGGTACGGGTAAGACGATCGTGATGTGCATGCTCATCGCGTGGCAGGTGTGCAACAAGGCCTACAACAAGCGCGATGCCCGCTTCACAAGTCGGTTCCTTGTCATAGCTCCCGGCATCACGATCCGCGACCGTCTTCGGGTGCTCTTCCCTCACGACGACGGCAACTACTACGACTTCCAGGGTCTCGTTCCGAACGACCTTCGCCATCTGCTCGACGATGCCGCGATCGTCATCACGAACTACCACACGTTCCTTCCGAAGTTGGCCAAAGAGTTCGGTGGAGTGTCGAGGAACACTCGCCGGATCCTCACAGGCGGCGAGGAGGACGGTCGATTCCACGAGTCGGGCGAGGATGTGGTTGACCGCATCATGAGGGACCTATCCAGCCGGGGGAAGGGCGAGATCATCGTGATCAATGACGAGGCACACCACTGCTACCAAGACAAGCTACTCGATGCCGAAACGGGTGCTTCCAAGCTTAAGAAGGACGACAGGGAGCGCAACGCGCACGCTCGAGTCTGGTTTCGAGGCATCGAAGCGGTGGCTGCGCGAGTAGGCGTGAAGGCCGTCTATGACCTCTCGGCTACACCGTTCTATCTCAGCGGCTCAGGCTATAACGAGGGCTTCATCTTCCCGTGGGTTGTCAGCGACTTCTCGCTGATGGACGCTATCGAGTCGGGTATCGTCAAGGTGCCCCGAATCCCCGTCGACGATGACGTCGACAACACGACTCAGCCGACCTACCTGGCACTTTGGGAGCACATCGGTGATGAGCTACCGAAGCGGATGGGCAGGAAAGCCGAGCCGGACTCCGAATGGGTGCCCCCACCGGTACTCGAGGGAGCTCTGAGATCGCTGTACCGCAGCTACGAGAGGCGCTTCAAGCAATGGGAGGAAGAACTCCGCGCGCTTGGCGAGCCTCCGCCGGTGATGATTGTCGTCTGTCCCAACACGATCGTCTCGAAGCTCGTTTACGACTGGATCGCCGGACAGGAGATCGAGCAACCTGACGGCCGTGAGATCATCCGCTCAGGTCACCTGCCTCTGCTCAGCAACGTGGATGACGACAACTGGATCGATCGACCACCAACGATAATCGTCGACTCGGTCCAACTCGAGTCGGGCGAGGCATTGAAGGGCGACTTCAAGGACGCGGCGGCGAAGGAACTTGAAGTCTTCAAAGCCGAGTACCGCGCCCGGAATCCCGGCGCTGATGTTGAGCAGTTGACGGACCAGGATATCCTGCGCGAGGTCCTCAACACCGTCGGCAAGAGGGGCAAGCTTGGGGAGACGATCCGCTGCGTGGTGTCGGTTGCGATGCTCACAGAGGGATGGGACGCCAACACCGTCACCCACATCCTCGGCATTCGAGCGTTCAAGAGCCAACTGCTGTGCGAGCAGGTAGTCGGCCGGGGCCTACGCCGGCGCAGCTATGTTCCAAACGCGAAAGGTAGGTTCGAGCCCGAGTACGCGGAGGTCTACGGCGTGCCGTTCGCCTTCATTCCCACCGACCGTGAGGTACAGGCGCCGAAGCTTCGGAGACCGCCCATTGAGGTCCTCGCGGTCGAAGACCGCCACGACCTCCGCATCGAGTTCCCGAAACTTGATGGTTACCGGGTAGAACTTCCCGAGGCGCATGTGGAGTTCGACTACGATAACACGACACCGATAACCGTTGACGAGTCGCTGGTAGCGACATGGACTGAAGCCCAAGGCATCGTTGGTAAGACCGATGAGGTCGAACTCGAGATGGTCAAGCAGGCGCGTCGGCAGGAGATCGCATTCAACGTGGCAGCCGAAGTGCTGAAGCGCTATTTCCCGGGTCACGATGGCGCGCTGAAACCGTGGCTTTTCCCCGAGCTTCTGCGCGTCACCAAGCAGTGGTACGACGAGAAACTAACTTTCGCGCCCGGGAGCGAACCCGGTCTCCTTCTGCTTGCCGAACCGAAGGCATGGGCAGCCGAAGCTATATTCAACGCCGTCGTGCAGTACCCCGATACCCGCAACAAGGTCTTGCTCCCTCTTTACCGCCGGTTTGACAGCGAGGGCTCGACCGACGATGTCGACTTTCTTACTCGGAAGGCGGTCGTTGAGGCGAAGAAGTCGCCCGTCAACCTGGTGGTGTTAGACGGAGTGCGCGGCAACAGCTGGGAGGAGACAGTGGCCGCGCTGCTCGAAGCGAACGACGATGTGCGTTCGTATGTGAAGAACAATCACCTCGGTTTCGAGATCCCGTACGTCCATGCAGGCAAGAGCCACCAGTACATCCCAGATTTCCTCGTGCGCCTCAAGAAGCAGCAAACGGACGATGTTGACCGGACCCTAATTCTCGAAGTGTCTGGCGGTCAGAAGAGTCCTGGACCCACGAAAGCGAAGGCTGAGACTGCTCGCAACCAGTGGTGTACCGCGGTGAACAACGACGGCGGTTGGGGCCGGTGGGGCTACGTTGAGATCGACTCTATGTTCAAGGCCGAGGCACGCATTTCTCGTGCGATCTCGCTGCTATATGCCGACGCCCCGATCATCGGCGAGCCGGTGATCTGAAGGAGACATCTGTGACACGCGATAGTGCATCCAAGGGCCCCACGCCGGTTGAAGCCATCACACACAGCGTCACCCGCGCCAACATCCCGACTGCTGATGCCCACGATCTGGTGTCGCCCGAGGTGGAGGAGATGGTGGAGGTCTTATACCCGCGCCAACTCCGCTCGCCGATGCTGGTGTGGGAGGGCAAGGAGGAACTTGATGAGACCGACCTCCAGGTCGATGCCCCGCCGCTCTATATCCAGGAGAAGATCGGCCCACGCGTCCTGATCGAGAACCTTCGCAAGACCGCCAAGGAGGGTGAACTCGAGCCAGAACTGACTCTCTTTGAGACGTTTGACGGACTCGATGAACTCGACCTCGTCGAGTTCTACAAGCACTCCGCGAACTGGTCGAACCGCATGATCCTTGGTGACAGCCTCCAGGTGATGGCGAGCCTTGCCGAGCGAGAACGGCTCCGTGGCAAGGTCCAGATGATATACATCGACCCTCCATACGGCATTAAGTTCGGTTCGAACTGGCAGGTGTCGGCGCGCAAACGCGAGGTCAAGGACGGCAACGTTAATCACGTCTCGCGAGACAGCGAGCAGGTCAGAGCGTTCCGAGACACATGGCAACTCGGGATCCACAGCTATCTCACCTATCTGCGCGACCGGGCCTCGGTGAGCCGGGACTTGCTGACCGACAGCGGATCCATATTCGTGCAGATTGGCGACGAAAACGTGCATCTGGTCCGTTCCGTGCTTGATGAAGTCATGGGTGCCGAGAACTTTGTCAGCATGATCTCTTTCGTGACAACAAGCGGCTTCACACAGGCGTCCGCGTTGCCGCGAACAGGCGACTACATCCTGTGGTACGCGAGGAACTCCGATCACTTGAGAAGCCGCCCTCTGTGGGTAGATGCCACGGATCGACCGGGCTACCGTTGGCTCTACTTTGAGGATGGAACTAGCCGGGGACTTCGGAGAAACGAGCCTGCGGACAAGTTGCCGGAGGGAGCGCGCCTCTACCGGGCAAGCGACCTGCAGAGTCAGGGTTCCGCGGCTGAGCCACAGCCATATGAGTTCGATGGGAAGCAGTACATGCCAAGCGCCAACTCACACTGGAAGGCATCATACCCGAGCGGCATGGATCGGCTGGTTTGGGCCAACCGGATCCATGTGACTAAGGGTGGAATTCACTACCGGCGGTTCGAAGGAGACTTCCCATACAAGGTCCGCACGAACTTCTGGACTGACACCGGTACCGGCGGATTCACCGATGACAAAGTGTACGTCGTGCAAACGAATACGAAGGTAGTTGAGCGCTGCATCCTGTTAGCCAGCGACCCGGGTGACCTCATCCTCGACCCTACGTGTGGATCGGGTACGACTGCCTTTGTCGCTGAGCGATTGGGGCGACGCTGGATCACGATCGACTCTTCACGGGTAGCCCTGGCAGTCGCACGCCAGCGGTTGGCTGGAGCGTTATATCCGTATTTTGTGCTTGCAGATTCCGAGACAGGGCGAGATCTGGAGGCTCAACTGACGGGATCGGTGATGCCAGCCTCCGACGCTTCGGGGGATATACGGCAGGGATTCGTCTACGAGCGAGTTCGGCGGGTCACACTCGGGTCGATTGCCAACAACCCGGATATCCAAGAAGGAATGTCCCAAACTGAGATTGACGAGGCAATCGCCGCGCACGCCGACACGGAGGTTCTATATGATTGTCCGTTTGAGGACAAGTCCCGTTTTCGTGTGAGCGGACCGTTCACGGTGGAGAGCCTTTCCCCACATCGTACCCGGCCGGCCGAAGTTGAGACGCGCCGAGTCGACCCTAGCGACGACTTGAATCGTGATTTTGTGGGCATCATCCTTGAGAACCTGCGCGAGTCTGGAATTCAGAACGGCATGCGTGCCGAGCGGATCGAGTTCGACCTAGTTGAGATGCACGCTGGCACTCACATCCAGGCCGTTGGTTCACGGGACGCAGCCGGCCCGGATGGTATCGGCTGCGTCGGCATCTGTATTGGACCGCAGTACGGAACTGTGGGAGCCTCCTTCGTCAAGGATGCTGCGCGGGAAGCCGCGAGGGACAAGAGCCTCGACCTGTTGTGCATTCTCGCGTTTGCATTCGATCCGCAGGTGCTCAACTCGGACGAGGAGTACATCGCAGCGAACGAGAGTTTCGACGTAGCCGGGATT
>JAHQYN010000153.1 GCA_024421085.1 Acidimicrobiia bacterium
CAAGCGACCCCGGCAAATACCCCGACAGGGGTTCGTCCTGAGCTGTCGACGGCGCGAACGGCACAACCACAGCCGACAACGCCACCACCAAAAACGCTACAACGCTTCGTGACGGCCACACCCACCGCCCGAACCCCCCGCCCCTACGCCACATGGCGGGGGGGGGGGGGGGGGGGGGGGGTCGATAGACCGGATTGGATCCGAGTGGGACTTCATAGTGTCAACTCCTTCAGAAAACAACGGCCACAACGCCGGTGGTGTTGCGACGGACGAACAATCATGAACGCCACCTGTTGAACAAGTCTATTATACACACAAGCGACAATAATCCACATCACCGACAAAAGCAACCACCACAACAAAAAAGGTTATATAAGTCACACCATCGGCCTTTGCAACGCGAAGAGCCACCAAATCTGCGTCGCACTACTAGCGTGTAGACGGCACGTAGGTCGGGAGTGGAATCTATGAGCGAGACAGCGATCAACAATCATGCGGGGTTCATTTGGTCGGTGGCGGACAAGTTGCGGGGTGTGTATAAGCCGTCGGAGTATGGACGGGTGATCTTGCCGTTGACGGTGTTGCGGCGGTTGGATTGTGTGTTGGAGCCGACCAAAGATGAGGTTCTCGAGATGATGGCGAGGTTGCCGTCGACGTTGGAGAACCGTGAGCCGGTGTTGCAGAGGGTGGCTGGGCAGCCGTTCGTCAACACGTCGCGGCATACGTTTCGTTCGCTGTTGAGTGATTCCAGCAACGTGACGGGGAACTTGCGCAACTACATCGCCGGGTTCTCCGAATCGGCGCGTGACATTGTCGACAAGTTCAACTTCGACGTGCAGATCGACCGGCTCGACGAGCACAACCTGTTGTATCTGGTGGTGTCGATGTTCGTTGATATCGACTTGAGTCCCGAGACGGTGTCGGATTTGGAGATGGGTTATCTCTACGAGGAGCTGATCCGCAAGTTCTCTGAACTGTCGAACGAAACCGCGGGTGAGCATTTCACGCCTCGTGAGGTGATCCGGCTGATGGTGAACCTGCTGTTCATCGACGACGACGAGTTGTTGACGCGCCCGGGTGTGGTCAAGACGCTGCTCGACCCGGCGTGTGGAACCGGCGGGATGCTCTCGGTCGCTGAGGATCATCTGCGCCGGCTCAACCCGCAGGCTCGTTTGAAGGTGTTCGGCCAGGAACTGAACGCCGAGACATACGCCACTTGCCGCGCCGACATGCTGATCAAAGGCCAGGAGGCTTCCAACATCCGTTTCGGCAACAGCTTCGACAACGACCAGCACGACGGTGAACGATTCGATTATCTGCTGGCCAACCCTCCATTCGGTGTCGAGTGGAAAATGGTAGCCGAAACGGTGAAGGGCGAGCACCGATCTTCGGGTTTCGCTGGTCGTTTCGGGGCTGGGCTGCCTCGCATCAACGACGGCAGTTTCCTGTTCCTGCAGCACATGATCTCAAAGATGAAACCCGCAAGCGACGGTGGTGCCCGCTTGGCGATCGTGTTCAACGGGTCACCCTTGTTCACCGGGGGTGCGGGTTCGGGCGAGTCGGAGATCCGACGCTGGATCATCGAGAACGACATGCTCGAAGCGGTCGTTGCGCTACCCGACCAGCTCTTCTACAACACCGGGATATCTACCTACTTCTGGGTGGTCACCAACCGCAAGACGGCGCGCCGTCGCGGCAAGATCCAGTTGGTCGACGCCCGCGACATTTTCACCAAGACCCGCAAATCCCTCGGCCAGAAACGCAAGGAACTCTCGGTCGCCCAGATCGATGAGATTGCCCGTCTCTACGGTTCTTTCGAGGAGGGTCCGCTCGTCAAGATCTTCCCCAACGAGGCGTTCGGATTCCTACGCATCACCGTCGAACGGCCTCTGCAACTGCGTTGGGAAATCACCAACGACACGTTGCTGGCCGTCGAGTCGCTCAAAGCTGTCGGCAAGCTGGATGCTTCGCAGCGCGAAGCTCTGCTCGACGCGTTGCGGGAACGTCTGGGCAACTCGTTCGCCACCGAGAAACTCGCCAAGGCTGCGATGTCAGAGGCACTCGAGTCCGCAGGAATCGACAAGACCACTGCCCTCGTCAAAGCCGTTGTCGAAGCGATCGCCGTACGTGACCCCAAGGCCCCGATCAACACCGACCGCTCCGGCAACCCCAAACCCGACCCCAACCTGCGCGACCACGAAAACATCCCACTCCCCCCAATGAACGTGACCTTCGAGCACGACCCCACCGCACGGCTCAAGACCATCGAATACCGAACCGCCATCGACGACTACATGGAAACCGAAGTACTCCCCTACCTCCCCGATGCCTGGCACGACCCCACCAAAACCAAAATCGGCTACGAAATCCCCCTAACCCGCCACTTCTACACCTACACCCCACCCCGCCCCCTAAGCGAAATCAACGCCGAAATCAAAACCCTTGAGGCTGAGATCCAAACGCTTCTCTCCGAGGTCTCCGAGTGACGACGCGTTTGAAGCGGATTGCGACCTTGCAGAGCGAGTGCAGTTCAAACGACATGCGCCCATACGTTGCGCTTGAACACTTAGAAAGCTGGACCGGCAAACTCATTGAAGGTACCGAACTGCCGATGAGGAAACCCGCATCAACTGGGATGGCGACCGCCGAGCCAGGTGATGTCCTGTTTGGAAAGCTAAGGCCCTACCTCGCCAAATCCTGGGCGGTGCATCAACCTGTGCTTGCTTCGACCGAGTTGGTTTGCATGCGTCCACACACGCAACTCAACGCACGTTGGCTTGGGTACCTAGCCTCGTCTGTTCCCTTCGTTGAGTGGACCACCGCAACATCGGACGGAGCAAAAATGCCGAGAACCAACTGGGAGAAAATGGGCCTCTACGAATTATCCCTACCGTCACTCTCCGAGCAGCGGGCGATTGCTGACTACCTCGACACCGAAACCGCCCGCATCGACACCCTCATCTCCAAGAAACGCCACCTCATCGACCTCCTCGTAGAGCGCCGCACAGCACTGATCACCCAGACCGTAACCCGCGGCCTCGACCCCTCCCCCCGCCTCCGCCCCTCCAACATCGACTGGCTAGGCGACATCCCCGAGCACTGGGATGTGAGTCAGCTTCGCCGGTTTGTCAAGAGCGTCAAAACTGGCTCAACGCCCGCGTCCACCGAGCTCAAGTCGGTGGTCGGCGATGACATCGCTTGGCTTTCGCCTGGGGACATTGGAAGTGTTCTCCAGATGAAGCAGCCTTCGAGAACTCTTGCCAAGATGGCCGTAGACAACGGACTCGTACCCGTCTTCCCGGCTGAGTCAACGCTGATCGTCGGTATCGGAGCTACGACAGGGCGCGTAGGCCACAGCAGCAAACTGTCAACAGGTAATCAGCAACTCACTTGCATCGTGGCCAGTGATCGCATCTTTCCCCGATTCTTATCATGGCAACTGTGGGCACACGCCAAGGAAATACGTGCCATGGTTCCCTACACGACACTTCCGATCCTGACCAACGAATTCCTGTTGTCACTGTCCTTCGCGGTTCCGTCTCTAAAGGAGCAGCAGGAGATCGCTGACTATCTTGATGCCGAATCCGCCCGCATTGACGCTTTGTCCTCGCGGGCAATGGCGGTCATCAAGCTCTTAGAGGAGTACCGGACCGCGCTTATCTCCGCAGCGGTGACCGGCCAAATCTCCATAGAAGCGTAAGTCCTCCGCTCGCCGCACTGGCTCCCGCAAGTCAACCGACCTAGACAGTCTTGATCCGTTCAGAACCGAACCAGTGGACGAGCAAGGCGGCAGTGTGCACAATCATCTCACACTGCTCGGTTGAGACATCAATCGGTTCTTCTGGGTTGCCGTGACGAAGGTGCCCTTTCCACATCATCCGCATCATCGAGATGACCGTTTCCAGGGAACCGGCGTCCGACGACTCGAAGACCGTCGTCCACTTCTCGGGTTTGGCTTCTACAACCTTGAGCATCGTTCCCAACGTTGCTCTGGGATTGTTGGGTTCGATTGTCGCTCGTGCGGATGCTTCCACAGCTTTCGCAGCTTCGATACAGGCAGCCGATGGATCAGGTCGACGAGCAAAAGCAAGCGACCAAGCTCGGCGCAAGTGGTCTGACGCTCGAGACCTGGCCGAGGTCACCTCCGCAATGATCTCGGTAAGTTCCTGCGGCTGCCTCCAACCAAGCTCACACTTCCATCGATCAAGAGGGACAACATCATAGACGCTGCGAGCATCACTAAGATACGAAACCACTCTCTCCAACAAGCGGCGCGATTCTGTTGGATCTCCGCCCGGGTATTGCAACAGGTGGTCGATGGCATCAAGCAAGAGTTCTTGGTCCTTCCAGACCAACGCCCTGAGGTCTACGGAGTATTGCGGTAGCGCACGCCCGGTTAGTCGCGCGAGGTGTTCCGTTCGTTCAAGATCGATGAATCCGCCTCTTATGAAATATTCGTCGAAAACACCGAGCAGAGAGTTGCGCAACCCGTCGGGTACTCCCTCGCGTAGAACAAAGAACTCCTTGATGCTCTCACTCGTCTGCCGTTTCGACCAGGGTGGTCTGGGTGTCACACGGATCTCTTTCTCACTAGTTCGCGTCTGAGCATACGTCGGAGGTAGCTAGCCGGACAACGCGTCTGTGGTCCGCATCAGGCTGCAATTCCTCGCACATCCCCATGGCATCCCGGCCCCTGAATCCCGCCAGCCGAACGAACCGGGGCGTTCGCGTCCGCTCAATGGTCGATTTCGAGTCGTCGGAGTTCGGCCTTTGACCGAGGCGCTTTGGGGCCGACCCCTCAGGCCACTCGTCTGTGTCCAAGCGGCAGCTCGCGAGGATGGGCGGGCATCAACGCTCAGCAACTTGCAACCGATCGCGTTCGTAGCACATGAACGCGGTTGTGAATGCCGCGCGTCGAACGTCTTCCCAAGACGCGTCGGGTTTGCCCTTGTCCGCCTCATCGCGAATATGGTTGAGGCGGTGATCGAGACTCAGTACAACCTCGGCGAGTTCGACGATCCGAGAGACAACTACGGCTTCGCGTGACGGGAGTTTGAGCCCCTCCAGATGGAACGTCAGGCGTTCGATCGGTTTCTCCTGTCCTCCGTTCGCGTCGGGACCGACTAGGTCTGTAGTCGCGTCCATCAACGCCTTCCGCAGATGGTCTCCAACCTCAGACACGATCTGATCGTTCGTTTGGCCACTCCATAGCCACGTAAAGGCCTCGCGCGAATGGTGCGCCGCCCGTGGATGGGCCTCGGCATACTCCGATCCAGAGATCACGCGGCGAGTCTCTTCTTCGATTTGGTCAATCGCAGACCCTTTGCCCCGCATCAGGTGTCGATAGAACCGCTGCCCTTCCCCCGCGACTCGGTAGTTCGGCGTTCCTCTCTCTCCGTAGTCGATGTGAAGGAGACCCCAGCCCGCTAGGTTGACGAGTGAGCCTTCGTCGACTCCGCTGAACTGTCTCTTGGATCCATGTCCTAGGAAATTCAGGTTCGTGCCACCGAACGTGGAGGACAATATGAAAAAGCGATCGCCGGTGCTCTCAAGGTGGGCTGCCGCCATCTCTCGGAACAAGTCGAGCGCCACGGGTGCCAACCTGTCGGCGAGCTCTTCGGACGGAATCTGGCTCAACAGATTCCGAGTCTACGCCCGCACGCTCGGCCTCCCGCGCCGCGGCTACGGGTACACGATGGCTTGGGTCGACAAGCTTGTGCGGGAGTTGAGCGACTACGACACCTACGAAACCGTAGTCGGCTACGCCCCAGATCGCCGCTAGCTCATTGGGGA
>JAHQYN010000019.1 GCA_024421085.1 Acidimicrobiia bacterium
CCCAGGGTTTGATGTGATGGATTTCGCAGCGTTCGGGTCCGGCGGTGCAGCCTTTGCCTCGGCAGTGCCGGTCGCGGGCGATGATGGCTTTGGTTTGGGCTTCGGTGGCGTGTCGGTGGGTGCGTCCCACCCAGAGGGGTTGTCCTTTGCCGTTGAACACGACACCGGTGACAGCCGCGGTGCAGATGAGCCGTTCGAGCACGGTCTGCGGTAACGCTTCACCACCAACGATCTCAGCGACGCCGGTGGGATCATCGCCGCGGAGGCGTTCAATGTCGGCTATGGCGATGAGCTGATGCCTGGTGCTGCCGGGCCCGCGACGCGCCGGGTTGGTCAACAACGCCACGAACGCGTCGGCCATACGTTGCGGGACTGTACGCACATCGTCAGGAGAACCGTCGCGGCCGCCGTCGCCGCGCCACAACCGGTCATACTCAACATCGATCGCTTTGCGTACCTGTTGGTAGCTGACCGGGTCGAGCTTCGCGAACAGTATCCCCATGCCCTCATCGTCGACCCAATGCTTCAACGACCGGTCGCGGCGCTGCCGTTCATAGCGTCCGGTGCCGTTGTCGGGCTGGTTGCGGTTCACCCACCGCCGCGACTGCTCCGCGAACGTATCGACCGAGGATTCCTCAGCAAGACCGGCCAGTTGATCGTTGACTTGTTGAGGCGAAGTCTTGACAGCCGCGCTCACAGCCACCTCAGCATGCTCTGTGGTGATCTTGCCTTCAGCCAAAGATTCAGCGAGTTTGGGCATCTCAACAAGCCCAGCAGCAGTCTTGGCGGCCTTGTTCGCCGCGCGGGTCGACATGCGGCCCGCTTCGCGCAGCACCGTCTTGGAGTTCACCCCGCCGTCATCGAGAGCCTCGATCTCGGTCGCGCAGCGTGTCTGCAACGCCCCCATCGCCGCCACCACCCGCCCAGCACCCGCAACCAGGCCTTCCAACTCGGCACGCGACAGCCCAGCAACCGTCACCCCCCGAACCTGTTGAATCATCGAATCGAACATGACCACAACCTAACAACAGGGTATGACACTACACAGAACACACCACCCGGACACGGCCCTACGCGTTCAAGGATGGAACCAGCGCGGTTCTCCGAGCGGGCTGCACCCGCCCCAGACGACCCGCCCGAGGAGACGCTGTCGAGGGTGGAGCCAGCGCGGTTCTCCAAGGGGTCCCCCAGAATCAGCGCTGACCGCACCGCAGGCACCGAAGGATCGGCCGCCCTCGCACCGACGATGCCGACACAACCCCCTTCCGCCGCGAGCTGACTGCTGTCGACTGATCCGAGACACCCCGCCGTCACCGGAATCGACGGCAGCAAGACCACATCTGACCATAGGAATGCTTGACCATGGGAATGTGAACACCTGGGCCGAACCGAGTAGACCTTCGGGCTAGCAGTCTCAATGTGCAGAATGCTTGAGGCGCGAATAAGAGGACTGACATGGCGCAGATGAATGAGCTTGGATTCTTCACGTTGGCGGGAGCGCCCGAATCGGCCCGTGAGCTGGTTGATGAGGTGCGCCAGGGCGAGGAGATGGGTTTCGGTTCGGTATTCGTCAGCGAGCGGTTGAACATCAAGGAGGCGGCGACGCTCTCGGGGGCGGTCGGCGTGACATCCGAGCGCATGGGTGTGGCCACCGGGGCCACCAACCACCACACCAGGCATCCGGTGGTGACCGCCGCCTTCGCCATGACCATGCACTCCTTGACCGGTGGTCGTTTCTGTCTCGGTCTCGGCAGGGGTGTGGCTCTGTTGTCCAAAGCGTTCGGTCTCGACCCGGTCACGACTGCCCAGGTGGAGGATTTTGTGGGGCTGATGCGTCGGCTCTGGGCCGGCGAGTCGATTCTCGGTCACGACGGTCCGGCTGGCAGCTATCCGTACCTGTCGCTCCGCGGCGCGACCAGCGAGCACATTCCGATGGCTTGGATGGCCTTCGGCCCCAACTCTCTGGCGCTGGGCGGGCGCTGCTTCGACGCGGTGGTGCTCCACACGTTCTTCACCGATGAGACGACTGAGCGGGTTGTGGCGGCGGTGAAGCGTTCGGCCGAGGAGGCGGGCCGCGACCCGAACGCGGTGCGTGTCTGGTCCTGCTTCGCGACTCTCGGGGACCACCTGCCCGAGGATCTGCGGTTGAAGAAGTCATTGGGCCGCATGGCCACATATCTTCAGGGTTACGGCGAATTGTTGGTCCGCACCAACAATTGGGACATGGCAGTTCTCGAACGGTTCCGGGCGGACCCGTTCATCGCCGGGTTCTCTGGAGCGATCGACCAGTTGGCCACCACCGAACAGCTTGAGCACGTTGCTGCGCTGATTCCCGAAGAGTGGTTGGCGCCGGCGGCCAGCGGCAGCCCCGCCCAGTGTGTGGAGAAGATTCGCGGCCAGTTCGATCTCGGCTGTGACGGGGTGATCCTGCACGGTGCCAGCCCCGATCAGCTGCGTCCCATCGTCGACGAGTACGCCCGTACCCGCCCTGCCGGCACCTTCGATCATCTCGCCGCCAATCCCGGAGCGTGAAGCCCCGCAATGCCGGGGGAGTCAGGCGAGTTCGGGGATCAAGTCTGCGTAGTGGTCGATGAAGGCCATCGTGGTTGACGGGTCGTCCCAGTCGGTGCGGGCTGTGCCCAGCACGACACGGTCTATTCCGAGGTCCCGGTAGTGGGCGAGCGTTGCTGGTGTGGGGTCGCCGAATACGGCCATGGTGATCGGCAGGCGCGGGCGGTTCGCCTGTTCGGTGGCTTCGTGGAACAGGCGCACCTTCTTGTCGAGAGTGCCCCCTTCGATGGGCCCCAAGCCCACGTCGGTCGGCATCCAGCCGTCTGCCCAACGCGCCGCGTGTTGACTGCCGAGCCGTCCGGCGGTCCCCAGCAGCACTGGCGGATGCGGGGTTTGGTGTGGTTTCGGGAAGCTCCATGACGAATCGAAGTTGAAGTACCTGCCGTGGTGTTCGGGTTCGGCATCGATCCACAGTCGGCGCAGCGCCTCCACACATTCCTCCAACGCGCGATAGCGCATGGCCCATGCAATGTCGGGTCGGTGGTTGGCGAGCTGCTCGGCGTTCCAGCCGACTCCCACCCCGAACTCCAGACGACCCGAGGACAGCACGTCGAGCGTGGCAACCGTCTTCGCCAGAGCGAGCAGATCGCGCTCTAGCGGCAGGGCCACCCCGGTTCCGAACCTCAGAGTCGTGGTAGCGCTCGCGGCGAGGGTGAGGCTGACGTACGGATCCATCATGTGCAGGTAGCTGTCGGGGAGTTCACCGCCGGCGGGGTAGGGGGTGAGCCGAGATGTCGGGATGTGGCTGTGCTCCCCGATGAACAGCGAGTCGTATCCACGGTCCTCGAGGGCTCGGGCGAGCACGTCCGGCCGAACGTCCAAGGGTGTGTTCATCGATACGTACCCGAATTTCATCGCAGCCTCCAGCCCCGACGCTACCCCCGACCCCTCCCGCCGACCCCCAGCCGAAAACCCGATAAGCCTCACGCGAGTCCCCGAAAATTACTTATTCCGCAAGTAAGCAACACGCGGTGAGGCTTAATCGGGTCTGTTAAGCCTCATAATGACGTTCCAAAATTGCCTATTGAGCGAATAAGTAACACGCAGTGAAGCTTATCCTAGGCGCAGGGGCATTAGAACGTGCGCGGATTGAACAGCGTAGGTGCGCCGAGACCTGTTGTCTCCCGCTCTTGTTCGCTGCGCTCACGGGCCGCTCGGGCCACGGCCTCGTTCGGTCGCGGCCGTGTGCGGGATCAATCCGCTCGGCCTCTTAGGCCATGACTCGTCGGTTGGGCGTGAGGGACTGACTGGAATCCCTCGGAGTTAGTGTCGAGGGCTGCTGGGAACAACAATGGGGTTGTGACCGTTGCGGCAAGTCTCATGGTTCGGGGGGTCTGAATGGCGCTCGACTTCTCGCTCTCGGCTGACCAGGAAGCGATTGCGAACACCTTCGGGGCGTTCTTCGCCAGGGAGAGCCCGGTTGATGTTGTGCGGGAAGCGGAACCTCTCGGCCATTCGCCAGAACTCTGGGCGAAGCTGAGGAGCCTGGAGGCGCCGGGAATGGCGGCACCGGACCAGGCGGGCGGTGCAGGAGCGTCTCTGGGCACTCTCGTGGTTGTGGCGGAGGCGTTGGGCGAGGCGATAGCGCCGGTGCCGTTGATCGAACACTGGGTTGCGTCTCGTGCCTGTCCAGCCCCAGAAATCGTGAGCGGTGAGCAGGTAGCAGCGATAGCGCTCAGGCCCGCGAACGTGGACGGCACCTGGCGACTCGTGCCGGGCGGGGCGGTGGCCGATGTCGTGGTCGGCGTGGATCGGGGCGAACTCGTTGCCGTCCACTCACCGCCGCCGATGGCAGCGCCGAGCAACCACGGCTCGGCACCGCTGGCGGACCGCTCGGCCCGTGAGGGCGAACGGGTCGTGCTCGGCGAGGCGTCCGAACTCGACCCCCTGCTCGACTTGTGGCGCGTGCTCACTGCTGCCGCGCTGGTTGGCATCGCTGAGCGAGCGATGTGCATGGGAGTCGACTACGTGCTCGAAAGGCACCAGTTCGGTCGGCCAATCGGGTCGTTTCAAGCAATCCAGCACGGACTGGCCGACCTGCCGGCCCTTGTCGACGGCGGCCGATTCCTGGCTCACAAGGCCGCCTGGGCCTTCGACGAGAGGCTGGTCGACGGAGCGGGTGTGATCGACATGGGCGAGGGCAACGTCACCGAGTTCGCGCCGCTGGCGGCGATGGCGATGCTCCACGCGGCCGATGCCGCCGCGGTCAGCACCGACCGCAGCCTCCACTACCACGGTGGCTACGGATTCTCGTTGGAATACGACATCCAACTGTATTTCCGCCGAGCCCGAGGCTGGGCCAACATCGGCGGCGACCCCTCAGGTGAACGGCGACGCCTCGCCGACCTCCTGTGGGGACCGGCTGAGGCGCTGGCGGGCCGCTGACATGGACTTTCGACTGACCGACCGGCACGAGGCGCTCAGGACCGAGATACGCGCCTGCATCGACGCCCATATAGATGAGGAGGTGATCGCCCGGGCCCATCACACGGGCACCAACCATTGCGTCGAACTCGCCAAGGCATTGGGCGATGCCGGTCTGCTCGCCCAGGCGATGCCGGGGGAGGGGCAGGATCCGATGGCGATGTGGATGCTGTCGAGCGAGGCCGAGAAGGCCGGAGCGCCTTTCGATTCGGTCGGCATGGCGCTGGTCATCGCGGGTGTGCTCAATGCGGCCGGTACTAAAGCTCAGAACCAGAGGGTGACCGCGGCGCTGTTGGCGGGGGAGGAGTTCGTCTGTTTCGGTTTGACTGAGCCCGACGGCGGCAGCGATCTGCCCGCAATCTCAACCCGGGCGGTTCTTGATGGCGACGAGTGGGTGATCAACGGCTCCAAGATGTGGACCACGATGGCGCAGGTGTCGGACTGGGTGTTTCTGTTGACCCGCACCGACGCGGACGCCGGCCGATACGGCGGGTTCACCGTCTTTATCATCCCCATGGACACGCCCGGTATCAGCGTCGATCCGATTCACACGATGAGCACTGAGCGTTCCAACGTCACGTTCTACGACGATGTGCGGGTGGGCGATGAATGGGTTGTCGGCGAGGCGAACGAGGGCTGGCGGGTCGTGTCGATCATGTTCGGCTTCGAGCGCGGCATAGCCAATACCGGCGCGCTCACACCCCTGCTGAGCCGCTTCCACCAATGGGCCGGGCATACGGGAGTGATCGCCGATCTGGTGCATCGTGAACACATGGCGCAGGTGGCGATTGACGCACAGGTTGCCGAGTTGCTGACCCAGCGCACTGCCTGGACCGCGGCGATCGGCGAACCGAGCGGCACGCAGGGCTCGATCGCCAAAGTCTTCGCCACTGAGGCGTATCAGCGCCATGCCCGCTGGGCCCAGGCCGCGGCGGGCCCAGAAGGACTGCTCAGCCTGGGCGAGCCGGGAGCGGCCGCCGACGGCTGGATCGACCACGACGTCCGCCACTGCGTCCCGCAAACATTCCAAGGCGGCACGACCGAGATCAACCGCAACAACATCGCCGAACGCCACCTGGGCCTCCCCCGCTCCCGCTAGAGAATGTTGCCGCTTTCTTGCAGTGTCAGAGACGGCAGCATATACAGCATCGCGCTACCTAGCGTCGGGTCAGCATTTACCTGATCCGTCGGGGCTTCTCAGCGATTAGATGCTCTATGGCTTTGTCGCGCGCCCAGGCCAGGTCGACTAGGTCATCCACTGACGACACGAGCAGTTCGTTCTGATTCTGTACCTGCTCTCGCAGGTCATCCAGAAGAATCCGGCGGTCGCTCTTCATGCTATTGTGATACGGACACAGCGGAGCACGGTTGTCAATCTCGTGCCTACCCTGCTTGGACTTCGGGTCTATGTGGTCCAGTTCAAAGTTGCGGATGGTGCGCTCGATGACGGGCGCTCCGTCGGCGTCAACCTTCCAGTTGGCAAATCCGCAACACCACGCCCGCCAGCCCGACAGGCCAAGCAGGTAATCCAACATCTCCTCACGAGTGAAGATGCTCGCGGTGGTCTTGTACTTAGGCTGCGGAAGCGGTTTGACTGAGGGGATGTCATCATCGACTGTTGTTCTTACCGGCATCTGATTGGGACCACGGAGTTTCACATCGGCGTTGGCTAGAGACACCTTTTCGGGCTGCGTCTCGGGTTCGTCGGGGGTTTCTGAGGCTTCGGGTTCATCTAGAGATATTTGTTCAGCCAAGATTTTCTGGGCTGCCTGGTCCTCTCCCTCTATATAGTAAGCAAACTTCGCGAACTGGCGACGCAGCACCGTCAAAGCACGCGGCGAAATGTCGCAAGCTATCCACTGACGCCCCAAACGCTCCGCAGCGACGGCCACGTAAGCACACCCAGCGAACGGGTCAAGAACAATGTCACCCGGATCACTAGATGCTCGGATGATTCGTTCAGCCAACGCGACAGGCTTCTGAGTCGGGTATCCAGTGCGCTCGCTGGACACGTTGATCAGTGGTTTGATGTCACCCCAGACATCTCTTATGAAGACATCGGCGTAGTGGCGACCATGACCGTCTGTCTTCGTCGTAAAGAACGGCTTCTTGTAGTAGATGCGTTCTTGGATTGCGTTGTGTTTGTAGTCCTCCGATTTCACGTAGAATAGGAGGGTGTCGTGTTTGCGCGGCCAATACCGCTTGCTCACGCCGCCTGTGCGGTAGGACCAAATGATGTCATTACGGAAGTTATTGGTCCCGAAAATAGCGTCTAGCAGCATCCTCAGGTAGCTATTGGCTGTGTGGTCACAATGTAGATATATCGACCCGGAGGTTTTGAGAACGCGGTGACATTCAATCAATCGGACAGCTATATAGGTCAAGTATGCCGCCGTACCTTCCCCGTGGGTATATCGAGTTGTTTCAATGACGTTCAGAACATTGGGTCGAGTGTCCTTGATATCGTCCATCCACTGCTCATGCACATCTTTCTCCCACGACCAAATGTCCCTGAACTTGGCGGTGGTGGCGCCGGTCGGCCAAGTAACATGGTTCCTTTCCGCATCAGCGGGGTTACGTATGCCCCAATCTCGCAACTTGTCTCGCTCTCGTTGGTGCTCCTCGTCCGTCAAGGGAGGAATCAGCCCACCAATGAACGTCTCGTTCTTGGCGAAGGGCGGGTCTGTGCAAATCAGGTCAATGCTCTCGGTGTCTAGGGACTTCAGCAGGTGATAGTTGTCAACGATGAACAGGTGTCGGTTCAGCGGATGGCCGGTCGGTGGGGTGTCGGTGGACATAGCGCGAGTTCCTTCGTCTAGTGGGGCGATACCCGCCCAACGTATCAGCGCCATGCGACAGCGGAAGCGACCTGCCGGGCCGCGGGTCTAGATTGAATCGCTGGAACCTCACATGGGCACACCGGCCTGCGCGATGAGTTCTGCCTCTAGCCTAGGCTGCACATGTGAGCGGATCTGAGGAGCGGCAGTTGGGGCGACTGCGCTCGCTTGTCGACCCGGAAACCACGGCTGTTGTAACGATGGAGCTTCAACAGGGTGTGGTCGGGCCGGATGCCTTGCTCCAGGAGTTGGTGGAACGGGTCGCGCAAGCCGGGACCGTCAAGGCGGCGGCGAGCGTCTGCCGAGCGGCCCGTGCGGTCGGTGCGCGCGTCATGCACTGCACTGCTGAGCATCGCGCCGATGGTGCCGGGATAACCGAGAACGCCAAGATCATGGCGCTGATCGCGAAACTCGGCCGTGAACAGGGACTGCCCACGGAGGCCGGTTCCCCCGGCGCGGCCCTGGTCCCCGAACTCGGACCTGAACCGGACGACATCGTCATCCCCCGCATGCACGGGATGACGCCGTTCACGTCGACCTCGCTGGACCAGATGCTGCGCAATCTCGGCACCAGGACCGTCGTGGCCACGGGGGTCTCGGTCAACATCGGGATCCTGGGGCTCTGCCTGAACGCACTCGACCTCGGTTATCAGGTGGTCCTAGTGCGAGATGCGGTCGCCGGTGTGCCCGCCGAGTACGCCGACGCGGTGATTGACAACACTCTCTCGCTGATCGCTACCATCACCACGTCCACGGAACTCTGCTCGCTGTGGGAATCGCCGTGGACGCCATAGAGGAGCCTCGACCATGAACGATTTCACCTACGTCGACTACGAAGTGGCCGACGCAGTGGCGACCATCACCTTGGCCCGTTCCGAGAAGGCCAATGCCCAGAACGAGCGGATGCTCGACGAGGTCGACCATCGTTTCCGCACGGCCGAATACGACGACGAGGTCAAGGTCATCGTCCTGCGCGGCGAGGGCAAGCATTTCTCTGCGGGCCATGATCTGGGGGGCTCGCCCGATTCCGACAGTGCGGGGCTCCAAGAAGAGGACGGCAGTTGGCAGCTTCACAAGATCTATCGCTGGGAGGCCCGCAAGTATCTGGGCTACTCGTGGCACTGGCGCAACATCCCCAAACCGACGATCGGTGCGATCCAGGGAAAGGCGATCGCGGGAGCGTTCAACCTGATCTTCCCGCTCGACCTGCTCGTCGTGGCCGACGACGTCGAGTTCTCAGACCCGGTGGTGTTGATGGCCGTCGGCGGAGTCGAGTACCACGGCCACACCTGGGAGTTCGGCGCTCGGCGGGCCAAGGACATCCTCTTCACCCAGCGGACCATGGGCGCCGAGGAGGCCCACCAGATCGGTCTGGCCCGTGAGGTCGTGCCGCGTGATCAGCTGTGGGAGCGCACGCACCAGATAGCGGCTCAGATCGCCACGAACAACGCCTTCGGTCTGGCCCAGGCGAAACGGGCAGTGAACCAGACGCTCGACACGCAGGGCTACTACGCGGCGCTGCAGTCGGTGTTCGACGTGCATAGCACCGGGCACGGCAACGCCATCAGCGTGGGCGGTTATCCGATCCTTATGCGGCTCGATGAGATGAAGGAGAACATCAACCGCGAGCCGTGACAACCACGGACGTTGCCTGAGCGCCCCAACCGCGCCCGTGAGGTTCCGCGCGGCGGTCTGGGGCGGCGATGCTGCGTGCCCACGCCCCAACCGCGCCCGTGAGGTCCCGCGCGGGGCGGGGCCTGCGGAAGCAGACACCGAGGGCCTCAACCGCGCCCGTGAGGTGCCGTGATCGCGCCGGCACCGGGCACTTCGTTGGCACCGGGCACTTCGTTGGCACCGGGCACTTCGTTGGCACCGGGCACTTCGTCGGCGTCCGTCTGTCAAGTCGGCGCGCCAACGTCGATTGTGTTGGTGGGCGTGCCTGTGCCGGTCATCAGTGGCGGCTTTCGCTTGGAGCGGACGACCGGGTTCGAACCGGCGACCTCAACCTTGGCAAGGTTGCGCTCTACCAACTGAGCTACGTCCGCAATCAGCTGCTTATGTTACCGCGCCGATTCCGTTTCACGAACTCGAGACCGCTCGTTTCCGGTGGCGGTGTCGACCGGCGGTAGGGTCGGGGGATGGCAGCGACTTGGACGGGGGAGAGCCGGGTCCTCACTGATGCGGTCACCGTGTTGGTGGGGGCCGACCAGGGCAAGTACCCGTCGGGCAACTCGTTGGTCGTCCGCGGCAGCGGGGAGTCGGTGATCATCGACCCGTCGGTCTCGGTGGTTGCCCAGGGCGGGGTCTCGGCCCGGGTCGACGCGGTACTCAACAGTCACGGGCACGAGGACCACATCGCCGGGAACAAGATGTTTCCCGATGCTCGGGTCCACATGCACCATGCGGATCTGCCGGCGCTGCAGAGCCTTGAGGGGATGCTCGAAGTCCAGGGCCCCGGGCCTCAGGAGCGGGACCTGCTGGCTCAGCTGTTCGTCGATGAGTTCTTCTATACGCCGCGTCCTGATGCGCACGGTTTCAGCGACGGCGATGTGTTCGACCTGGGCGGCGTCACCGTTGAGGCCGTGCATCTGCCGGGCCACACCCGCGGCCACAGCGGCTTTCGAATTTCGGGCGGCGTGTTCTTCCTGTCCGATATCGACCTCAGCGGGTTCGGTCCCTACTACGGCGACACCTGGAGCGACCTCGACCAGTTCGAGGCCAGCATCGCTGCGGTGCGCGGCGAGGAGGCCGACTTCTATGTGACCTTCCACCACAAGGGCGTGATCGAGAGCCGTGAAGAGTTCCTGAGACTGCTCGATGCGTTCGAGGCGGCGATCCCGCGGCGCCACGCGGCGATGCTCGAGTTCTTGTCTGAGCCCCGCACGATTGCCGACATGGTGCGCCACCGGTTCATCTATCGCCCCGGTGCCCAGTCTGTGTTCGCCGACCGGGTCGAGGCGCGCAGCGCGGAGCTGCACCTCGAGCGGATGCGCGGGCGCGGCGAGATCGAAGACCTCGCCGACGGCAGAGTCAAGGCAACTACAGTCTGACCCTGAAGTTGAACTTTAGGGTTGCGGCACGTAGCGGAGGTAGGGGAGCCGGCGCTCGAAACCGCCAGGGTACTTATCTGCCGCGGCTTCGTCGGACACTGCCGGCACGATGATCACGTCTTCACCCTGCTGCCAGTTGGCGGGGGTGGCCACCGCCTCGTTGGCGGTCAGCTGGCATGAATCGAGGATGCGCAGGATCTCGGCGAAGTTGCGGCCCGTCGTCATCGGGTAGGTGAGGGTCACCTTGATCTTCTTGTCGGGACCGATGATGAACACCGAGCGGGCGGTGGCGTTGTCGGCAGCGGTTCGGCCCTGCGAAGTGTCGCCGGCGTCGCCGGGCAGCATGTCGTAGAGCTTGACTATCGCCAGTTCGGGATCGCCGATCAGCGGATAGTTGACGGCGTTGCCGGTGGCCGACTCGATGTCGGCGCTCCAGGCCTCGTGGTCGGTGACCCCGTCGACGCTGATGCCGATGATCTTGCAGTTGCGGGCGGCGAAGTCGTCCTTGAGTGCTGCCACGGCACCGAGTTCGGTGGTGCAGACCGGCGTGAAGTCTTTGGGATGTGAGAACAGCAGCGCCCAGCCGTCGCCGATCCAATCGTGAAAGGAGATGGTTCCCTCGGTGGTGTCGGCTGTGAAGTCGGGTGCTTCGTCGTTGATTCGGAGTGACATGGTGTGACCGCCTCTGGTCGTTGGTAGGGGATGGAGAGCTAATCCTAACCTACTAGGTCGGGAATTGACATCCCGCATTGGCCACAGAGTGCCCGCCACACGACCGATGCCACGTTCTCGCCGCGCGACATCGCGGCCCGCGAGCCGGATGGCGGCGTTCACCGGCCGCCTCCTACGGGTGCTGCGGGTTCGCAGGGTTCGCAGCCACCGCGGATCGGCGGGGCTCAGGTCCCGAAGACCCTACTGCTCGAAACGGGCGCGGCTCGCCGCGCCAACGGTCGACTCGAAGATCCACCCGAGGTTACTGCTCGAAACGGGCGCGGATCGTCGGGTTGGTGACGGCTCTGGGGAGGTCGTGGCGGTCGATGCCGGCGCGGCTCGGGCCTCCGTCGACGGCGATGGTCTGTCCGGTCACGTAGCTGGCGAGGTCGCTGAGCAGGAAGAGGGCGACGTCGGCGATGTCGTCGGGCCGCCCGCGGCGCTGCAGGGTGATGGACGCGGCCATGGGGTCAACCTCGTCGGGATCGCGACCTGACCGCGGCGTGTTGATGGTGCCGGGGGCCAGGCCGTTGACCCGGATGCCGTGGCGCCCCCACTCCATCGCCATGGTGCGGGTGAGCGAGTCCAGACCGGCTTTGGCTGCGCCGTAGGCACCGAGGAGGGGCTGGCCAGCGCTGGCGATCGAGGAGATGTTGACGATCGCGCCGCCGCGGCCGTCGTCGATCAGTCGCCGCGCCACATGCTGTGCGCTGACGAAGGCGTAGCGCAGGTTGGTGGTGAGCAGGTGGTCGAACGTCTCGATGGGGTAGTCCGACAGGCGGTGCCAGTACTGCGGTGTCACGCCGCCGACGACGTTGACGAGAAGGTCTGGCGCTGCGAGCGTCTGGGCACCGTTGTCGATTGCGGTCCTCAAGGCGCCGAAGTCGCTGACGTCGGCGACTTGTGCCGATGCCCGCACGCCGAGTGCCTCTGCGCGCTCGACGGTGTCGTCGACGTGCTCCTGCACTGAACTGACGGCGATGATGTCGGCACCGGCTTGAGCGATCCGTTCGCACACGGAGCTGCCGATGCCCCCGCCGCCGCCTCCGACCACTGCGGCCGTGCGTCCGAAGAAAGAAATCTCAACTGCCATCGTTCCATAGTCGCACGCCGACTCACCGGCGCTAGCATTTCGGGTCTAAGCGTCGGTGCCCGAGCGGACCAAGGGGACGGCCTGCAAAGCCGTAAAGCCGCGGGTTCAAATCCCGCCCGGCGCTCGTTGCACAACCAGACTGCCGCAGACTGCTGCGTGAGGGCCCCGGCGTAGCCGTAGCGACACCGAAGGTTTCGCTACGTGATCCCCCCGTCTTCGACACCGCCAACATGACTCGGATGAATCCTGAAGTCTCGGACCTGTCGATCTCTGCGTGAAACCTGAACCGGCGCAGGGTCTGGGTGATGCGGGTGGGTTGTGTGCCGGAGTTTGGGTGTGAAGCCTGAACCGGCGCAGGGTCTGGTCATGTGGGTGGGTTGTGTGCGGGCGCTCGGGGGTGAAGCCTGAACCGGCGCAGGGTCTGGGGGTCAGGGGGTGATCCCGATCCGGGCTTTGGGCTGGGGGGACTCGATGCGGCGACGGGCGCTCAGCTCGAGACCTGTGAGGATGGCGTTGCGCAGGTCACGCGGGTCGATCAGCTCGTCGAAGCCGAGCCCCGACGCGGAACGGTAGCTCGACTCCAACTCGGCCTGGTGCAGCTGTTCGCGGGTGACCGCATCGGCGCGGACCGCATCGCTTGCGCCCTGTGAACCCATGGCGCCCATCGTGGCACCGGGAAACGCATAGGAGAGCGTCTGGTTGTCGAAGCCGTTCATCGCCATCACGCAAGAACCGAAACCGTACGCCTTGCGCATCGTGACCTGGATCTTGACCGTCGAGGCGCGGGTCTGCGCGGTGAACATACGCGCCCCCGCCCGCAGGATCCCGGCACGCTCCGAGGCAGTTCCCGCCAGCACCCCCGGATTGTCCGTCAAGAACACCAGCGGCAGGTGGAAACTGTCGCAGACCTCGATGAAATGAGCCGCCTTGTCGGCCGCGTCTACATCGATCGACCCGGCGATGACCGACGGCTGGTTGGCCACCACCCCGACCGCGCAGCCACCGATCCGAGCGAGCGCACAAACGATCGAAGGCCCGAAATCGGGCTGAATCTGGAAGAACCCTCCCTGATCGACCACCCGGCTGACCGCCAGGCGCATGTCGTAGGCCGCGGAACCGTCACGGGGAACGATCTCGAGCATGTCATCAAGACGCCTCGGGCCGAGGTCGCCGGTATCGCACCAGGGCGGCTGCTCCCACGCAGACGAGCCGAAGAAGCCCAAGTAGGTGCGCACATCGGCAAGCAACGAAGCATCGTCAGGCGCCACATTGTGAATCACCCCGCTGGCTATCGCCACCGCCGGGCCTCCCAGATCGGCCTTCGACACCTCCTCGCCCAGCGACGCTTTCACCACCGGCGGACCGGCTGTGAAAATGGCGGCGTCGGCCGTCATAACCGACCAGTCGCACAGCGGCGCGGTGATGGCGCCGTGGCCTGCCGACGAACCCATCACCGCGCACACCATCGGCACGTAACCCGATAGCCGGCCCTGCGCTTGCAGATCGCCCGGGCTGCCGCCGGCGGGGTCGCCAGGCCTCGGCGGACGGTGGCCGGCACCCTCGAGCAGCATCACCAACGGAATGCGCTCGCGACCGGCGATGTCGGCTAGGCGCCAGCGTTTGCGCGAAGCCGCCGCGCCGATCGAGCCGCCCATGGTCGTGAAGTCCTCAGCCCCGACAGCCACGGGTCGCCCTTCGATACTCCCGACACCCGCAACCAGCGCATCGGACGGGGCCGCACCGCCAGCCAGAGTCCCGATCTCAGTGAACGAGCCGTCGTCGAGCAGTGCCGCCACGCGGCCACGGGCATCAAGGCGCCCGGAGGCGGCGCGGGCAGACAACTTCTCGGCACCGCCCATCGCGAACGCATCTTCGCGGCGTTGCTGCAGGTCGTCGAGGGTCTCACCCCAATCATGGCCTTCGCCCATCGACTGCGACCCTAGCTGTGAAGACCACCGCCGTCGTCTCCTTGTGACGGGTTGAGGGGTGACCGGATCGCGCGCCCCGCGTTCTGCTTCGCGTTCTGCTTCGCGTGAGGTTCTGAGCCGGTCCGCTGCTGTGTCGAAGCGGTGGAACTCAGCAACGTTGGTGTAGCGTTGTGTTTCCACTGCCGCCTCAGCGGCGGCTTGGCATTGTCTGTTTTCTGGAGCGCGACCATGAACCACCGACCAACCATCACTGCCCGACTGAATTCTCGGGGGGTTTCGTTCATGGGTTCGATGACTGGTTCGATGACTGGGTTGTGTGGTCTGGTCTTGGCGTTGTGGGCGTCGTCATTGTTGGTTGCCGCGCCGGCATCGGCGGTAGCTGGGTACGGCGACGTTGAGGACGGCAGGTACTACTCTGGTGCGGTTCAATGGGCTGTTGACAACATGGTCACCGGCATCGATGGGAACTGTTTCGCGCCCGACGCGGCTGTGTCGCGCGGTGAGACCGCAGTATGGATCTACAACATGGTGAAACAACCCGACCCTGGTGACCGGCACCCGTTTGGCGACGTTACAGACGAAGCTCAACACGACGCAGTGTCGTGGATGTCCAACAAGGGCATCACCACCGGCACCACGGAAACCACATTCTCACCCGACAACACCCTCACACGCGCCCAAGCCGCAGCGTTCCTGTACCGCCTCAAAGGTAAACCCGATGCGCCACCGCACCAGTTCACCGACATCAACTCAGACTGGCAACACGACGCAGTGTCGTGGATGTCCAACCAGGGCATCACCACCGGCACCACGCCAACCACATTCTCACCCGACGACACCTTGACCAGGGCCCATCTCGTCACCTTCCTGTACCGCTACCGAGGCGAACCAAACGTCACCATCGACACCACAACCCCAAGCTGCAACGAAACCGGCGATGGAGACGACAACGGTGCCGACGATGGCGGTGCCGACATCACCGGCACCGACGTGACCGGCACCGACGTTGACGGTGCGGACGTTACCGGCACCGACGTGACCGGCACCGACGTTGACGGTGCGGACGATGCGGGTGCGGACGATACCGGCACCGACGTGACCGGCGATGGAGACGACAACGGTGCCGACGGGGACGCTGCCGACGATGCCAGCACTGAGGTGACCGGCGATGTTGACGACAACGGTGCCGACGGGGACGCTGCCGACGATGCCAGCACTGAGGTGACCGGCGATGTTGACGACGACGGTGCCGACGATGGGAGTGCCGACGTTGAGGATGCCGACGATACCGGCACTGACGAAACCGGCGACGTAGAAGATGCTGATGCCGACGGGGACGGTGCCGACGATGTCGATGCCGACGGCACCGACGACGAGGCCGATGCCGAAGACACGGACGACGACGAGGCCGATGCCGAAGACACGGGTGACGGCGGGGATCCCCAATTTGCATTCAAGACGGTCAGCGCCGGCGGAGCCCACAGCTGTGGCGTGCGCCTTGACGACACTGTCGTCTGCTGGGGGTCCAACGAGTTCGGGCTGACCGACGAGCCGTCTGGCGAGTTCAAGTCGGTCAGCGTCGGCTTGGTCCACAGCTGTGGCGTGCGCCTTGACGACACGGCCGTCTGCTGGGGAGACAACCTGGCCTTGTTTGGGCTGACCGACGCGCCGTCCGGCGAGTTCAAGTCGGTGAGCGCTGGCGGAAGTCATGCCTGTGGGGTGCTCCTCGACGACACCGTCGTCTGCTGGGGGTCCAACGATTCCGGGCTGACCGACGCGCCGTCCGGCGAATTCAAGTCGGTGAGCGCCGGCCACACCCACAGCTGTGGGGTGCTCCTCGACGACACCGTCGTCTGCTGGGGGTCCAACGATTCCGGGCAGAGCGACGCGCCGTCCGGCGAGTCCTTCAAGTCGGTGAGCGCCGGCGGAAATCACAGCTGTGGTGTGCGCCTTGACGACACTGTCGACTGCTGGGGAGACAACGTGTCTGGGCAGAGCGACGCGCCGTCCGGCGAGTTCAAGTCGGTCAGCGCCGGCGACGACCACAGCTGTGGGGTGCTCCTCGACGACACCGTCGTCTGCTGGGGGTCCAACGTGTCTGGGCAGAGCGACGCGTCGTCCGGCGAGTTCAAGTCGGTGAGCGCGGGCGATACCCATAGCTGTGGTGTGCGCCTTGACGACACTGTCGTCTGCTGGGGAGACAACGAGTCCGGGCAGACCGACGCGCCGTCCGACGAACTCGAGACAGTCACCGCTGGCCAGCGACCGTAATCGCACCTCCTCCTGTTGAAAGGAGTGTGTCTGTGAACCGTGAGAAGACGCCCCCTTCTCAGCGTCGTGTATCGAACTCGGCTCGCAGCAGTGCATTATGGCTGCCGACAGGCTTCGCTGCCGAGCGCAGCCGTCTGTGCCCGGGCTGCTGAACCGGCACGCGTTCGTCTCCAAGGTCCACAATCCACCGTCCACCGTCATTGTGCATACCCGGGCCGGTCGATTCGGGCATCGCGCCGGGCATCGCGCCGGAGTTCGCCCAGGCCGCGGCTCGGGCCAGCGGCACCTCCGCAACAGCTGCCTGCTCCGACGCCAACATCTGAGCGCCCAACGCGGCTGCGGCCAGACCGGCGATCGGGTCAGCCACAGCGTCGGCGACGAAGTTGGGAGGATCGCCGGCGAGCCAGAGCCCTCCGGCCACCGCCGTGTCGTCACCGAATCCAACCCGCAACGCGGCATCGCCACACCGGCCGTAGGCGTTGATCGACAACCAGCAGACACCGGCGTCGGCAAGCTCCGCGGGGTCGATTCCCAACTGGTCCATGACCCTGGGCCGGGACCCCTCCAACACCAGATCGGCGGCACGGAGCAAGCCGCGCAACAACGCCCGATCCCAGGTGGCCGAGAAGTCGACTTCCACACACTCCTTGGCGTGGTTGAGCAGGTTGAAGAACTCCGGGGTTCCTCCGCGCGCCCCGTCGGGACGGCCCGCGCCCTCCACCTTGACAACCCGGGCACCGGCGTCAGCGAGCAGTCCGCCGGCCAAGGGGCCGGCCCACAACGAGGTGAGGTCCACCACCAGGGGCCGGTCAACTATCCTGCGCCCGCCGCCACGATGCAGTTCCCGACCAGGAGAGGGGACCGCCTCAGACCAGCTCCCCGGAACCGCCGCCGCAAGCCCCAGCAGCCTCGCCGTCTCGACGACCTCGGCACCGGTCAGCGAAGCGATGCCGCCAGCGATCGCCGGCCAGTCGTCGGCATCCAACGATCGTCCGACAAGGGCGGGCAGCGACTCGACATCTGCTGGCCGGGGAAGGTTGAGAACGATCCAACCGTCAGCTGCCCGAACGAAACGAGCCGACCCTCCCACCGACGTGTCTCCATTGCGGCCCATTCCGCTCAGAGCGGCGCGTTCACCCAACAGTGCGGGTCCGTCGACCACCACCGTGGTGCCCCAGCGAGCAGTTCGCCGTGCTAGATCATCTGCTGCTGCGACCATGGCTGAAGCCACCCTGGCCGGGCCAGTCGATGGCGGACCGCAACGCCGCCCTGTCAACGACATCGCGCCGCTCGACGCCCAGACCACGAGATCGCGCGCGGATGCGCTCAAGGATCGCGGACCGACCATCAATCCGACCACAGGTAGCTCACGGGCCGGAGATGCAAGCGGTCTCCGATCCTGCCGCATTGCCGCGCCCCGTGAAGCATGACTACTCGGGACGATTCCAGGGCTTCCTCTATCTGGGTCCGGATGTGGCGCCCGACGAAGTCCATGACCTGACACTAGGTTCTACTTGACAGACTGTCAGACTGTTACTTTACAAACTGTATGGATTCTACTTTACAAACTGTATGTGATGAGCTTGACAAAATGTCGGGTCTCGGTCGTGCAATCATGATGCGCCGGGGTGTCGAAGTTGCTGGTTGCTGGTTGGCAGGGTAATCCGTCATACCGTCGCCGGCCTTCCTTCCGTGCGGGAGGCGAACGTCGGCTTTGGCCTGTTGCTGGCTTCGCGGCACAATGGAGCACCAGCCGACGCCCCAGGAGTAACAGACGATGGTCGAATTGAAGCCAGGCACCCGCTTCCAGTCCACGGTCTGCACCACGCAAGTAATCGTGGTGAAAGGCGGCGGCGACGCCGAGTTGACCTGTGGCGGTGCCGACATGGTTGCCGCTGGAACCGCCGAGATCAGCGGCGAGCCTGCTTCGGACGCCGCCGAGGGCACCCTGCTCGGCAAGCGCTACACGAACGCGGACGCGACCGTCGAACTGCTGGCCACCAAGGGTGGTGAAGGCTCGATCGCTGTCGATGGGACCCCCTTGAGCGTCGCCGCGCCGAAGACCCTGCCGGCCTCAGACTGACCAGCCTGGACCCGCCATGAACCTGCTGAACCTGTTGCCATGAACCTGCTGAACCTGCTGCCATGAACCTGCTGAACCTGCTGAACCTGCTGAACCTGCTGCCATGAACCTGCTGCCATGAACCTGCTGAACCTGCTGCCATGAACCTGCTGAACCTGCTGAACCTGCTGGAGATGGCCGCGGAGGGGTCGGCTGACCGGGTCGCAGTCGGCTCGCTGCAAGGAGGGCTCAGCTACCGCGAACTCTATGACCGGGCTCACGCAGCGGCGGGGCGTTTCCGAGCCTCGGAGGGCGAACGGGTGGTGTTGTGCGACGAGTCGAGTCCGGCGGTGCCGATCGCCCTGTTCGGCGCGGCCGCCGCAGGCATGCCGTACGTGCCTCTCAACTATCGGCTGGCCGACGAAGACCTGCGGGCTCTGGCGCAGCGCAACGCACCAGGCGTTGCGATCACTGACGATCTCGGTGCCGTTCGACTCGCCGCTGTGCAAGGCCTAGAGACCATGACCCGCCGCGAGTTTCTCGAAGATCTCCAGCGCAAAAGAGTCCCGTCTGCTGAGGCCGAGCGGCCTGCGGACCCTGAGGCGATCGCCGTGCTGTTGTACACGAGCGGCACGACCGGGGACCCGAAGGCTGCCGTTCTGCGCCACCGACACCTGGTCTCCTACGTCCTGGGGTCGGTCGAGTTCATGGGTGCGGCCCCCGACGAGGCGACGATCGTGAGCGTGCCGCCTTACCATGTGGCCGGGGTCGCCGCCATGCTGTCGTCGGTGTACGCCGGGCGCCGCATCGTGCAACTCCCCAGCTTCGACCCCGACGTATGGATCGACACCGTCGAGACCGAACAGGTGACCCATGCCATGGTGGTGCCCACAATGTTGGCCCGCATCGTGGAGGCGCTGGATGCCCGTGGCTCAGAACCCATGCTCGGGCTTCGGGCCCTGTCCTATGGTGGAGGGAGAATGCCCCTGCCGGTGATAACCCGAGCGCTCGAACTGTTCCCGATCACCTCGTTCGCGAACGCCTACGGCTTGACCGAGACCTCCTCGACCGTCGCGGTACTGGGGCCCGACGACCATCGGTTGGCCCAGTACAGCGAAGAGCCCGCCGTGCAGCGGCGCCTCGCCTCAACCGGCCTGCCGCTGCCCGGTGTGGAGTTGTCGATCCGCGACGAGACCGGTGAAGAAGTCCCTGTGGGCGAGACCGGCGAGATCTTCGTGCGTGGTGAACAGGTGTCGGGCGAATACCTTGAAGCCGCTTCACCGCTCGTCAACGGCTGGTTCCCAACCCGCGACGGAGGCTTCATCGACGAGGCCGGCTACCTGTTCGTTCAAGGGCGCAACGACGACGTGATCATCCGCGGAGGCGAGAACATGTCGCCCGGAGAGATCGAGGACGTGCTGCTCACCCACCCGGCGGTGAAGGAGGCCGCCGCAATCGGCGTCGCCGATGAACGGTGGGGGGAGAAGGTGGTGGCCGTCATCGTGCTCGCCGACGATGCGGCTGAGACCGGTGCAGAAGTCAACGCCGGCGAGATCCAGGCACTGGTGCGCCGACGGTTGAGGTCGAGTCGCGTTCCCGCCCATGTTGTGGCAGTCGACGAACTCCCGTACAACGACACGGGAAAGCTACTGCGCCGAGTGCTGCGCGCCCAGCACAGTCATCTAGGCGAACCGGACGGCTGAGGCCCGGTGATGCGAGCCGTCCGCTGGTCATGGCACCGGGCGCAGACCGAGGCGGCATCACCGGACATCGACCGTACGGTCGGTGCCATGGTCGGGGTGCCGGTGGTTGCAGTCGAACTCGGAGACCACCGAGGTGCCGAGATCGCCGAACGCCTGGCCGCGCTGCCGGTCGTGTCGATAGGTGTGGGCGACAGCGCCGACGCGGCCTGGGACGTCCGCACCGAAGACCCCGACCCGATCATCGCCGGTGCCCTCTCGACCCCTATGGCTGCGGTGACCGCCGCGCAGGTTCTGCGGGGCGCCGCAGACCGGACCGTCGAGGAAGCACTGCTGGTTGAATCGCTCGCCTACGCGACCCTGCAGTCAGGCGCAGAGTTCGCTTCCTGGCTGGCATCCCAGCGGCGACGTGTCCGCAACGACGACGGCCCGCGGCTGCGGATCGAGGAGCACGACGACTGCATCGAGGTGATCCTCGACCGGCCACGGCTGCGCAACCTGGTCGATGCCCGAATGCGTGACGAGTTGATCGACGCCTTCTGCGCGCTGGCGCTCGGCGCGCCGCGGCCGATCCGCCTGCTGGGCGCGGGGCCCGCGTTCTGTGCGGGCGGCGATCTTGGCGAGTTCGGCACGGTGGCCGATCCGTTGACCGCGCACCTGCTGCGCTCCACGGCCAACATCGCACCGCACTTGCATCGCATCGCCGAGCGGGTCACAGCTCACGTGCATGGGCCGTGTGTCGGAGCGGGCGTGGAGATGATGGCTTACTGCGGTCGGGTCGTGGCACACCCCGACGCCTGGTTCCGGCTGCCGGAGACCCGGATGGGACTGATGCCCGGGGTGGGGGGGACCTTCAGCATTCCGGCACGGATCGGGCGGCACCGCACCCTGGCATGGCTGCTTCAAGACAGCACGATCAACGCAGGCACCGCGCTGAAATGGGGCCTGATCGATTCGATCCAGCGACCCGAGGACGACTCTGCTGTGAGCTAGCCGGACTCAGCGGGCCAGCGGGTCAGCGGCGGCTGAAGCTCTCACCGATGCTGGAGCCCTCGAACCCGCTCGGGGCCATCCCCGAGGTCGCGTAGAGGTACAGCGCTGCCTGGAACACCGCGTTCAGTGCGGTCATCACCACAACCACCACCGCGATCCAGACCACGCCGATGGTGATGCCCACGATGAGGCCGACCCCACCGAGCGAAGCCAACACCACAATCAAAAGAAGCGCCGGCAGCATCGCCACAAAACCGAGGAGCCCGAACCCGACCCGGGCTGCCAGGTTCTCACCCCAGGTCGACTTGAGCAACGCACCCGAGGTCTTCAAACCCTCGACAGCCCCCTTGCCGTCGATCACGATCGCCGGGACGACCAAGAAGGTCGCAACCTCCCAAGCCAGACCGATCATGTTGATCGCGAATTGACCCAGCCAGCCTGCGCGTTCTCGCAGTGCCCGCAGGATCAGCCCGACCGTGGCGGTCATTATCGCCCAAGGAACCAAGCCCGGGATCCGGCTGAACGCTTTGCGGATCGCCGAACCGACCGTCGGATCACCGCCTGCGAGCCGCTCGTGGGCCCCGGCGACCAGCGCGCCGTTGAAGAAGACGCTGATCACGCTCAGACCTAGGGCTGCCACGATCCCCACCAGCAGCATCGCCGGGTTCGCGGAGGCTTCGTTGACGCCTCCCGATTCGGTGCTGGCCGTCGCGAACACAACGAACGCCAGCGGAATCAACAGCGCCGCGGACACCAAGAACGACAGGATCGGAATCACCAGCAGCTCCCGGTCCTTCTTCAGCACTCCCCACGAGAGCTTCGCCAGCTCGAACGTATTGCGAATCCTGCCCATCGCCACTCCTTTTGTTCAGTCTGTGCCGGTCCGTCAGTCTGTGCCGGTCCGTCGAGTCGAACCCAAGCATAGCGACACCGAGTGACACTGAACTCCGACTCTGCAAGGTTCAACGAGCAGAGTGGTCAGCGGGGCTCGCGCGGCAGGCCCAGGACGCGTTCGCCGATCACGTTGCGTTGAATCTGGTTGGAGCCTCCATAGATGGTGTGCGCACGGCTGTAGAGGAAGGTGCGCTGCTCACGGTCGATCTCATAGTCGGGAAGCTCGTGATCGCCGAAACTCGGATGGCCGTTGTGCGCCTCGGACGACCCGACCATGGCACTGGCCCCGCGGACCAGCATCGCCAACTCGCCCAGACGACGATGCCACGACGCCCAATAGAGCTTGCCGATCGACATTTCGGGGCCCGGCGCGGAGCCGCCCGTCATGGCAGTCAGCATTCGCGACTGGTTGAACCGCAGGATCTCCAACTCGACGAAGCTGCGGGTCAGTTCCTGACGCACGAGCGGGTCAGCCGACCGTCCGTTGTCCTTGGCCAGAGCGACAAGATCATCGAACTCCTGGCGGTAGCTGACCTGCTGTCCCAGCGTTGAAGCACCCCGCTCGAAGCCCAGAGTCCCCATCGCCACCTTCCAGCCGTTGCCGACGCCGCCCACAACCAGCGACTCCTCGGTTCGGGCGTCGGAGAAGAACGTCTCGTTGAACTCCGAACCGCCGGTGATCTGCACAATCGGACGGATCTCGACACCGGGCTGGTCCATCGGCACCAACAGGCAGCTCAGCCCGGCGTGGCGCTGAGCACCCCCCGCGGTGCGGACCATCATGAATATCCACTGGGCGTACTGCGCTAGCGAAGTCCAGACCTTCTGGCCGTTGACGACCCAGTGCCCGTCGACAAGCTCAGCCCGGGTCTTGACATTGGCCAGATCAGAGCCCGCATCCGGCTCGGAGTATCCCTGGCACCAGTAGTCCTGCGCGGCGAGGATGCGCGGCACGAAACGGCGCTGCTGAGCCTCGCTGCCGAAAGCCATCAACGTCGGGCCCAGCAGGGTCAGGCCCATGTTGGGCAGGCGTCCGGGGGCGCGCGACTCGACGCAGGTCCGATGAAAGACCACCTGCTCAGCGAGCGAACAGGCCCGTCCGCCGATCCAGGCAGGGAAGTCGATCCCCAGCCAGCCGCCGGACGCCAACTCCTTCTCCCAGGCCCACTGGACCTCGACGGGCACGTCCTCCCGGCCGGTCCAACCCCGGCCCCGGTACGCGGCGAACTCGCCGACGCAGTGCTCCTCGATCCAGGTGCGCACCTCGTCGGCGAAAGCGTCGAGCGCGGGATCGTTCCAAGCGTCCATGACCCGTGAGCGTACCCACGCCCCGCGCCTTCCCCGAATTCAGGTCCCGCCCCGAGTCGTTGCCCTGTTATCGCCGAACGCATTCTCAACCTCCCCCGCGGCTGACCCCCGAACACAGCCAATACGGCGGCCCGGTGTCTCGTTGCCGAAAAATTTTGCGAGGTGGTTGCGTTTACACCGTCGGCCCAGTACGGTCCGTTGTGCAGTTTTGCTGACTGGAATCAAAGGAATATCCTTTCAGGGGTGCTTACCGGGATCGCGCGTCGGGTGGCTGTGGACTTCGCCGACACGGTGGCATACCAGACGCAGCAGGGTTGGGGGATCACCTACGGAGAACTCGACCGGGCCGCCGACGAAGCCGCCGGGGGACTCGCGGCCCGCGGCATCGGTGAGCGCGACGCGGTGGCCCTGGTGCTCGAATCGACCATCGACTACGTGGTGCTGTTCTTGGCGCTGGCCCGCCTGGGCGCTGTCACATCCGGCATCAACCCGAGACTCACCGCCCGCGAGATCAACGCTTGCCTCGACGTGTTCGATCCGGAGCTGGTCATTGTCGGCGATCGCCTGACCGACACGGTCGAAGGCGACCGGTTCGCCTGCGAGACGCTCATCCCGGGTTCGAACTCCGAGACTGTCGCGGCGGAGTTCAGGATCGCCGGAGCCGGAGCTCCCGGACTGCTGGCCGATGATCCCGACCGCCCGGTGTGCGTGTGCTTCACGAGCGGTTCCACCGGTCTGCCGAAAGGTGCCTGGTACAGCAACCGGCAACTCGAGCGGATAGTCGAACTCGACACCGGAGGCGCCTGGGGCGGCGGCGGGCACGGCATCAGTTCCACCCAGTTCGCGCATGTCGGCTTCATGACCAAACTGCCCTGGTTGCTGGCCGGCGGCAGGACCACCCACCTGCTCGACCGCTGGTCTGCAGGGCCGGTGCTGCAGCTCATCTCGGAGCATCGCATGCCCGCGGTGACCGGCGTGGCACCGCAGATCGCCCTGATGCTCGCGCACCCCTTTAGCCGCGAACTCGACTTCTCCGCGGTCAGGGCCATCGTCGTCGGCGGTGCCGCCTCTCCCCCGGCACTGGTGCGCGAGGCCAGAAAGAGGTTCGGCGCGCCCTACTCGATTCGCTACTCGTCCACCGAGAGCGGTGGGATCGGCCTCGGCACCGACCTCAATGCCGACGACGAGGAAGCGCTGAACACCATCGGCCGGCCCCGCCCCGGGGTGGAGGCAGCCATACGCACCGAGGCCGGAGAACCGGTCGCCGACGGCGAGATCGGCGAACTTTGGCTGCGTTCCGGGTGCATCATGTCGGGCTACTGGAACGATCCGCAGGCAACTGCCGAGACCCTCGTCGACGGCTGGCTGAGAACCGGCGACCTGGCCCGGGTTGACGCCGCTGGCTGCTACCGGCTGGCCGGGCGTCGCAAGGAGATGTTCATCCGCGGCGGTTACAACGTCTATCCGCTGGAAGTCGAGTCAATCCTCGGCAACCACCCGGCGATCGCCGAGATCGCAGTGGTCGGTCGACCCGACGAGATCATGGGAGAGATCGGAGTGGCGGTGATCGTCGTGTCCGACGGGCATGAACCGCCCACGCTGGCGGGCCTGCGGGACTTCGGCTCTGTCGGCCTGGCGCCCTACAAGCTTCCAGAAGCCGTCAGGGTCACGGCCCGCCTGCCGCGCAACGCCACCGACAAAGTTGACCGGCGGGCACTGGCCGAGTTCGAACGCCGGACCCGCGACTCCCGATTCTAGAACCCTTGAGAGGCCGAGCGAATGGGTGGGACAACGCGGCCCGTTCGGCGCGAGGCCGTGGCCCGAGCGGCCCGTGAGCGCAGCGAACAAGAGCGGGAATGACACCGCCGCAGACGCGACAGGCTCTCACCCAATTGCGCGCACTCTTGCAACACATCGGCAAGCTAGCGGCGGGGGCGGTGGGAGCGCCGCTTCTCCCGTTCGCGCTGGGATTGCAGTTCAGCGACGAGTGCGACGTAACGGTCGACTCGCCTGGCGTCGAGGGCGCCAGCGGCCACCGCGGCAGAAATAGCGCACCCAGGCTCGGATCGGTGGACGCAGTCATGGAAGCGACAACCGGTCGCCAACTGCTCGAGATCGCCGAAGACGAGATCCAGAGCGTGCTCAGCCTCCCAGAGCCCGACCGAGCGGATGCCGGGCGTGTCGAGCACGAGACCTCCGCCTTCAGGCAGCAGCACGAGCTGCCGCGCGGTCGTCGTGTGCCGGCCCTTGCTGTCGACACCGCGGACCGGGCCGACCTCAAGGCGCTGCTCACCGACTAGGGCGTTGACCAGCGCCGATTTGCCCACGCCGCTGGCGCCGATCAATGCCAGCGTCCGGCCCGCCCCGATGTGCGCGACGAGTTCGTCGAGCCCGGTGCCGTCGACGATGCTGGTGGTCACAACTGGGATGTCGAGGCAGACGGAACGAACGATCGCCTCGCTCTCGTCACCGGCTACTGCGGCGTCGGCCTTGCTCAAGATCACCAGAGGCGCCGCCCCGCTGTTGATCGCCACAACCAGCATGCGCTCGAGACGACCCGGCGGAAGCGGCCGATCGAGCCCATGCACGACACCGACTACCTCAACGTTGGTAGCCAGGACCTGCTCGAGGTCGCGTTGCGCGGGGTCCCGTCGGCTGACCCTGGTCGTGCGTTCGAGGATCGTGGAGATCACCGGGCCGAGTCCCTCCTGCTCAGCGATCTCCACCCAGTCGCCGGTCACCGGCGCCACCTCGCCCTGGGCACGGAGCGAGTCTGAGAGCACCCGCACGGTCCCCGCCTCGGTCACCACGTCGCATTCGCCTCGGTCGACACGGACCACGCGTCCCACCCTGGAAGTGTCGCTTCGGGCGCCGGCGGGCGCCCGCGCATCAAGCCCCCAGGGGCCGAGTTCGTTCGTCAAGGTCCTCGTATTCTCGCCGCGCGCCGCGCCACAATCCACAGCCACCTGAATCTCGTGAGGAACGCGACGAAACTTCCGAGCGGGTATTGGACCGTTTCGACGACTGGAGAGGTTAGAAATAGACACAGGCAATCGCCGACGGAGGACCCCCCGTGAACACCTCGCAACCCGACGACACCCACGACACGACCGATGGCACCAACGGCACCGACGACACCAACGGCACCGACGACACCGACGGCACCGACGACACCGATGGCACCGACGGCACCGACGGCACCGATGGCACCGATGGCACCGACGACCCCCAAGGGGCCGACGGCACCGGAGTCGACGTCCCCCAAACGCGTCTGAGCTCCGACGCGGACCGACTCTGGTGGCAGGGAGCGCTCGCGGGCTTCGCCGCGGGGGGAGTCGCCTTGATGTTCGGGCAGCTTGTGGAGGCGCTGAGCGAGGACATCCCCGGTCTCGTCCTTGGTATGGGCGAATGGATCCTCGACATCACGCCTGGCTGGGCAGCCGAGGAGAGCATCGAGAATCTCGGGTCCACAGGTAAGGCATCCCTGCTGCCGGGAATCACCGTCGTCGCCCTGCTGGCCGCAGCCGCGCTCGGCAACGCCTCGCTTCGCGTCTCCCGCAAGATCGGGGTCTGGGGGTTCACGGCGTTCGGCCTGCTCGGTGGCTTCACCACAGCAAGGAATCCCATGTCACCCGCAGTGGCGAGTTGGTTCTGGTCGCTGGTGGCAGCCGCTCTGGGCATCGCCACGCTGCTGTTCCTGCTGGACCGCCTCATGGGTCGGGCGGACCAACCGGCCGCCGCCGGGCCCCTCGCAGATCCCCCCGCCCCTCCGGCGAGCCGTCGGGCGTTCCTGGGTTGGACCGCGGGCGCCGGTGCCGTAGCCGTCGGCGGTTTCGCGCTTTCCAGAGGAATAGCCCCCAAGTCCGCCGCAGAGACCGCTCGTGAGAACATCGTCTTCAGCAACATCTCCACGACGACGACCACCTCCACCACTACAACGGCCACCGAAGCGACAACGACCACCGCGCCCTCGTCAGCAGCAACAGTGACGACCGAAGCGATAACAGACATTGAAGGGATCAGTTCCTACATCACGCCCAACGATTCGTTCTACCTGATCGACACCGCGCTGAGGAAACCCCATGTTGACCCCAACGACTGGTCACTCGAGATCAAGGGCATGGTCGACAACCCCTACACCCTCACCTGGGACGAGTTGATCGCCATGCCGATGGAGGAGCATGAGATCACCCTCTCATGCGTGTCCAACCCCGTCGGCGGACCCCTGGTCGGCAACGCTGAGTGGCTCGGCGTTCCAATCGTCACGCTGATGGAGCGGGCCGGGGTGCAAGCCGGCGCCGACCAGTTTGTCGGCAAGTCGATTGACGACTGGACAGCCGGATTCCCGACCGACCGCCTGTATGACGGACGCACCGCGTTGCTGGCGGTCGGCATGAACGGCGAACCGCTGCCGATCTCGCACGGCTTCCCCGCACGGCTCATCGTCGCCGGGATCTACGGCTACGTCTCCGCGGTCAAGTGGGTGACCGAGATCGAGCTGACCCGCTGGGAGGACTTCGACGGGTACTGGATCGACAAGGGCTGGTCGAAGCTGGGCCCGATGAAGACGATGTCGCGCATCGACGTGCCGCGCTCCGGTCACTCGGTCCCGGCGGGCGAGGTGGTTCTGGCCGGTGTGGCGTGGTCGCCGCCCAGAGGCATCCATGCGGTGGAGGTCTCTGTCGACGACGGCCCCTGGTGGCCCTGCGATCTGGCGGTTCCCGGCAACGACGAGAACTGGGTCCAGTGGCGCACGATTTGGAACGCCACCTCGGGGCGGCACCGGATCACCGTTCGGGCCCTCGACGGCACAGACGAGGTCCAGCCCAGAGGACCCAAGTCTGTCGCCCCCGACGGTGCTGAGGGTTGGCATCAGGTGTCGGTCAACGTCATATAGTGTGCTGACCCGTGTCGAGTGCCGGGAGTATTCTGGGGGCCGCAGTGATCGACGAATCGGTAGTACAGGCGAAGCAGCAGGTGGAGGTCCTCGATTGGGAGACCTACGGGCGTGGCGCTCGCGAACTCGCGGTCAGCGTCGCCGAGGACGGCTATCGGCCCGAGATGATCCTGGCTATAGCCCGCGGCGGCCTCTTCGTCGCCAGTTCCCTCGGGTACGCCCTCTCGATCAAGAACATCTACGTCATGAACTGCGAGTACTACACCGGTGTCGATCAGCGTCTGCCGGTCCCGGTGGTGCTGCCTCCCTACGTGGACCTCGTCGATATGGAGGAGGTCAAGGTCCTGATCGCTGATGATGTGGCCGACACCGGGCACACGTTGAAGCTGGTCTACGACTTCTGCGAGGAGCGCGTCGCTGAGGTACGCGCCGCGGTGCTCTACGAGAAGTCCCATTCGTTGGTCAAGTGCGACTATGTGTGGAAGCGAACCGACCAGTGGATCAACTTCCCCTGGTCAACCGAGAAACCAGTTGTGAGCCCCGAAGACGCCCGCCACCGCGTCCTCGACGCCTGAGCAGCCGGGCGTTCGGCAGGTACTCGTTTAAGATAGCCCGTTCGGAACTTCGCCGGGCCCCCTTCCATCCTCCGATCAATTTCGGATCTGAAACCGCGTCAATCTAGTTTTTCCGAAAGATGGCGAGCCCTTGATCAACCGCGGACCCGCTGCCCCCGACCTGAAACGCGGAGAGCCACCTTGCCAAGGAGGTCCTTGCGGGAGACCCCGCGGCCGCGGTCGTCGCCTTCGCTGACGAGACCATCGCTCAACCGCTGGGGCGTGCATGTGTTCGAGCGGATGGCTCAGGTGGCTGCTGCGATGGATGGTCGTGGGTTGACGTACCGGACGTTAACCGGATCGCGTGGCTGACCCTCGTCGTCGGGGCGGGTGGTGACGAGCAGGTCGGTGGCCTGCTCGAAGTCGTCTCAGTCCACCACCGGTTCGGGGTCAGGATCGGCCATGAAACCGGACCTCAGGCAAGCCGTCTATCTTCTCACGAATAGCTGCGCGCTGTTCCTCTAGTGACTTCCGACTGAAGGAGTCGTCGAACGGAATCTGGTACGATTCTGGCCCTGGCGGTGGGTATTTCGCCTCTACATTAGTCATTTTCGTCATCCTCCGTGTGTTGATCTACGTCTATTGAGTGAAATCCGGACTCGGTGGCTGTCTCGATCCACGTCTCATACCCTTGGGCAATCTGTTGCAACATCGGACCGATTGCGGAAGGGGCGACCTTGATCCGCGCCACCAAGGTTGCCTCTGCAATCCCATCGTTGGTTTGGTTGCTGCCGCTTTGTGTGAGGAAGTCCATTGTGATTTCGTGTTGGGTGAACCAGACATGGACATGGTTTGAGTATACGCCTCCGACCGCGAGCAGTTGATCGAAGGTAACATTGAGCGTATGGATGGGTTCGTCGCTGTCGGCCATGCCAACCAGCGTAGGGCTTCGCGCCGGGTTCTGCACCCGCATTGAGGACCCGTTCGGTCGAGTGCTCAGGGAGTAATGTGACAGACAACTCTCGAGCGAGTGCGGCGGGCAGAGTGACCTCGAACAGCTCTGCGGGGCGGTTGGGGCTGGGGCTTTGGGCCTAGGGTGGGCTCATGGAGATGCGTGTCGCCGTTGTTGGAGCGGGGTCGTGGGGGACGACGGTGGCCCATCTGTGCTCGCACAATGTCGCCACTACTCTCTACAGTCGCCGTCCCGATCTGGCTGAGGCAATCAATACCGGCCATGAGAACCCCCGGTATCTGCCCGGGTACCTGCTCCACCGGTCTCTGCGGGCGTCGTGCGATCTGGCCTCGGTGGTTTCGGCGGCCGACGTGCTGGTCATGGGGGTCCCCTCGGCGGGATTTCGTGAGACGCTCATAGAGCTTCGCTCGAGCCTCAGGCCCTGGGTTCCGGTCGTGTCGCTGGCGAAGGGCCTGGAGCCCTCGACCCGCAAGCGGATGACCCAGGTCGCCGAAGACGAACTTCCGGGCCATCCCGTCGGCGTGCTCACCGGCCCGAACCTTGCCAAGGAGGTCCTTGCGGGAGACCCCGCGGCCGCGGTCGTCGCCTTCGCTGACGAGACCATCGCTCAACGCCTCGGGGAGGTGTTCTCCACAGATCTGTTCCGGGTCTATACCAACACCGACGTGCTCGGCTGCGAGATAGGCGGCGCATTGAAGAATGTGATCGCCGTCGCTGCGGGGATGGCCGAGGGGCTCGGCACTGGAGACAACACCCGTGCAGCGGTCATCACCCGCGGTTTGGCCGAGCTCACCCGGTTGGGCGTGGCGATGGGCGGCAACCCCGCCACCTTCGCCGGTCTGGCGGGTGTTGGTGACCTGCTCGCTACCTGCATGAGCCCGCAGAGCCGGAACCGCTACGTGGGGGAGCAGCTCGGTCGGGGTCGTTCGGTCGACGAGATCATCGCGGAGATGGACCAGGTGGCTGAAGGCGTCAAGTCGGCGCAGACTGTGCTCGAACTGGCCGCCGAGTACGATGTCTACATGCCCATCTGCGAAGAGGTCTGTCTTTGTGTTCAGGGAGTTCAGGGAGCAGACGACGCCTACCGGGGCCTGATGGCACGGGAGATCTCCAGCGAGTGACCCTGCGGCTCGGTTGGAAGCGACGAGGTCGGCCGCCTCGGTCGGCGGTGCCGGCGGTGTCGTCTGGCTCGTCGTGGTGGAAACGGTCGTCTTGGTGGAAACGGTCGTACGGCTCGGCTGGTCGGGATCAGAGTGTCGGTGCGGGGGTGGATGCGGGGGTCGGTGGCATTGAGGGTTCGGTGATCGGCGACCTCGAGGGGCCCCTGGCCGTCGTTGACGAGCACGGGCGGTTGCAGACGATCGACCGCAGATGGTCGTTCGAATGGGGTGTCGGTGTCGGCGACCGCTGGCGCGTCGCCCACGAGACCGCAGGCACTCGTCGGCAGCGGATCAACGACGCCCCGGTCTACGAGACCCGCCTCCGAATTTCTGGCGGCGATGTGGTTGCGCGTGCGGCTGTGGCCAACGACGGGGTCAGCAGAGCCCTCGTCGTTGAGTTCGAGAACGTGTCGAGTGACGCGCTGGCGGTCGCGCTGGTAGGCCGCGCGATCGACGGCGAAGTCTCGGCCGCCAGTGACTCCGTGAGCCTCGATGGTCGGTTGTGGATCCACCCGGAGCGTCAAGCAGGAGGCGTTGTCGCGACCAGTGGCGCGCGGGACCCGTGGCCAGAAATCCAGGACGGTCCTGACGCAGACCCCGTCTCGGTTCGCGGCAGCGAAGTCGCGGCGGGTCTGGTGATGGCGTTGCCGCATCGGCAGAGCGTCAAGTTCCAGGTGGTGGTCGAGGGCAGGGCGCTGGCAAGGACAGCCTCGCCCGCAGAGATCGCCTCGGGGTGGTCGGCCGTCACCACCGACGCGCTGAGCGTCGATGTCGCGGACGTCGACCTCGGCACGGCGTGGAGACGAATCCTCGGTGACCTCGTGGTCCAGGCCGGATCCGACGATCCCGCAAGTGCCGCGGAAGCCGCACCGATCCTCGACATTGCTGGGCTCGCCCGTGAGGCTGATCGGGCCCGCGCCGCAGTGGTGACAGCCGCAGAGGCGGGACTGTTGACTGGTGTGCCTGCGGTCGCCGCGCTGCGGGCACTTCTGTCTCGCGACCTGCGAGTCGAAAGGGTTTCCGGGATCGATCAACTCGCGGATCTGCTGGTCTCGCGTGCAACCGGTTCACTCGACATCGAAACCGTGATCCTGCTGGCGCGTGTCCTGGAAGGTTCCGACCCAAAGGCTGCCGCCGATGCCTGTCGCCTGGCCGCCTCGTTGGACCCGAAGCGCCGTTGGCAACCCGTGACACCGGTCGCCAAAGCTGCAGAGCGCGTGTTGCGCACCTTGGTCGACGATTCATGTGTTGGAACCAGCGTCGGTGTGGACAGCATTGTCGGCACTGCCGGTGACACCGCTGAGGCTGGCGGCGTGCGTATCGACCTGCTCCCCGAGGCGCCGTCTGAGTGGTTCGGCAGACCCGTCGATGTGCGAGGCTTCGGCACGCTCTGGGGCCGAGTCTCGTTCAGCGTGCGTTGGCACGGGCATCGTCCGGCGCTGCTCTGGGAGCGAACCGGCGGCCCGGACCGGGTGGAACTTCGATGCTTGGGCCTCGACCCCCGCTGGTCCAGCTTCGAGCGACATGGCGAGGCCCTCCTCGCCGAGCCGCCGCGGGCCCCGGGCAAGTGACCGCGGGTGAGTGATCGCGGGTGAGTAACCCCGGGCAACCAACCCCGTGGGAGCAACCCGCGTAGGTACCGTGCGAGTGACCGGGCCACTACCCCTGGAGCGAGTAGACCGAGTGACTCCCGAGCGACTAGCCCGAGCGGGCAGTCCGGTGGGAGCAACGCCGCGGGATTATCAACTGTCGGTGGTTCAACACGGCCCGGCTCACCGCACTGTGGCGGGTCGGTTAGGGTGCGTTTGATGGTGCCAACCGCTCGACCGCTCCGCCAGTCGATCAAGAACAAGGCTCCGGGACTGCGGCTCGAGAAGGCCCTGTGGGCGGCCGGCAACGCGGTGGTTGCCGGAATCGACGAGGTGGGCCGCGGTTCGTGGGCTGGCCCTCTCACCCTGGCCGCGGTCGTGGTTCCCCGAGACAGAGGGCTCTACAAGGTCCGTGATTCCAAGATGCTCACCGAATCTGAGCGGGAGCTGATGCACGACCGGATCATGGACTGGGCCGGCGATGTGTCTGTGGCGCATGCCAGCGGGGCCGAATGCGACGAACTCGGCATGTCGGCAGCACAGAAGCTCGCCGCGCAACGCGCCCTCAACGGCCTGGGCATGCCGGTCGATCATGTCCTTGTGGACGGACACTGGGATTTTGTGGAGTCGGTCCCGGTCACCAAGATCGTCAAGGGCGACTCGGTGAGCCTGTCGATAGCGGCTGCCTCGATCGTGGCGAAGGTCACCCGTGACCGGATCATGGGTCAGTGGGACCGGCACTACCCGGCGTTCGGGTTCGCCGCCAACAAGGGTTATCCGTGCCCTCGCCACAAGGCTGCGCTGGCGGCCTACGGACCCAGCGCGGTGCATCGGCGCAGCTGGGTGTTCATGGACGACCTGCGCTGGACCGCCGTGCCCCGCCTCCTCGCCGAGGACCCGCAACCGGGCCTGTTCTGATCCACGTTCGGTACGGTGCGCGCAGAGCGTGCGCGGATTGAGCAGCGCCGGTGTGCCGAGACCTGTTGTCTCCCGCTCCGCTGCGCCCTTGGCCCACGGCCCGCTCGGGCCGCGGCCTCGTTCGGTCGCGACGGTGTGCGGGATCAATCCGCTCGGCCTCTGCGGCGGGTAGAGTGCTGACGCTATGGGACAGCCGGTTACCTTCATCCGCTCCAGCTCGCCCCGCCCGGGTGTCGTGCGCTTCGAACTGAACCGGAGCCTCACCGGCATGGGCCACGAGACCTACCGTGCCGGCGACGAGATCATCGGTGAGCGCCCCCCCGATGTGCTCGCCAGACGCATCTTCGCTTTGGGCAACGTGTCGACGATCCACATGTACAGCTCCATGGTCACCCTCACCTTGGCGACGACCGAGCAGAGTGATCTGGAGTCGGTGGTGAGCGACCTCTTCACCTATTACGTGCCCGGTGTCGAGATCCCCGATGACGAGGAACTCATCGCCATGGTCGAGGGCTGACAGACGCCTGACTCACCCGGCAACTGCGCGGTCTGCGGCGACCGTGCGGCCTGCGGCAACTGCGCGGCCTGCGGCGACCGTGCGGCCTGCGGCAACTGCGCGGTCTGCGGCGACCGTGCGGCCTGCGGCAACTGCGCGGTCTGCGGCGGCTAGGGGGACTTCGCCCAGCGGCGGATCCAAGCGTGCATGGCGATCCCCGCGGCGACACCGGCGTTGATCGACCGCGTCGACCCGTACTGGGCGATCGAGCACACCAACTCGGCAGCCTCCTGGGCAGCGGGGGAGAGGCCGGGACCCTCCTGGCCGAACAACAGCACGCAGCGCCGCGGCAGCTCGGTGCTCTCGATCGGCGTTGATCCGGGCAGGTTGTCTATGCCGATGATCGGCAGGCCGTCGCGGCGGGCCCACCCCACGAGATCGTCGATCGTCTCGTGGCGGGTGATGTGTTGGTAGACGTCGGTCATCATCGCCCCTCGGCGGTTCCATCTGCGCTTGCCGACAATGTGGACTTCCGCGGCGCAGAAGGCGTTGGCGGTGCGCACGACGGTGCCGATGTTGTGGTCGTGCTCCCAGTTCTCGACGGCGACATGGAACCCGTGGCGACGCTGGTCGAGGTCCGCAACGATCGCCTCGACCGCCCAGTAGCGGTACCGGTCGATGACATTGCGCCGGTCACCCTCGGTTAGCAGTTCCGGGTCGAGCCGCCCATCAGCGGGCCAGGGCCCCTCGTAGGGCCCGACTCCGACCTCAGGCTGGCCCCCGGTTAGTCCCCCGTTCTCGTCCACAGTCAAGCGCCCCTCAGAGTTCCCGATTTACCACTGGTCCACTGAGACTAGGTGAGCTTCTGCATGCTCTCGGCCGGCAGAGTAACTTCCAAGTGCTTTTGGAACGTGCGCGGAGTTGACCGCGCAGGGGCGCCGAGACCTGTCGTCTCCCGCTCCGGTTCGCTGCGCGCACGGGCCGCTCGGGCCGCCGACTCGTTCGGTCGCGGCCATGCACGGGATCAATCCGTCCGGTCTTTGAGGCGGGTCAGTCGAGAAGGGCATCTGGTCCCGGCTCATCTTTGCTCGGAAGGTGCGACCCAGTCGCCGGGCAGGCGCATCGAGATACCAGTGTCGTCCTCGATGCGCTTGACGACGTGCAGCTCTCCCGCAGCGGTTCCGTAACGCTGCGCGGCCTGATCGAACACTGCCTGCGCGGCGGCGGTCATGGGCAGGTCGGTGCCGACGTTGTGTACGAGTTCGTCGAGCAGACCCAAGTCCTTGACACACAGGCCGAGGGTGAAAGACGGGTCGTAGTGGCCGGCGAAGACGCTCGGTGCGTCGTGGCGGACCACGAAGCTGTCGCCGACGCTCTCCTTGATGGCATGCCACAGCGTCGCCAGGTCGACGCCGTTGGCCATCCCCGTGGCGAAGGCCTCGCCGAGCGCCGCCGCGGAGACGAACCAGAGTTGGTTGGTCACCAGCTTCACGACGTTGCCCGAACCCAGGGGACCGCACGCAATCACCAGTCCGAGGTTCTCCAACACCTTTGTCGCGGCAGCGACGGGTTCGGCTTCGCCGGAGACGAACAGGGTCAGGGTGCCGTTGCGGGCGCCGTCAACCGCGCCGGTCACAGGTGAGTCAACCACCTGCACACCGCGAGGCGCCGCTGCGGCGAGCTCGCGGACGAGCTCGGGGTGGTTGGTGGTGAGGTCCACCCAGATCGACCCGGGCCGCATGGCCGCCAGCGCCCCGTCCGCGCCGGCCATGACAGCCTCGACGTGGCTGGGATGGGGGAGCGACGTCAAGAACAGGCCGACTTCAGCCGCGCATGCCGAAGCGGAAGTCGCTGCCGTGGCACCGGCGGTCACCGCCTCGTCCAATGCCGAGTCGTCGATGTCGAAGGCGACCACGTCGTAGCCGGCCGCGATCAGGCGACGGCACATCGGGCCGCCCATGTTGCCGAGCCCGACGAAACCGACCCTCGGAAGTCGGGTTGACGGTTCGCGTGTCAAGTCTTCACCTTGGGCAGGGGCCGGCGGAGTTCACCGCTTCGGCGGGAGCGGGAGGAACGAGCTCGTGCGTCGGACGTACTCGTCGTAGCCCTTGCGCCTCTTGGACATTGCGCGCTCGAGCATCGGCACTCCGGAGACGCGCATCAACAGGAAGGTGATCAACGCGGGACCGACCAGCCCGACTGTGCCGATCGGAGTGGAGGCGGCGACCAGTCCGATACCCCACCAGGCGCAGGCGTCCCCGAAATAGTTGGGGTGGCGGGTGTAGCGCCACAGCCCCCGGTCCATCACCGCAGAGGCATTGGCGGGGTCCGCTTTGAAGCGGGCCAGTTGCCAGTCCCCGATCGACTCGAACCCGAAACCGATCACGAAGACCGCCGCGCCGACGATCCACAGCGCGGTGGCGCCCGTCTCGGTTTCGCTGATACCGATCTGAAGTGGGAGTGAAACGATCCACATGACTGCCCCCTGCAGTCCGTAGACAGTCGCCAGGCTGATGATCCAGAACCGGTCGCCGTGGCGGCGGCGCATGGCCTGATAGCGGTAGTCCTCGCCCTTGCCGATGTTGCGGATGCCCAGATGAACACCGAGGCGCAACCCCCAGACGGTGGCCATTGCGCACAGCAGCACGGCCCGACGGGTGTCGCCGCCGTCCGAGAAATCCGAATAGGAGAGGATGAAGGTCGTCCAAGCCACTGCGACGAATCCTGGACCCCACGCAATGTCGACGATGCTGGCGTCGCGGATCGCCACACTGATCGCCCAGACGGTCGCCATCATCAAGGCGATCACCACCGCAGCGACAAGAAACACCATTGCCATGACGATACAGCGTTCTCGCCGGACGTGGCCGGACCCGCGCGTTGCTGTTGCCGGGCGCGGCCGGGGCCGCCTACCGGCCGTCACGTCGTCGATGGTGGCCGTCAGTTCTCACCGGGCGCGGCCAGGCCGCCCGTTGTCGCCTGAGATGCTCAGCTCGGACTGGACGCATCGCCACCCGACCGGCGGCCTGTCATGTTGTCGACAATGGAATCCAGACGATTCCGTCGATGTGCTCGAAGTGGCTGTCGCCCGATATGAGGTCGGTGCCGGTTTCCATGGCATGGGCGGCAATCCAGACATCGTTTGTCGGTATGGGGCGACCCTTGGCTCGAAGGGTCGCCGCTATTCGGGAGTAGCGGTCGGCGGTGACCGGGCCCACTTCCACAAACGTCGAATAGGGGCTGTCGAGCACGGAGCGGAGATCGGCGGCGTTCTGCTCGAAGCGAGTCCCGTGGCGGAATCCGTAGAGAAGCTCGCCGACGACGACGGCAGAGAATAACAACTCCTCGGCCTCCCTCACGATCTCCGCGACATGCTCATGTCCTCGCATGAGCATGGAGTATGCGTTGGTGTCCAGTAGGACCCTCATCTCCAGGCGTCCTCGTCAACCATTTCGAGATCCTTGATGGCGGCTTCAAACTCGTCGGCCTCCTGCACAGTCCAACTGCCGATCAGGTCGTCGAGAGACGACCCCACCGTCCAAGGCCGTTCGACGTCCTCACTCAGCCCAGCGCCTCGCCGGAGCAGCTTCAGTGCTGCTTGATTGAGCGAGATCTTCTCACGAGCAGCGAGTCGGCGCATTGCGGCATCCAACTCGTCGCCGAACCCCCGAACTGTGAGCTGGTCCATTCCGGCCTCCCTTTATGACTCACTGGTGACTCACTATACCTCAGACCATGAGTCAACCGGCAGCGTTGTTGTTGCCCCAGTTCCACTCCGTGATGTCGCCGGTTGCCTGCCTGAAGGTGAGCCTCGACGTGTTGCACCTTCGCTTTGTTGGTGTGCGATTCTGAGTCCCTCGCGAGTCGGCGGGCGAGTTGTGGCGGTTCGCCGCGACTCTCGACGGGATTCTTCGACGGGAGTCTTTGACCTCCCCCTCGATCACATCAGCAACAGCATGGACCCGACGCTGCCCAATTCTGGTCACTTCGTCTACGTCGATGACTCGGCCGACGAACCCCAGGATCTCCTGACCGCGCTGGCGATACCCGCGCCAACATGAGCGACCACACTGCAGACCCACAAGCAGTTCCGGCCACCACCGCCAACTCAGCACCAACCAGCCAACGGCGTGTCTTCGCAGCCTGCAGATCGGGCCAACCGGCACCCTACGCCTACTACCTCACCCAAGCGCCCCAGCAGGCGATGGTGTTGTCAGTCCTGACCCCACACGAATGCTTGCTGCCAGCGGATACGGACTTGAACTCACCGTCGGGCGCGTCAACCTGCTTCCGGCTGCCCCAGCATGTGACGGTGTTGTCAGTCTTGACCCCACACGAATGATTCCTGCCAGCGGAGACAGATTTGAATTCACCGTCGGGCGCGTCGGCCTCCCCCAGCCAGCTGTCGCCCCAGCAGGTGACGGTGTTGTCAGTCTTGACCCCACACGAATGCTGGCGGCCGGCTGACACGGTTGTGAACTCACCGTCGGGCGCGTCGGTCTGCCCCCGCCAGCTGTCGCCCCAGCAGGTGATCGTGTTGTCAGTCTTGACCCCACACGAATGCTGGACACCGGCGGAGACAGATCTGAACGTGCCGCAATGGGGGGAAGATGGGTCGATGGTGACGGTGGGTTGGTTTTGGTATCGGTACAAGAACGTGACGAGATGCGCGCGGGTGAGCGCGGTGTCAGGCGAGAACGTTGTGGGTGATGTGCCGGTGGTGATCTCACGGTCAGCAGCCCACGAGACGCTGCCTTGCTGCCAAGGTGCCTGAACGTCGTTGAAGCTGTGGGCTGGTGCCGACGGTTCACCAGCCAAACGCCACAAGAACGTGACGAGATGCGCGCGGGTCAACGCGGTGTCAGGTGAAAACTCTGTTGGTGACGTGCCGGTTGTGATCTCGTTGTGCAACATCCACGACACCGCCGCGTCCTGACCTCCGACGGTGATGTCATCGAAGCTGTGGGCCGGCGCGGCTGGATTGCCCTGCATGTTCCACATATGTACTGAGGCCTCGCCCCGGGTGACGACCGTGCCGGGTGCGAAACAGTTCCCGTCGGTACCGGCGATGTCATTGTCGGCTGACCACTGCACAGCCTCGGTGTAATATTGGCCGTCGGCAACGTCGCCGAACCCCGCGACCGACCCCGCCGGTGGCGCTGCTGCCAGCAACGAAACTACCCCAACACACCACCACAGCACCGACCAGCGTCTGTGCAACGCCAGCAACGAGCTGACCACAGACCGGTTCAACTGCAGCCAGCGGGGGGGGGGGGGGGGTGTGCGGGGCCTCGACAACCCGCGAGCATTAAATACAGGCGCCTCAGCGAGCGGCCAGCTAGATGTAGTCGGCGTCTAGCGTTTCAGACCTGCGCGTGCCACGGCGGTGGTGTGGGCGGATCGTTCGAGTGTGTCGTCCAACGGTTCGA